>JARRNY010000031.1:0-26119 GCA_037384445.1 Candidatus Thiodiazotropha sp.
TGGGCTTGTACTTTAAAGAGAGCGGTGACATACCAAAAGCCATTGAATGGCTGGAACGGGCTTCACAAACCGACTTGAGTATTTTAAGCGAGCAGAAAAGGAGTCCATTTCTACAAGACGGAAAGACGCTTAACAACCTCCGAGGCATGGGCTTCTATGTTGACCCTAACGTCGACGAAGCACTCTACATTGCACAATTTAACCTGGCTGTGATTTATGATTATGGTGAAGAGCCTTATCAGAATAAATCGAAAGCGCTTAAGTTGTATGAGCAGTCCGCGCGACAGGGCTTTAGTGATGCCCAGTCAAATCTAGGCTACCTTTTCTCCTCTGGTGGCGTGAATGGAAAACCTGATTTCGACAAAGCATTTTATTGGTACTCTCGTGCAGCAGAGCAAAGCAACAACAATGCCTCCTACAATCTGTCTTTTTACTATCGTTCTGGAAGGTCAGTACAAAAAGACCCAGAGAAAGCCTTGCGTCTACTGAGCGATGTTACCGGTGAACATAGGCCAGCGGCGATGAAATTGATCGGTGATATGTATAGAGGAATCCTTTCGCTGGTATCTGAAAGCTGCAGAAGCAGAGGATATCGATGGACAGTATAATGTTGCTGTGTGCTACCTGCTCGGTGAGGGTGTAAAAAAGAACAAGAAAAAAGGAGAGGAGTGGATGAAAAAGGCCAGTGAGAATGGTAACCCATACGCGGTAGAATATTTTGAGGAGCCTGTCGGGTTTAAAGATGACGACTGATCACCGCCTTGTCAATATTATCGGTGTCTGACGCTGACTGTATGTGCAAATTGTATGCGTGGATAAAGTGTAGTAGTTCAGACTTGATCTGACAGGGGGTTCGCAGTGCGTCTTAGTTTGATACCCCCTCTCCCTGGCCCTCTCCCGCAAGGGGAGAGGGGACGCATAGATCAAGCGCCGCGGCAAACAAACCGTTTGATTCCACGACTTGACAGGACGCGTCCGATGCACACAAAAAGTACTTCCCCTCTCCCCTTGCGGGAGAGGGCCAGGGAGAGGGGGGGCAATAACCTATGAGCGCAGCGAACACCTCAACACAAGACTTCTCAAACCATGAATCAACGCCTGAACCCACCATCAGCATGGCTGATCAGAGTGGAGCCCATTAAATACCACGTGCGGACGAGTTGCCCGTAGAGATGAAAATACCATCGACGTCATATCAGGTGCAGACTACTACAGATAAAGGGTTTCCTGGTAATGTCACGCTGATCCTATCTACCGATCTTTGCTGGCTCAATATCTCTTCTGAGACGTCTTAATGCGTTATCCCTCAATGTTCGGTTAACTTGTTGTCGAGTTCTACATCTGTTGAATTTAATGACAGGTCACTGATACCGGCATGTTGTCCTCCGGTCCGAGGATGCGTGAATCATCCTGGGGTTTTATGCAGTAGACGATGCCAAACTCGGTGACGACACGGATGGTGCCATCCGCGAGTTCAGAGACTCCGGGTACTTCGCTTTGACTGAAAACTTTTTCCAATCTCTTTGCAATGATCGAACGCTTCTGCTCCAGTGTCGATACATCTTCTGCCGCGATTGCTTTTGCAATGCTTTCTGCTGTTGCTTTGATTTGAGCGGCGGAAGGTTTTGTGGCGATGTTTATATCATTTAATTGATCATCTGAAATGGTCCGATCTGCCTGTCTGTCTTTCGTGCGCTGTGATGATTGTGCATGAGGACTGATTGTGTCTCCGGCTTTAACTGGAGGCGATGGGGGCTGAGCGATTGCGCGATTGTCGGTTTTGGGTTGTTGCGCGTTTATCGTCGCGAATGAGAGATGAATTGTCTGGTTTCTTGTAGCTGAAGAGGGGGGGTGTGTTTCAAACAGAAGCTGAGTGACCAGCCATATAAGAAGAAAATGCAGGCCGGCGGATAGTGGTAAGGCCCAGGCGTAGCTTGTTCGAGTCGATGGTTTAAGAGGGATTGAACTGGCTGAATCATAGGTGTTGAACACCTCCCCTCCATGGGTTTTGTTTGACATGCCTCTCTTCTTTCAAGCCTTACGGAGGCCCTCTGTGGCCTCGAGTATGAATAACCAATTGCTGGTTATTCGACAGATGATTGCAGGAGAGGTTTCACCAGGGTGTTGAATACCTGATCGTCGATGACTCCTCGGTGGGCGCTTACAATCCGTCCGCGCTTATCGAAGATTACGGTGAATGGAATCATGCCAGTCTTGTTACCCCAGGCAGCGAGGACCTTTCTGCTCTCTTTTGCGTCAACGCTAAGGACAGGATAGGCGATCTGCAGTGAGCGTTTTACGTTGGCCAGTTTCTTTGGATCATCGACACCCAGACCGACGACCTGCAATCCGCTGGCAGCGAAATCATGCTGAAATTGGTTGAGGTAACGGATCTCCGAGAGGCAGGGTGCACACCAGCTGGCCCAGAAGTTGAGCAGCAATACATTGCCTTTCCACTGCTGAAGATTGTGCGGTTTACCGGCGAGATCGGGATAGCTTTGATTGGGTATGGTGGGGCGGTCGTCGTCATTGGCGAGTACGCTGTTCGTTTGCAGCAAGAGTGCGATCAACAGCCACCAGGCAAGGGCCAGCAACCAGCGTTTAGTTGACCGCTGGTTGCTGATGCCAACCATCCCTTTACTTTTTGGCCGCATTGTTCACCACATGCCAGACAACCTGATGCTGCTCGGCCAGCTGGCTCATATAGCTGGCCATCTGATCGGTAATCCAGATCTGGCGTACCCGGTCGCGGATGCTGGGATAGCGCTTCTGGCCGCCGGGTCGACGCTCCAGAATACTCACCAGATGGAAGCCCATTGGGGTTTCGACGATCTCGCTAAGCTGGTTGTCTTCCAGTTTGCTGATGGCCTGTTCGATGGCCGGGTGCCCGCTGCCTTCAGTCTGCCAACCCATGTCGCCTTTATGTTCACGGCCGTAGGGATCGATGCTGTACTGACTGGCGAGTTCGTAGAGGCTCTCTCCATTGAGAATGCGTTGACGCAGTGCCTCGGCCTCTTCGCGGCTTGCAGTTACCAGCTGACCAATATGGCGGCGCTCTTCCAGGCGTCCAATCTGGGGATTGGCAGCGTAGAAGTCGCGCAAGACCTGTTCGTCGGCGGTCCACTCCTGCTGTTTCTGTTCCATCAGTAGAGCGGGCAGGCGCTCTTCGGAAAAGCGGTTGAGTTTGTCGTTGACCTCTACGCCGGCTTCTTCGGCGGCCTTGGCAATGGTGAGCAACTCCGCGCGTTTATAGAGTTGTTCCTTGATCCATTCCGGATTGGTCGGCGCCTGCTCCTGATGCCGGATCAGATCACCATAGGTGATACGGATGCCGTCTCCCTCCAACAGCACGGTGTCCCGATCGGTGGCGCCGGGGTGAATGCGTGCTTCATGCAGTTGAATATGGTAGTCGTCACGCAGTTTCTGAATGGTCAGGTAGCGCAGGCTGCGATAGTTGTCAGCAAGATAGGCCGAACGGGCAGCCGCCAAGCCATCGTTGTCTTTGCCGAACTGAAGCTTCATGTCGGCCAGGACATCGTCAGGTATTTTCACGCGCTCGCGCAGTTTGTCCATGTAGTGTCGATAGAGGAGTCCGAGCCGGAACTCTTCCAACTCGTCGAGAAAGGCAGGTGTCTTGTCGAGTCCGAGGCGTTTGGCCTCCAGTGTCAGCAGCCGGGAAGCGACCAAGCGCTGCAGCATACCGCCACGCAGTGCGGCTTGGTCTCCCTCGTTCATGCTGGGGAAACGGTCGGCGAAGGGGAAGCTGGCCATGGCTGATTCGAGTTCGTCCGAGGTTACGGACAGGTCGCCGACTGAGGCCAGGACCTGGGACTCCGCCACTGCATAACAGGGTGGTGTCAGAATGACGGCGGCTGCCAGAAGGCCACGTTTAATAATTGTAATGGGATTCATGATTTGGAACCTGATGCCAGTAAAAAAAGCGGGGGGTGCGAACACCCCCCTGTATTGCAGAGGATTGCGCCGTCAGACCTGGCACGGATGACAGGTCTGAGGGCGGTGGTGGCGATCACTCTTCGGGGATCTTGCCACCAAGGTCAGGCGCATTGGCGTGAATCCAGGAGACCGCTGAGTCGTAGTCTTCGAGGATCGGCTTGCCTTTCCAGACATGCTCCTCGTCGTCTGCGATGAACGGTACGCCCTCTTCATTCACCTCATGACAGGCGGCACAGCGGAAGGGTCCATGGGAACCGTCCGGATTGTACTGCGGTGCCTGGCGATAGGTGGTGATGTCGGTATCCGGGGTGACCGGATAGAGACCGTGGATAGACTGATGGCAGGACTGGCAGGTGAGACCTGCATGGCCCTTGGAATAGCGCATCAGACTGTGCTTGCCTGGTTGGTTGATCGGGAAAGCGACACCACCCTGGCCTTCGACGAAGGGTGCTGCATGGCAGTCCGCGCAGTGCGGGGCACCAGGCGAGAGCCAGTAGTCACGTCCCTTGGTGGCGGCATCGTAAGGCACGGCAGCAGCACCGGTGGCTCCCTCAGGCAGCTTCAGCGAGGCAATGTCGACCGCCGGGTTGGCTGATAGCGGCACCACGTTGATATCGCCGTCCACATCTTTGGAGACCATCGGGCCGTTACCCTTGAGGGCGATGACAGCGATGTCGGGTACCAGACGTTCCTGAGCCCAGGTCAGCAGGATGCCCGATTTGCCGGGGGTGTCGTGACCCTTGTCATCGAGTACCACTTTGGGATCGAGATACTTCGTCTCCAGTTCCTTACGGCTGACGCCGATGGTCTTGGCAATCTCGTCGAGTGACTTGTTACGGATCGTCTCACCCTCTTGCTTGAAGGCGTTCTTCAGGTTGTCACGCTGATAGAGCTCACGGGAGAGCTGGCTGTGACAGTTGGTACACCAGAGCCCCTTGCCGCCCTCGTCGTTGCCGATCTGGGATACATTGGCCTGCAGCCATTCACCGACTGCGTTGAGATGCTCGGGTGTGCCGACCCCATCCTTGTCTTTGCCCGGATTGGCGTGGACGTCACGGCCAACATAGCAGCCACCGGCTGCATCCCGGTTATCCCCTTTGGCGTAGTTGTTCTTGCCGTCGGGGGTGATCGGGTACATATCCATGTTGCCGTCCTGCCGATGAGCCGGGTGACAGCCCTGACAGGCGGCGGTGCGGCCTTGGGAGTCTGGCATCGGCGCAGCGGTTTGATGCACGGTGTGGATTGCCTGCGTCAGCGCTGGCACTGTCTTCTCTTCGCCGGTCTTCTTGTCCTTGAAGGTCTTGGCGCCAAGTACGCCGATAACGTTGTCGGCATGGCACTTCTGACACAGTACCGGATCCCGGCCAAGACGGTTGTGAGTCGCCCGGCTGTTGGGGTCGTAGTTCTTCAGGAACTCGGTACCATTATGGTCGTCATGCATCTCCAGGATCGATACCGAAGTGGCTTTCAGGCTGGCCATCCAGTCACTCGCGCCGAGGCCTTTCCAGAAGGCCTTTTCCTGCTTGTAGAGGGAGTACTTGTCACCGTTGGCGGTCTTGCCTCCGTGACAGTTGGCGCAGTTGGGGATGTCGATAGGGTTGGTGCCGACGAAGGTGATCGGACGGCCACTGTGGCTGTCGAGCACCGGCTCGCCGCTATCGGCATCGACCAGGCTCACCCAGGCTTCCTGGAATGGCTGGATGTCGCTCTCCACCAGGGTCAGCGGATCCTTGGCGGCTGCGGTGTCATTGAAGGGAGTCAGTGGCAGACCCAGCGCATCCCAGATACCCGGGTTGGTCAGTACGATCGGCACATTGTCCAACACCGGCGATTTGGTGAAGACTTTGGTGCCTATCTCACCGGTATAGTGCAGGTGACCGCCTTTCAAAGGACTGGGTACGGCCGCACCGGCCGGACCATTGTCACGCGGCACCGGCACCTGGATACCGACATAGGCCTTCTTGGCATCGGCACTGGTGTTTTCCGGGTTGGTCCCCTTCAGGTCCTTGTAGACGTAGAGGTGTGTGAAGTAGGCATTGGCCACACTCTCGTTTTCGCCGTATTTGCCGTCTTTGTTGACATCATAAGGCACGTCCCAGTATTTGAGCTTGTTGCCTTCAGAGTAGTTGTTGTCGATATGACCATAGGCAAGCTTGAAGCGTTTTTTGCCATCGACCAGAACGTCGGGCTCACCCTCTGCCGCTTCCAGCAGTTCCGGAAAGTGGCGTTTGGCATCGGAGGTTTTGACGACCTGTGACTGTACCGAGTTGTAGGGCGGCAGCACACAGCAATAGGTGAAGTCGAAACCGGTGCAGTGCATACCCAGTTCGTAGTTGATGGTGATGTTGTAATCGTTCTTGGGTTTAGCGGGGTCAGCCGCGACGGTGGGGCCTTGGTAGCGGATGGGGCCGCTGGCCTCCATGGCGTGTTCGGCCATGGTGGATTTGGCGTCTGTCTCTGCCGAAGACTGGGTGGACTGCTGCGTTGTGCAACCGACCAGGAGCGTGACGGCAAAGGCAGTTGACGCAATGGTCTTATTAACCATGGAGTTCCTCCCTTTGGTCTTACGTGCCTCACACTGCGAGGGTATATAAGAGATAAAAAAGTGATTGAAAAAGCCCCTTATGTGAACTGCTTATAGTTTTGGGGCAGTACAATCATTGCAGAAGTTAGGGAAAACCGCAAAGAAACCTGGGAATATCAATTAATTGGAATTTAAGGGTATTGTAATCTTTGGCCGAATTTGTTCTCTCTCATGGCGCGACTTTACTGCTGGGCCGGTGCTTGTCCGATATTTACAAGGCTGTGCCGAATCGCGATTAACGAGGTTCCGGTTAAGCCGTAAATTATCCGGGTTTGGCGGCAAGCTGCACTTTGCTCTGGGCTGGCGAGTCTCTACAGCAGTTTCTGCAGGAAGCGCCCTGTGTGTGAACCCTTGACCTTGGCCAGTTGCTGCGGTGTGCCTTCGGCGATGATCTGGCCGCCCTTGTCACCCCCCTCGGGACCCAGGTCGATGACCCAGTCCGCAGTCTTGATTACATCCAGGTTGTGCTCGATTACCACCACGGTGTTGCCGTGATTGCGTAACCGGTGGAGCACTTCCAGCAGGTGGTTGACGTCGTGGAAGTGGAGGCCGGTGGTCGGTTCGTCGAGGATATAGAGGGTATTGCCAGTATCCCGTTTGGAGAGCTCGCGGGAGAGCTTGACCCGCTGGGCTTCGCCGCCCGAGAGGGTGGTGGCATTTTGTCCCAGGGAGATATAGGAGAGTCCCACATCCATCAACGTCTGCAGCTTGCGCTTAAGGGGCGGTACGGCATCGAAGAAGAGTAGCGCTTCCTCTACCGTCATGGCCAATACCTGGTCGATGCTCTTGCCTTTATAGCGGATCTCCAGGGTCTCCCGGTTGTAGCGTTTGCCTTTGCAGACATCGCATTGGACATAGATGTCGGGCAGGAAGTGCATCTCTACCTTGATCACGCCGTCGCCGCTGCAGGATTCGCAGCGCCCACCCTTGACGTTGAAGCTGAAGCGGCCGGGCGAGTAGCCGCGGGAGCGTGCCTCATGGGTGCCGGCGAACAGCTCCCTGATGGGGGTGAAGAGGCCGGTATAGGTGGCCGGGTTGGATCGCGGTGTGCGGCCGATGGGGCTCTGGTCGATGTCGACGACTTTGTCGAAGTGGTCCAGGCCACGAATCTCCCGGTAGGGGGCCGGTGAGGTATTGGCCTTGTTGAGCGCTGCTGCGCAGATGGGGAAGAGGGTGTCGTTGATCAGGGTCGACTTGCCGGATCCGGAGACGCCGCTGATACAGCAGAAGCTGCCAACCGGGATCGTCAGGTCGACCGACTTGAGGTTGTTGCCGCAGGCACCGAGTAACTCCAGATTGCGGCTCGGGTCGATCTCTGTGGTGCGCTCGGGAGTCACGATGGCGCGCTTGCCGCTGAGGTAGTCTCCGGTCAGCGAGTCTTTGGTTTTGGCGATCTCCTCCGCCGTACCCTGGGCGATGATGCGCCCGCCGTGGATGCCGGCGCCGGGGCCGATATCGACGACATGGTCGGCGCTGCGGATCGCCTCCTCATCATGCTCAACCACGATCACGGTGTTGCCCAGATCCCGTAGATAGACCAGGGTGTCGAGCAGGCGCTCGTTGTCCCGTTGATGCAGACCGATGGAGGGTTCGTCGAGTACATACATCACCCCCACCAGACCGGCGCCGATCTGGCTGGCCAGACGGATGCGTTGCGCCTCACCACCGGAGAGGGTCTCGGCGCTGCGGTCGAGCGTCAGGTAGTCGAGGCCCACGTTGACCAGGAAATGGAGTCGCTGGTCGATCTCCTTGAGGATCTTCTCGGCAATTTTGCCCCGCTTGCCCGTCAGCTTGAGCTTGGCGAAAAACTCCTTGGCGCCGCCGATCGGCAGGTGACTGACCTGCGGCAGGTTCTGTTTGGCGATGAAGACATGGCGCGCCGCCTGGTTGAGACGGCTGCCGCCGCAGTCGGGACAGGATTGACTGGAGATGTAGCGCGCCAGCTCCTCGCGAACCGCGTTGGATTCGGTCTCCCGGTAGCGTCTCTGCATGTTGGGGATGATGCCCTCGAAGGGATGGCTCTTCTTAACCGAGCGGCCGCGCTCGTTGTAGTAGCTGAACTCGATAGACTCACCGCCGCTGCCATGCAGAATGACCTGGCGGACCTGGGTTGTCAGTGCTTCCCAGGGGGTCTCGGGGTCGAAGCCGAAGTGGCGACCGAGGGAGCCGATCATCTGAAAGTAGTAGGCGTTGCGCCGGTCCCAGCCGCGTACCGCACCGCCGGCCAATGAGAGCTCCGGATGGGCCACCACTTTCTGCTCATCGAAGAACTGCTCTATGCCGAGACCGTCACAGGTGGGGCAGGCGCCCACTGGGTTGTTGAAAGAGAAGAGCCGCGGCTCCAGCTCCGGGATGCTGTAGCCGCAGTGGGGGCAGGCGAAGCGGGAGGAGAAGACCAGCTCCTCCCGACTGCCGTCCATCCAGACCACCCTGACCATTCCCTCGGCCAGGTGTAGTGCGGTCTCGAAGGATTCGGCCAGGCGCGTGGCCAGATCTTCGCGTACTTTGAAGCGGTCGACCACCACCTCGATGCTGTGTTTTTTGTGCAGTTCCAAAGTCGGCGCGTCGTCGAGTTCGTAGATCTCGCCGTCGATACGGGCGCGGATAAAGCCCTGGGCGTGCAACTCCTGCAGCAGCTTCTGGTGCTCCCCCTTGCGCTCTTTTACCACCGGCGCCAGCAGCATCAGACGCTCCCCCTCCGGCAGAGCCAGTACCTGGTCAACCATCTGGCTGACGCTTTGCGCCTCCAGGGTCATGTCGTGATCGGGACAGCGGGGGGTGCCGACACGGGCGAAGAGCAGGCGCAGGTAGTCGTAGATCTCGGTGATGGTGCCGACCGTGGAGCGGGGATTGTGGGAGGTGGTCTTCTGTTCGATAGAGATGGCCGGTGACAGCCCCTCGATATGGTCCACGTCCGGCTTCTCCATCAGCGAGAGGAACTGCCGCGCATAGGTAGAGAGAGACTCCACATAGCGCCGCTGGCCCTCTGCATAGAGAGTGTCGAAGGCGAGGGATGACTTACCCGAACCCGACAGGCCGGTGAAGACGATCAGTTTGTTTCGCGGCAGTTCAAGATCCACGTTCTTGAGATTGTGGGTGCGAGCACCGCGAATGCTGATGGATTCCATGGTTATGTTAACAGACCCTACTGCATTGGATTGAGCCAACCTGCTACTATACGCGCTCTTCTTATTTACTGACAAAGCGATTGAGAGATGTCGAGAGGCAACAAAGATAGCGGCGGCCTGAACGCAATAGAGAGCCGCGCAGCTTATTCACTCTCGGGGCTCTTTTCCCTGCGTATGCTGGGGTTATTTCTCATTCTGCCGGTGTTCGCGCTGTATGCCGAAGGGCTTCCTGAGGTCACACCGATGTTGGTTGGTTTGGCCATAGGCGCCTATGGTCTGACACAGGCGCTGCTGCAAATCCCCTTTGGTATGCTGTCTGATCGTATCGGTCGCAAGCCGGTATTGATCGGCGGCTTGCTGATCTTTGCTGCGGGCAGCGCAGTGGCGGCCAGTGCCGATACAATCTATGGCATCATTTTTGGCCGAGCTCTGCAGGGTAGCGGCGCCATCGCGGCGGTCATCATGGCCCTGGCCGCGGATCTGAGTCGCGAACAGCGGCGTCTGCGCATCATGGCCTTCATCGGTATCAGTATCGGTGTCGCCTTTGCCGTGGCGATGGTGATGGGGCCGATCATCAATCACTGGATCGGCGTGCCGGGTATCTTCTGGTTTACCTCTCTCATGGCGCTGGTCGGGGTTGCACTGGTTATCTTTGTGGTGCCCACCCCGCAGGAGAGTCATCTGCATCGGGATGCCGAAGCGGACCTGGGTCAGATGGGCAAGGTCATCCGTGAGCCGGAGCTGTTGCGACTCGACTACGGCATCCTCACCCTGCATATGTCACTCACAGCCATGTTTCTCTCCTATCCTCTGGCATTGAGGGATCTCGGCATCGAAAGCGGCCACCACTGGATGGTCTATCTGCCGGTGATGTTGTTCTCGATGATTGCCATGGTGCCTTTCATCATCATCGCAGAGAGCCGCCGGCGCATGCGCCCTGTCTTCATTGGCGCCGTAGCTGCGCTGGGCTCGGCATCGCTGCTACTGTTCGAATTCGATACCACCCTGACGGGATTGGTGATCGGACTCTTTGTCTTCTTTACCGCCTTCAATCTGCTGGAGGCGAGCCTGCCGTCGTTGGTGGCCAAGGTGGCTCCGGGGCAACGCAAGGGGACGGCCATGGGGGTCTACTCCAGCTCCCAGTTCTTTGGCGCCTTTCTCGGCGGGGTGCTCGGTGGCTGGTTTCACACCCACTACGGCAATGAGGGGACCTTTCTTTTCTGTGCCGCCATGGCGGGGCTCTGGCTGCTGGTTGCCTGGGGTATGTCTGATCCCAGCTACCTCAGCAACTATCTGCTGCGGGTCGGCAAGCTGGATGAGTCTCAAATGAGCGACCTGACCACTGAATTGAAATCGATCGATGGGGTGGCCGATGTGGTGATTATCCCTGAGGACGAGATCGCCTACCTCAAGGTGGATCTGCAGCAGGTCGATCAAGATGCGCTGGATGGATATGCTGTCCAGGGGTAGACTGGCCAACTAATTTAAACAGATGCCCCCCAGGGAAGGGTGGTCGAAACGAGTGGAGAGAAGCGAAGATGGCTCGAGGAATCAACAAAGTAATCCTGATCGGTAACTTGGGTAAAGACCCGGAGACCCGCTATATGCCCAGTGGTGGCGCGGTCACTAACGTGACCCTGGCGACTTCTGAGAGCTGGAAGGACAAGAATACCGGTGAGCAGCAGGAGCGGACCGAGTGGCACCGGGTAGTCTTTTTCAACCGCCTGGGCGAGATCGCTGGCGAATACCTGAAAAAGGGCTCCAAGGTCTATGTGGAAGGTAGCTTGCGCACCCGTAAATGGCAGGGCCAGGACGGAAAGGACAACTACACCACAGAGATCGTTGCCAGCGAGATGCAGATGCTCGATAGCCGTGGCGGCAGCGCCTCCTACGATGCCCCCCAGTCTCAGGGCGCACCCCGTTCCCAGCCGAAACCTGCTCCCGCTTCGATGCCGGACAGCAACGATTTCGACGACGATATTCCGTTCTAGGATTTACCATAGACTTTATTTATTAAAGAATATGCAATTAAGGCTCTGTTTATACAGAGCCTTTTTTGTATGTGTTAGAAAGTTAACGGTAAAAAAACAGTGTGTTATTCGCATTTCTAAGTGATCGGGTGACATATTCGGGCTAGTCCGAGCCTCTGCTGATGCGCTCCGACTGGCTCGGTGCCGCCTCTATCTCTCTGCGCATGATATCGAGTCTGCTCCAGTTACCCTGCCGGCAGGCATCTTTGTCTCCCGGGTTCGATGTTGGCAGGTAACTTTGAATATCCGACTGCGCCACGGGGGAGAGAACCCAGCCAAGGGGTGGGTCGGCATGTTCGTCAACACCGCACATTCTGAAGTGGGCGTAGCGTGTGCTGCGTAGACTCTCACGTATCCAGTCTCTGAGTCTTGCGGCCGCTACGGAACCGCGGCCGACGCGGGTGGCGGCGTAGGTTTGGAAGGTGGCAAGTGCCTCATAGCCGAAATTGATGGGAGTACGCAGATCCGGTATGGCCAGGTTGTCTGGCAACCCGGGGTCGCTACTGATAAGAATCACCATGGGGTCGAAATACGGCTTGTCTGAGCGCCAGTTAAAGTGATGCCTGGCTGCCTGGAGAATCTCCAGTGCGGTATCGGCGCCGTAGTTTTCGAACAGCCCGCCGTCCTGCAGGCGTTGCAGCATCTGCTCTCTGCCAAGTATCGCGCGCTGCTCAGGATCGTCGATTTTCAGGGTCCAGGAGCCTGGGGGGCTCATGAAAGGAAAGCGAGCGCTGTTATGGGCGGCGGTGGAGATCCGCATATCGTAGCCCAGCTTGTTCAAGAGGTCGCTGTAGAGGGCGTCGGTCTGCGTCAGGTCGAGGCTGGCGGCGACGATGCGGCGACCGTTGTTAGACCAGGTGGAATTGAGGAACAGGGCTGGCCAAGGTCGCTCGTGGTCTGCACTCAGGGAGGAAAAGGATTGCTTGAGGGTGTCTTCACCGATGGCCTCGGCGAAGCCTGCTTCCAGTCCACGCTCGAAAAGAGTCGCCCGATCATCAAACATAGCTACCGGCATGAAGCGTTGCAGAAAGTCCGGGTAGAGCAGGCCGGTGGTGATGGGGGTGAGGTAATCCTGACCCAGTACGGTGAGTAGCTTCTCCTTGACCTCACCCTTTGGCACGCCTGCCTGCAGTGAGGCTCGATAGACGGTGGCTCCGACCGAGCCCCCCGAGACGCCGCTGATGGCGAACAGGCGGTCGCCGAATTCAGCAATGCTGTCATGCAATTCGCCCAGAACCGCGCCTGTCCAGTAGCTGGCACGGATGCCGCCGCCGGCTGTGGCGACTACGATGAAGGGTGGGCAGGCTTGGCCCTGGCAGTTGACGGCGATCCAGCGATCGATGGCCTTGTCGAGTGTTGGTCTTTCCTGGGGAGGCGGCATCGATTCTGTCAGTGGGCGGATCTGATGATTGTCGTTGAAGTGGCTGAAAATGAGCGCCAGCGCAATGAGTAGAGTGAAGAGAGGAAAGCCGCTCTGATTGCCGAGATAGGTCAATAGACTACCCAACGGCAGGAAGGTGGCGCACCAAAGCATCAGTAGCAGAGGGGTGTTGAAAAAGAACCCCATGGAGAGTGGTGCCGCCAGACCCCAGACAAACATTCCCAGGCCGAGTAGCAGCAGCGCCTTGACCCAGTGACTTTGTACAATGTCGCGCCAATCCCGATGTTGCGGTTCGCTAATCTCATCCACACTCTTGGCCCAGGCCCAATGGCTTTCCGGTGCTTCGGGGAGACGGTTTCTGGCCAGCCATCGTGCGAAATCACGACGCCACAGCACGATGAGATAGTAAAGCAGGGTGAGAGCAATGCTGGCGCCGACTTCCCATTTCCAGCCCACCGCTCGAACCAGGTTCCAGGTCAGCCCCAGGAAGGCCAGCAACCCAAGCAGACGAGGCAGATGCACTCGCCAAAATCGCATGGCCGGGTAGTCGACCGGCGGGTCGGGGAAACGCACATCCAACAGCACACGAGCCCAATACCATATGCTGAAGGCCCAGGCGGTTGCACCGACAAGCAACGAGGTGCTTGCAAGCCAGTCTGTCTTTTCGCCGAGAGTTATCTGTACCAGCAGATCCTGCCCTTGGCCAACGAACAGTAGGGCGAAACCGGTAACGAGAATAAAGAGGTTAAATCGCGTAATAGAGGCGACATAGGCGAAGGCGCGGAATTTGATGATGAGTGGTCGACCCTGAGTCATCCCTGTCTCCCGTTAAAGTAGTAATTTGTTGCTAAGTATAGTTTCTTGTAGGGCAACAAATACTCTCTGCTGGGAAATGTCGGGAGGTGGGAGGAAGCGTTAAGCCCGCTTTCTTGACAGGTCTCGGTTCACTGTCCATGCTAAATGTCAGAGCTTCTGCTTTCCTCAGTTGAACCGTCCTGGTTCTGCAGTTTGCTCTGCATGGATGAATCTGAACAAGGGAGATGCAATTATGGCTGCAAATGCTGCTGTACTTTCTGGATATATTATTGCTTTTGCTGGTGCCGCCAGGGTAGCTCAGGCGGCGATGTCAAGCGGTGCTGATCCGATGACTATTGCGGAGTACACCTTCGAGATCAATATCTCCGCTGACTTCGATATTTCCTCGGAAACAGATGTGAAGCTGAACGTCTGGCGCTTCAATATCAATCAGAAGGTAACTACGGAGTACAAGGATCACTGGGGTATCACAGTGAAATGTATTATCAAGCCGGCTGCAGTGGTCGCCGCTGAAACATAAAAGGATGGCGCTCCTGCCGGTGCCTGCCGCTGGCGGGAGAGCCTGGTATTGCTTCAACTTAAGTTGGCGCTTGTCCCAAGGGGCGCGTGCATTCACTGAATGACTGCGCCTTCAGTATGAGTCCCCTTGGTGTAGTGGGGAACAAAGCGCTCGAAACAAATGTGATGGAACGATTATCGATGTCTGACAATGTAACGCCTTTGCACCAGCGGGGCCTCTCGCTCGGCCTTGCCTATCTACCGAAAACTCCAGCTGAACAAACATCCGTAACGAATCGACATCCCTGTGCAGCCTGCGCTGCGCCTGGGGACTATATCGTGGGAGATAGCGGACCGATGCGCCATTTGGGGGAAATCGCCTACTATCGTGCCGCACTCAAGTGTCGTTGCGGATTTATGAATTTCGTTTATGTGGTTGTAAACGACCTGCCCGCTGAAGTGCGTGGTCTGAATCTGCCGGATGCGGATTCGGCGCTGCAGGCTGCGGCAGCATCCGGCGATCTGCCGGATCCTCAGGTTGAGGAGTTGCTGGTAAGAACCTCGGCGGCCGGCTTCAAGGAGGATTGGGAGCGCGCCACGCATCTGGCAAAACAATGCATTGAACGAGCGCCCAAACATCCCGCAGCATGGTTCAATCTTGGCTGGTTACAGGTCGCGGCGAGTGACTACCAGAGCGGTTTGGAGTCCTACCGGCGCACCCTGGAGTTGAGTAACGATTTTCCGAGCGCCTGGCTTAATATGGGGAATGTCTATCAGCACCTCGAACAGTACGACGACGCAGTTTCCTGTCTAGAGCGGTTCCTAGAAAGATATCCAAATCATGCGGAGGCAAAGCGACGACATGAAGAGTGTCTGGCAAAAGTAAGTACGGCGGCAGGGGGCTGAGTCGCGGTCCGGTTCTTTAGTGGCTACTTTTCTGTGCAGATCTCGGAACAACTTAACCGATGTGTTAGTAGCTCCGCGTAGATCCTCCGTGCCTTTTCGGCGCTATCTGAATTCAATCCCGGATAAGGCTGAAGCGCCTGCAGGTTTTTCATGTCCAGGCTTGCATTGGTGGTAATCCAGTTGCGTTTTATCGGTAACCAGGCAGTGAGTGGTTCGGAGGAGAACAGGGTGGTCAAGCCCTCGTAAGCGCGTATCAGGTTCCCGAGAAACGGTGCGTCTTTCGCAGTAAGAGCATTTATCCAGACCTCACCTGCGATGCGCATGACCGCTTCAGAGAATGTTCGCGAGAGTATCTGCATTTGTGCATCAGCTGCGTCGATGGATATATCGATCAGGGCGAAGTCATATAAGGTGGCGCTGGCTGAGGCGAAGTCGACGGCGTTCGCGTTGATGATCTCAAGCCGTCCTTGTCGCTCGAAATGGTGGACAAGTGGAAAGTATTCTCGCGCTACCCGAATCATTGCCGGATCGATCTCCACCACCTGGAGCGACAGTTGTGGGAAGTGATGCAGGAGGGCAACGGCACCTGATCCTGCGCCAAGTCCAAGCATCAAACCACACCCATGGGGATGTCTAACACCTGCCATCAACCAGGCCAGCTGATAGGTTATGGTGGTAACGGGGCCGGGCCCAGGCGGACAGTTCGGGTAGACCTGGTCTGCTTGGGGATCAAGTGTCATGCTTCCCTGAAGCTTTCCGCAGGCGAAGACCTTACGTGCCGGAAATGAATCGACCACGTGGATCGTGTCGAATAGGCCAGGTATAGAGGTGAGCTCTGGCATTGTCTGCTCGCGTGTCAGTTTTCTGAAAGGGATACTTCTATAGCCAGTGCCTAAAAATAGTTTGTTCCCGCGCTTCTGCAGGAGGCAGAAGGAGTCTGAGCCGAAAAGATTGCTTAATTCCAATCTTGATTAGCAGAGCAGATGGCGCGCGATAGCTCGGCGAGAAAGAAGAGGCGAAGCGCATATGCGGTGCTTTTCGTGGCAGTAAACGATCTACAAATTAATCAGAATCCAAAAAACGTGATTTCGGAACAGGTTTCTCCGGCTGAGTCAGTCTTGGGTGATCGGTACATAACTCAAAGTGAAGCCGATTCGTGACAGATGCGCATCGCGGAACTCCGGATCGCTATGTCTGGATTCGTTCGGAAAGCGGACCTGTGTCTGGTTGTCACTTCCCACCCGAACCTCTGCAGGCAGCTCAATGCGAAGATCTTTGAGTACAAGGTGCCCCTGATCTGTCTTGAGTTTGGCAAGCCTCTCCTGGGCTCCTGAGACATTTTGGTGAATGATTCCGATGAAATTCTGCAGAGGGATCCATCCCGAACCACTGCTTTTTTCCTGGTTGTTGTCTGTCATATTTGTCTCCTCTTGTTGTATCGGGTCGCTCTAGGGTGCGATGTCCATGCCTACCTTGGTTGGTGGGAAATAAACCGGAGAATTCTACCCGCTGATACGGTCGGTCAGCGGTGAGGAAAAGCTCGGTGGCAGGTTTATGAGTCCTGAAAACATCGAAACGATGCAAGCTGGATTTTCGACTTGTGTCTATGTGGATGAGCCGAAGTTATCGGTGGTAAGCATCGGAGCCAGTGTGCACTCGACTTCAATGCCCAGTTCCTCTTTGTAGTCCATGAACAGTTTGTCTTTCATCGTCAAATCCCAGATGTTGAGCCCAACATCACCTTCATCTTTTGTATGGAAATCGGCGGATATGTTGACTTTGAATCGATACTCCTTGATGGCCATCGGCTGTTTAAGGGTGGACATGAGCTCCTGCGCCGCCTGCGCTGCGCTAGCAAAGGAGACGATATAAGAGGATAGGTCTTGAATATGCGGCATGGTTATTACTCTTCCTGAGTTAGGGTGCCTATGAGAAATGTGGGCTGTGATCTTGTGCTCCGCTGCCCGTTACTACTATAGCAGGGTTGTGGTGATTGCAATTCAATCCACGTTGATTCGATGTCGAGTGGAGGTGACAGAAAATCGAAGCGGCAGGAGTGAGCCAGAATTTTCTTGTCGTTGAAATCTGATGTGGGATCAGTGGCAGGCTCCATCTGCATGTGAACATCGAAGAGGATCGCCAGGCGAAGGCCTCAAGGCTTGGTTTCAGGTGGATAGAAGCGTGCGGACTCGGGTTATGAAGGTATGCTCCAGGGAAAGGGGGGGATGGTCCATGGTTGTCGGTAGGTTTTTTCCTGGCGACAAAATACAAAAAGGCGGACATCTAGTCCGCCTTTTTGTTTGAGTCCGCTTGAACGGACTCTCAAATGATCACTGGAGAGTGATTATTTGGTAGGAGCAGCAGGAGCCTGAGGAGCCTGAGGTGCGCCGTAAGGAGCAACCGGGGCACCATAAGGAGCGCCATAAGGAGCACCGTAAGGAGCGCCATAACCGTAGTAAGGACGGTTGTAGTAGTTGTTGTAGCCACGGCCATAACCGTTGCCAGCGCCACGGGCGTTACCGCTCATGTTGAAGGAGAAGTCACCAGAACCGTCGCCGTTACCAAAGAAGTCATTGCTGTTGTTGTTGCCCCAGCCATTGTTCCAAGGGTTACCCCACCATGCGGAAGCGGAAGCAGAAACGGTGATCAGGGCGGCAGCGGCTGCGATTTTAACGATTTTGGACATGTTTATTTCCTCGAAGGATTGGTTTTTACAAATTTATAAAGTTATTACTGCTCACTTCATGGAGCGAAAGAATATTAGTATTTACTAAAATAATCAAAATATAAAAAACAATGGAATATTGACTTCAATAGAGAATGACTATCAGGTCTTGCTGGGCTGAATCGATAAGGGCGTTATCCGCGTCGCCCATCGATGCGGGGAGAATTGAGGAGCTTCATATAATAGACGGCGAAAATCAGGTAGCTGAAAACCCAACCCGTACCCGAAAGCATGATCCAGTGCTGATACCCCTCTGGCAAAAGGGCCGGAGCAAAGACTCGGACCAGTGCCGATAGATTGAGCAGCACGAAACTGACAGCAATGGCATGCGGCGGGGTGATGTCGCGGCCGGTATGCCCCAGGGATATACGTGCCATCATGCCGAAGGTGAGCACGCCAATCGCACCTGCGGTCAGGGCGTGGGTCGCCAGATTGCCGGGGAACAGGCCAAGCGATGCCAGACTCTTAAGGATAAAGCCGACAATTAACCAGATCAGGCCGGTGTAGAGCACCCAGAGAATGGGTAGGCGCCATATCCGGGGGTGGTGCCAATCGATGATGCGCCACAACTGAGTGGCAGCGACTGTGAATGCCGCACCCGCCATCAGCCAGGGTAGGGGTAGCAGGAGTTCGCATACCGTCCAGAGTCCGATGGCAGTGAGTACTAACTTTTCACGCATCTTGCTGAAGCGGGGATTGAAACCTTCGATGGCTTTCTCTGCAAAGAATGGCAGCACCCGGCCGCTGACGATGATGATCAGCAGCATGACCAGATCGATCATCAGATTGATCCCCTGGCGCCCTGTCTGCGCCAGACCGAGTGCCTCGCCATGCACCAACAGATTGGCTAGGGCCATGCCTGCAAGTAGGGGCAGAAAGATTCGGTTGATCCGGTTCTCTGCAGCCATCAGTGGGTTGTAAACAGCAACCATCAATAGTGGCAGAAAGGCCAGATCGAGCAGCACAATACCCGCAGGCGGCATGCCTGGCACGAAGGGCGCGAGCCGTCCCAACAGCCAGAGCAGAGCCAATAGGGCCAAAGGGGTGCCGGTCGGCGTATCGATGCCTGTCCAGTTGCGTACCGCAGTGAGCAGAAATCCGGCAATGATGGCGCTAGTGAAACCAAACAGCATCTCATGGTTGTGCCAGCCGATCGTGCCGTAGTGGGAGACAGGAATCGATCGCTGCCATAGCCAGAGCCAAAGCAGGATAAGAATCACCCCGGAAAGGGCTGCCAGCGAGAAAAAGGGACGAAAGCCGAGCGCGAAGGGAACGAACCCGGTGGGTGGTCGGGCTGGACGGGGGCGTTCGCCAAGAGGAATCAAAGCCATGAGATTTATCTGCGCAGCATCGGGATGGCCCAAGCCTAAATAGGGACAGGTGGGTCAGCCTTGATGTGTATCAAAGCGCAGAAAAAATGATCTGAGCCACGCTTGTAGCCCCTATCCTTAGGATATTTTAACGACAGGCCGTCGTGTATAAATATCTATGGCCTGGTTAGTCGCTACCCCAGCTTACCTGCTGCGAAACAACAGAGGCACCACATCCTCGAAGACCGAAGCGAAGTGGACCTTAATGCCCTTGCGGATGTGTTCCGGTACTTCCTCGAAGTCGCTGCGGTTGTCATGCGGCAGGATCAGTTCACGAATGCCGGCGCGGCGAGCAGCGATCACTTTCTCACGGATGCCGCCGACCGGGAAGACCTGGCCGGTGAGGGTCAACTCCCCGGTCATGGCGATATTGCGCACCGGTTTACCGCGGGCCAGGGAGAGCAGGGCGGAAGCCATGGTGATGCCGGCGGAGGGGCCGTCTTTCGGTGTGGCGCCAGCCGGTACATGAAGATGGATGAAGGCCTTTTTAAAGAACTCCTGATCGGCGCCAAAAGCCTCCGCGTGGCTGACGATATAGCCATAGGCGATCTCTGCCGACTCGCGCATGACATCGCCTAATTGGCCGGTTAGTTTGAAACCGCGGTTGAAATCGTGGGTAGCAACCGCCTCGATATTGAGCGTAGCGCCGCCCATGGCTGTCCAGGCCAGGCCGGTGACCACGCCGGCGCCGCTGAGGTTGCGCTCATCACGGAAGACCGGGCCGCCCAGATAGTCCTTGAGATTGTCGACGGTGACCTCAATCGGCTTCTTCGATCTCCTTGTTCTCTCTAAGATCTTGACCACGGCCTTGCGCACGATTTTGCCGATCTGTTTCTCCAGTCGGCGTACCCCGGCATCGCGGGCATAGCCTTCGATAATGGCTCTGAGCGTGGCGCTGTTGAGTTTAATGTCGCTGCGCTTGAGGCCGGCCCGATTCAATTGACGGGGTAGCAGGTACTTGCGTGCGATCTGCAGCTTCTCACTGGCGATGTAGCCCGAGAGAGAGATGGTCTCCATGCGATCGAGTAGCGGCCGCGGGATGGTGTCGAGTTGATTGGCGGTGCAGATGAAGAGCACTTTGGAGAGGTCGAAGCGCAGGTCGAGATAGTGGTCGAGAAAGTCGTTGTTCTGCTCCGGGTCGAGCACTTCCAACAGGGCGGAGGCGGGATCGCCGTGGTAGGAGGCGCCGATCTTGTCGATCTCGTCGAGCATGATGACCGGGTTTTGGGTGCCGGCATCCTTCATTGCCTGCAGAAATTTGCCTGGCATGGCGCCGATATAGGTGCGGCGATGACCCTTGATCTCCGCCTCGTCGCGGATGCCGCCCACCGAGAAGCGGTAGAACTTACGTCCCAACGCCTCGGCGATGGAGTGTCCGATGGAGGTTTTGCCGACACCAGGCGGGCCAACCAACAGGATGATCGAGCCGGCAATCTGCCCCTTCATGATGCCAAGGGCGAGAAACTCCAGGATGCGCTCTTTTACGTCCTCCAGGCCATAGTGGTCCTTGTCGAGGGTCTTTCTGGCGTACTGCAGGTCGAGTTTGTCCTTTGAATCCTTGCCCCAAGGCAGCAGGGTGATCCAGTCGAGGTAGTTGCGGGTGACCGAATATTCGGGGGAGCCAGGTTCCAGTACCGCCAGTTTGTTCATCTCCTCATCGACACGGGACTGGGCCTGCTCGGTGAGGGTCAGTTGCTCCAGGCGTTCACGGAATTTGTCCAGCTCTGCAGTGCGGTCGTCCTTTTCGATGCCGAGCTCTTGTTGGATCGCTTTCAGCTGTTCGCGCAGGAAGAACTCCCGCTGCTGCTTCTCCATGCGCTGTTCCACCGTCTTGCGGATGGAAGCCTGCGCCTTGACCAACTCCAGCTCCCGGTGGAGCAGTTCCAGCACCTTCTCCATGCGCGGTAGCAGTTCGATGGTTTCAAGCACTGCCTGCAGTTGGAACTTGTCAGAGGTGGTCAGGCTGGCGGCGAAGTCGGTCAGATGGGAGGGGTCCTCGGGGCCGAAGCGATCGAGAAACATGCGCAGCTCTTCCGCATAGAGGGGGTTGAGCGGCAACAGCTCCTTGATGGTGTTGATGATAGCCACCGCGTAGGGTTTGATCTCCTTACTGCTGCTGCTGGGCTCAGGCAGGTACTCGATACGGGCGGTAAAGGGGGTCTTGCGGCTGATGATTTTTTCGATGCGGAAGCGCTGCAGACACTCCACCAATACCTGTAAGCGACCCTCGGAGCGCTGCACCCGGTGTACGCGACAGACAGTGCCCATGCTCTTGAATGACTCTGGCGCGGCCGTTTCGGCGGACTCCGCATCCGAGAGCACCACGCCGAGTAGCTGGTGGCTCGAATCGGTGACTGCCTCCATGGTGGTCTCCCAATGCTCCTGTTCCATCAGCAGAGGCACAGCCTGGCCGGGGAAGAAGGGGCGAGCGGAGACCGGCAGCAGGTGGATGAGTGTGGGCAGCACCTCGTTGCTTCGGGCAAGGGGTTGTCCAATGATGATCTCCAGATTCTCTTCGGGGCTTGTCTCTTCGTCCTGCATCATGGTTTCCCGTAGGGCTATTCAGTTGTGTTAAGACTTTTGGCAGCATGGTTGGAGAGTGTGGCGAAATCTTCAACCGAAAGCTGCTCGGCGCGGATACCCGGTGCCAGTCCGGCCGCGACAATGGTCTCCTCATCGAGGAGCTGCTTCAAGCTATTGCGCAGGGTCTTGCGCCTTTGCGAAAAGGCCTGGGCGACAACCCGGCCGAACACCTCCCAATCTTCTATGAGATATGGGGACGTTTCCCAGGGTTGCAAGCGGACAAAGGCTGAATCGACCTTGGGCGGTGGATTGAAGGCGCCAGGGCCGATGTGAAACAGGGAGCTGACATTTGCGCGTGCCTGCAGCATCACCGAGAGGCGGCCGTAGATCTTAGTGCCCGGTCCGGCCGCCATGCGATCGACCACCTCCTTCTGCAGCATGAAGTGCATGTCCTTGATATGAGTCGACTGATCCAGCAGATGAAACAGCAGCGGTGTCGAGATGTTGTAGGGCAGATTGCCGACCACCCGTAGGGGGCGGCCGGGTTCAGCCAGGCTGGAGAAGTCGAACTTCAGAGCGTCTGTGTTGTGGATCTGTAGCTCCCCAAGGGCGCCGCATCGCCGCGCCAGCGGTTCGATCAGGTCCCGGTCGAGTTCGATGGCATGCATGTGATTGAGCAGAGGCAACAGTTCAGTGGTGATAGCCCCCTGGCCAGGACCGATCTCCACCAGGTTGTCGTCTGCTTGAGGTGCGATGGCCTGGACGATGCGGCGAATGATGCCGGGATCGTGTAGGAAGTTCTGGCCGAACCTTTTCCTGGGAGTGTGCACTGGTGAGTTGCCCATGATTTATTCTTTTATTTCAGTCTATTATTGCAAAATGATAATTGGGGATTATCCATGAATAGCACCTGCATAGGAACCTATGGAGCACGCTGCGCCATGTTGAGCGATGTTATGAGAAATACGGGGGGGTTGGTGCATTCCTGATGGCTTGCCTTATCAGTGACTGGCTCCTAGACTTCATTATTAGGAGGGAATTAAATTCCTTATCCGCTATGTGAGTATCGTACAACTTAGTCATGGGTTCATGCATCAGGGAAACGGGATTTTGCATTTACATTTCTTCAGTTTCGACTGCTGTAATTGGAAGGATATTCAGGCGAATCCGCATTACTGATAGTTGGAAGTGGACATGCAGTCAGGCGTGTAATCCGGCCATGGTGTGGTGTTGTTTGCTTGCCGGTGAATTCGACACTCTGCAAAAGGAAAGGAAGTGCAGATGAGGGATCTGGCTCTTGGATGAGGGCCCAAGGAGGGCGGCAATGAATGTTTTTTCCACCGAGGAAGAGTTTCTCTCGCAAGGTACTAAACCCGTGGATGGCAACCCCATCATATCCGATGGCGACCTTATTGCACGTAATCTTACCACGGGTGTTACAAGGGTCTGCGCACGTAACCGCGATCTTGTGCATCATTTTGACGTTAGAGAGGATATGGGGCTCGATGCTGTTGATGTCATTTTTGCGGAAAAGGGCATCATTGCATTTTCTACTGAACTGGACAGTCCGCACGGGAACTTCACCGATGGCGATATTCTGTTTCCGAATGGAGTGGTGATACCGAACGCCGTGCTCATGCATCGATTCAAGTTGCGCGACAACATGGGACTTGATGGAGTGCACTTTACCGGGGAACAGGACGCGATCATTCGTGTCGTGGAAGCCGCGCGCTCGATGGGGCGTGATTTATTGATGAAAGAGCCCGGCAAGCTTCTCAATGTGATGAAGGAGTTGGGAGTCGATATATGGTTCTCGGTTGAGGGGACGGGCCTTAGCGCGAATGCACCGGGTATTCTCGACGGAGATATTCTCTCGGCAGTGTCGGGCAGCAAGGTAGTGCCGCAAAATCTCCTGCTTGATCCGCCGATACCCGCAGGAATCCCTTCCCGAGGCGTGGATTTTGGGGTGGATGCGATCAGCAGCAGTCGTAAAGGTAGCCGTAAGCATCTACTTTTCTCTACGGAGATTCTCTATCGACGTCGGTCATCTTCCTTCACAGATGGCGATCTTCTGCGCTTGGGGGGTGTCGTGGCGATTAAGCATGAGACGCTCGTCAAGCCGCTTGAACCGGCCGCTGATTTTCTCGGACTCGACGCAGTCTCGTTGAGAGAGAAAGTATTAGCGAATGTGCCTCATCTTGATACCCTTTGCGGTGATGTCCACGACGCTGCGGACTTTGATCATCTGGGTCTGTGGCGTGCGGCTTATGCGACATCGCCACCCGGCACTCCTCCACGGCGACCCTGTGGTTCGTATGTGCCGGTGGATGGAACCATCACGCCAGACATGGATGTAAAGCGGTTTCGTATCGCCTATCGCCCAGCGGGCACGCCAATACCTGCTGTAGGTACGGCACCTGGGATTCACACTAAATGGAAGCTGCGTAGTCCCGATCCTGTGACAACGCTTTGTTCCAGTTCTGCTGCCAATATTGTTCCGCTGGAAACGGATGGTTCGCCCCAGGAGTGGATGAAGGCCAAGGATTATCTCGATGGCAAGATAGGAACCCTTGGTGGCATTTCCCATGGTTGTGCCAATTCCGGTTTGCGCCTGGCGGTGTGGGATACGTTGGGGTTGGCGGCAGCAGAGAAAAACGCCCATTTTATCGTTTGGTTGGAGTGGGAAACCAATGGTGGAGTGCTTGTGCGCGATCCGTTCAATTACCATGTTCAGCTAGACAATGCCGCGCCGGTATTACCTGCCTACCCCGATGCCTTGCAGGTGAAGTTGGCCGATGGGTCGGGTAAGTTGGTTCCGGCCTGTGGAAAGGCACCGACCGGTGCGAGCAAGTTTGAGGTTTGGGGGCAGTTTGCCGATCCCTATTATTGGTACTTCAAGTTGGTTGCTGAAGGTGGAAAGCCGCCGATCGCTGTGACTTTTCCGCGCAGTGGTATAGATGTAACGCACGACTATTATGAAATACCTGATGGACCTCCTGGTCTGAAGAATACTGATGATACAGGTACGATGCCGGATAGCACAGTGGTCCATCTTCGTGATATCGACATGAGTGCGTTTGGCACATCCTTCAAGCGTTGTTGTTACCTGTTACGCCTGTGGGTCTACGATGCATCGATTCTGCATAGCTTCAATGGCTTTTCTGCTAATCCGACGGAGTCACACAAAGCGTCGGCTCGAACAACTTTTGAGGCTGGAAAGTAGGATCTGGCACAAGTGGGATGTTGATCGTAGAGGGAAGTGATCAAGGGGCAGACTTCAGGTTCTACCTTGTCTGCCCCACTTAAAAAACGCCAAATCGATGAGTGCGGCTTGTCGCATCGTACACTCTCCTAAGCTTTAGCCTCGAATATTTCAATCGGACAAATCCGGTCTAAGAGTTGGCCAAAGGTTTTTCCGCCTGGTCCGCCACCATACTGTTGACCACCGCTTTCTGTAGTATCAAGTGCATGCCATTGATGTCAGTTGACTGATCCAATAGATGAACAGCAGCTACTCGATCAGGTCTGAGTCGATGTCGCGACCTGCTGGGTCTGTGGTGGGCTGGGCAGAATCATTGCCAGTTGAGAAGGCTCGATGGTGAAATCAGAAAGTAGTCATTAGTCTGAATTTCCCGCCCGGAAGGCATGGATCTGTCATCACGACGAAAAAGCCGGTTCGGCTGATATCTGAAAGTCCACTTCCTAATAACTTACTAGCCAGGCCGTCGTGTGGTTGTACACGAACTGCGATATCAAAACTTGTGGATAGGATGGTTGGCCAATGTGCGTGGATATTACAAAAAGCTGCATATATCGCTGACATATGCCACTACTAAAATAGAATAAAAAAATTGTGCTGTATGTGTCTTTGTGGACGAAGAAACTTTAAGGGCAGGAGGCGTTTGAGTTGCAATGGCAGAATATTAATATTTGAATCAGGCAATTGTTGATTGCAGTAATAGTATAACCCTTACCAACCTTCAATCAGATGTCGACTTGGATCCGGTTAATTTACTGAAGGGTGTCCGTTTGTCATCTGAACCTGGCTTTGTAAACTTTATGCTTTCAGGTAACAGTGGTGACTTTTATCCGGATGTTTTTAAATTCACTTTTCACGCCTTTCTCCGGTAAGGTGAAAGCGGTATTGACTTCTTGCAGTATAGAAAATGTTGATTATTACCCGGTAAATATTACAGATTCCACT
>JARRNY010000032.1:0-22766 GCA_037384445.1 Candidatus Thiodiazotropha sp.
TACATCGGCCAGATCGCCGACATGAGCCCCTATGGCAAGGCGATGAAGGGTAAAGAGGAGATCCGCAAAGAGGTCTCACTGATCGGCATCGCTCACCGCACCACCTATGTGCTGCAGAGTGCGATCAGCAACACCACTCATCTGATCGAGGGGTATATCGACGGCCTCAACAGCCGTACCCCGGCCCTGTTCAACATCTATGCGGTCTGCCCCCCTGAACACGGTGTCGGCGACGACGCAGCCTATGAGCAGTCCAAACTGGCGGTAGAGAGCCGCGCCTACCCGTTGGTGAAATACGATCCCAACGCAGGCGAGACCATCGAAGAGTGCATCGATCTTGAGGGCAACCCCTCGCTGGATGACGACTGGCCGATCTACAACCTCAACTATGTCAACGACAAGGGCGAGGAAGCCACGCTGGAGGTTCCAATGACCTTCGCTGACTTCGCCCTCACCGAGGGTCGCTTCCGCAAGCAGTTCCGCAAGGCGCCGCCGGAGACCTGGAACGACGACATGGTGCCGATGCACGAGTTCATCGAACTGGATGAAGACGACCGCGAAGGCAAGTTCCCCTACATCTGGGCGACCGACGGCAAGAACCGCCTGATGCGAGTGATCTGCGCGCAAGAGATCGCGCTCTCCTGTATCGAGCGCCGCCAGTTCTGGCATCAGCTCAAGGGCATCGCCGGAGAACTCAACAAAGTCGACGTCAACGCGCTGGTCGACCAGGCCAAGGTCGACATGGCCAACCGCCTCAGCTCCACCCTGCTGTCGCTGGCCGCCAGCGGCAATGCCACCGCCCTGGCCGGCACTCTCTCGGCCAATGGCAACGGGGCGGCTTCAGCCGCCTCGGGTAACGGCGGCAATGGCGCTGGTATGGCTGACTACGAGCCGGTCTGGATCGAGACCCCGGAGTGCACCGCCTGCGACGAGTGTATCGAGATCAATCCGAAGATCTTCGCCTACAACGGCGACAAAAAAGTCGAAATCGTCGATCCCAAGGGGGGTGCCTTTAAGGACATCGTCAAGGCGGCAGAGAAGTGCACCGCTGGCTGTATCCACCCTGGCTCACCCTGGAACGCTTCGGAGAAAGATCTTGAGAAGCTCGTCAAACGAGCCGCGAAGTACCAGTAACGCCGGGTGATGAAGATGATGACCGCTGGCGCCACCAGCCCCTCCAGCCATGGGCGAAGCGATCGCTTCGCCCACTTGCGCAGGGTTTGACATGGGACTTCTAGACCTGCTGATCGGGGCCAAGACCTTCGCCCATGGCATCCATCCGCCCTATCACAAGGATACGGCGGACAAGCCGATACGCCGTCTGCCTTTTCCCTCGCAGCTGGTGCTGCCGTTGGACCAGCACATTGGAAAACCGGCTATCCCTCTGGTCAGGAAGGGCCAGGAGGTTGTGCGCGGCGAACCGATCGCCAAGGCCGACGGCAACTTCTCGGTACCTCTGCACGCCCCCGCCACCGGCCGGGTGCGCGGTATCGAGTTGATGCCAACCCCGAAGGGACCGAAAACCAACGCCATCATCATCGATGTCTATGAAGGCTCGACCCAGGAGGTACTCTGGAACCAACCGCGGGATATGGGCGAACTGAGCGCCGAAGCGATGATCCAGGCGATTCAGGATAGCGGCATGGTCGGATTGGGCGGAGCCGCCTTTCCCTCTCACATGAAGCTGACGATCCCGCCGGACAAACAGGTCGACACCCTGGTCATCAACGGTTGTGAATGCGAACCCTACCTCACCTGCGACCACCGCATCATGCTGGAGCAGCCCGAGGCGTTGATGCGCGGTATCCGTTACGCCATGCAGGCTACCGGTACACGCCAGGCGATCATCGGTATCGAAGACAACAAGATGGACGCGGTCGAGCTGCTGAGACAGCATCTGCCGAAAGGCAGTGAGATCCGCGTCGAAGCGGTGGAGACCAAATATCCCCAGGGTTCCGAAAAGATGCTGATCAAATCGGTACTCAATCGGGAAGTGCCGGCGGGAGGCCTGCCCGCCGATATAGGCGTGGTGGTCAACAATGTCGGCACCCTGGCCGGACTCGGCCAGCTGCTGCCCGCCGGTCAGGGGCTGATCGAGCGAGTCATTACGGTGGCTGGTCCCGGCATCGAAAAACCCGGCAACTACCTGGTTCCGCTGGGAACACCCATCGGCCACATTCTGAAACAGGCGGGCTACGAAGGCGCCCGTACCGAGTTCATCCTCGGCGGGCCCATGATGGGGGCATCGGTCTCCGCCATGGAGACACCCATCACCAAGGGCACCTCCGGCCTGCTGGTGCTCAACGAACCCGCCATCGAAGAGGAAGGCCACAAAATATGGCCCTGCATCCGCTGCGCCCGTTGTGTGCAGGCCTGCCCTATGCAACTCAATCCGTCGATGCTGGGCCAGCTCGCCGCTAAACGTAAATATACCCAGATGGCCGATGACTACAGCCTCAACAACTGCTTCGAGTGTGGCTGCTGCTCCTATGTCTGCCCATCAAACATCCCGCTGGTACAGTACTTCCGTATCGCCAAGGCGATCAATCGGGAGCAGACCGCGTGATCAGATGCCCTGAAAATCGGGTATTCGAAATATCCCGTGTCCGGTGCGGCAAGCCGCACCCCACGGTTGGTTCCTGTGTAGGGTGCGGCTTGCCGCACCGTGCTGTATAACGCAAAACCTTATATGAGAAAGAAACCCACTATTGAGCTGCGTACCTCGCCCCATGCCCATGCCGGGGACGACGTGGTCAAGATCATGCGCAACGTGGTCTACGCTCTGCTACCGATCAGCGCCTTCACGATCTGGCAGTTCGGCCTCAGCGCGCTGGCCCTGCTGGCGGTTGTCACCGCCACCTGTCTCGGCAGCGAACGCCTCTTCAATCGCCTGAACAGCAACCCCAGTTCACTTGGCGACTGGTCGGCGACTATCACCGGCCTGCTGCTGGCCCTGACTCTGCCGCCGGGCTTCCCACTGTGGATGGGCGCCGTGGCCGGCTTTGTCGCCATCGCTATGGGTAAGGCGCTTTTCGGTGGTCTTGGCATGAATGCCATGAACCCCGCCCTGATCGGCCGCGCCTTTGTCCAGGCCGCCTTTCCGGTAGCGATCACCACCTGGACACCCGCCCTCTTCGAGGGCCGCTTCAGCAGCTTCGTCCCGACTACGCTGACCCCCCCTTTCCTGCAGGCGCCGACCATCGGCGAATGGGTCGCCTCGGTCAAGGTAGACGCCTTCAGTGGCGCCACGCCGCTGGCAATGCAGAAGTTCGAGGGCATCCAGGCCGACACCCTGGACCTGCTCCTCGGCACCACCGCAGGCTCTGCCGGTGAGACCTCTGCCCTGCTGATCCTGGTCTGCGGGCTCTATCTGGCCTTCCGGCGTATGCTCGATTGGCGTATTCCGGTGCTGGTGATGGCTGGTGCCGCCGCCACCGCCGGTATCTTCTACCTGATCGACCCGGCACACTATCCCGACCCGCTCTTTGTGCTCTTCTCCGGCGGCCTGATGCTGGGCGCCTGGTTCATGGCCAGCGATATGGTCGGTTCGCCCGTGACCCCTCTCGGGGTTGTGATCTACAGTCTGCTGATCGGTGTCTTGACCGTGGTCATCCGACTCTTCGGCGGACTCACCGAAGGTGTGATGTACGCCATCCTGCTGGCCAATGCGGCAACACCTCTGATCGACCAGCTGACCCAACCCCGCGTCTTCGGCGCGCAGAGGGCTGGCAAATGAGTACCCCAGAGACTGAAGTCATACAGCAGCCGTCGACTCCGGCCGGGCCGATGATCCGCACCCTGATGGGGATCGCCATGTTGTCGGGGTTTCTGGTGGTGCTGACCTACCAGCTGACCAAACCGATCATCGCCGAGAACCAGCGTCGGGCGATTGAAGCGGCGGTGTTCCAGGTCATCCCCGGCGCTGTTACCCGTAAGGATTTCGTCATCGGCGAAAACGGCCTGAGCGTGGTGACGCCAGACAACCCGGCACAAGGCAGGACGCTCTACGCCGGCTACGACGCCGACGGCAAGCTGCTGGGCATCGCCACCAATGCAGCTGCGCAGGGCTATGCCGACATGATCCACCTGCTCTACGGCTACGATCCCGCCTGCCAGTGCATTCGCGGCATCAAAGTCCTGAAACTGGCGGAGACCCCCGGGCTGGGCGACAAAATCCTCAGCGATGCCGATTTCATTGCCAACTTCACACAGCTCGATGCCAGTCTGAATGCGGACGGCAGCGACCTGGCCAACGACATCGTCACCGTCAAACACGGCAGCAAACAGCACCCCTGGCAGATCGACGCCATCTCAGGCGCCACCATCTCCTCCAAGGCGGTGGGCAAGGCGCTGAACCAGTCAACCAAGCAGATACTGCCAAAGCTGATACCTCATCTTGAAATAGTGCGGCAGCAAAAGAGTGAGACCACGCAATGAAGCAAAAAACTCATGCCGCCATTCACCTATGCTTGATCGATTGACCCGGCGCAAGGCGATGAGACTGTGACATTGTTAATAATTCATATTTCGAGTCTGACCCAATAGAAATGGCTAAGAAAACCAACGACAACATCACCTGGGAGACCTTCAATGAAGGTCTGTGGCGGGAGAATCCGGTCTTTGTCATGCTGCTCGGCATGTGCCCGGTGCTGGCGGTGACCAATTCGGCGATCAACGCCCTGGCCATGGGTCTGGCCACCACCTTCGTGCTGGTCGCTTCCGGCAGTCTGATTTCGTTGCTGCGTCACAACATCCCTAAGCAGGTGCGTATCGCCACCTACATCGTCATCATCGCCACCTTCGTCACCATTGTCGATTACACCATTCAGGCAATCTCGCTCGATCTTTATAATGCCCTCGGCGCCTTCATCCAGCTGATCGTGGTCAACTGCATGATCCTCGGCCGCGCAGAGGCCTATGCCTCGCGCAACCGTCCCCTCAAGGCAGTGACCAACGCCCTCGGCATGGGCATCGGCTTTACCTTCGCCCTGCTCTGCCTCGGTGTGGTGCGCGAAGTGCTCGGCGCCGGCAGTCTGTTCGGGTTCGACCTCTTCGGTCCCCGCTATGAACCCTGGGTGGTGATGGTGCTGCCGGCCGGCGGGTTTATTGTGCTGGGGGCCTGGTTACTGCTGTTCGAGTGGCTGAAGCAGCGCAAAGAGCGGGCGGCGCTGGAGGCGGCGGCGGAAGTACGATGATCAAACTTGAATTATTTGTGATCAGTTTTACATGGCCGGCATGCACGTTGTGCAAGTCGGTGCCGAAAAATTGCCGCAACGAAGCGAGTTTATCCACGCAAAATTCAACCCATCAGATGCACTGATAAGATGCCAAACGAATCACTCAGCTTTATCTTTTTAAACGCGGTCCTGGCCAACAACTTCGTGCTGGCCCTGTTTCTCGGACTCTGCCCCTTTCTCGGTGTCTCGGGCAAGCTCAACACCGCACTGCCGATGGGCCTTGCCACCATGTTTGTCATGCTGGTCAGCTCCGTCTGCGCCTATCTGATCAACATTGTTCTGGTTTCGTTCGATATCGAGTTCCTGCGCCTGATCGCCTACATCGCGGTCATCGCCAGCGCCGTTCAGCTGGTGGAGATGGCCTTGAAAAAGTTCTCCCCCAGCCTGTTCCGCTCGCTGGGTATCTTCCTGCCGCTGATCACCACCAACTGCGCCATCCTCGGCCTGGCGCTGTTCCAGACCTTCAAGGAGTACGACTTCCTGCAGTCGCTGGTCTACGCCCTCGGCGCCGGTACCGGTTTCATTCTGGCGATCGTGTTGATGGCCGGACTGCGTGAGAAGCTGGAGCTCTCCACCATGCCCAGCATCACCCAGGGTGCCGCTGTCAGTCTGATGCTGGGCGGCCTGCTGTCGCTCTCTTTCATGGGCTTTGCCGGGCTGGGGGGCTGAGTGGGATGGTGTCGTCAGGCGCAACAGAACGACTTCTGACGGTCTGTCGGGGCAGGCACCAATCTGCCGGTTTTTCGGTGGGGCAGGACCCTACCCTACCGCGAGTACACGGTAGGGTGCGGCTTGCCGCACCGAGATACCCTTTCGCCGGCCTATACGGTGCGGCAAGCCGCACCCTAAACGCTCGGGCAGATTCGAAGATGACTGATCACGGCAGGGTGGGGCCCTGCCCCTCCGAAATCCTGCCAAAAACTCGCATTTCTGACCGATATTGCGCTATAAAGACCCACTTTCTTCTTATGTCTGCATAAAAATGCTTGATTATCTGATAGCAATGACGATCATTCCCATTTTGCTGCTCGGTTGGCTGGTAGTGCAGTCGATCGCTCGGCGTTTCGCACAATCTCATCCGGAATTCGGCCCGCCCAGGGAAGAGGGAGCGGGTTGCGGAAAGAGTTGTATGTGCAGCGGCGGCAGCTGCCAAAAGCAAGGAAAACACCTGTGAGGGGTATAGATTAATGAGTGTTTCATCCAATCAATCCGACAACCGAGGACAAACGGTGAATGAGCAAGTAATCTGGTTCGAAAACCTGAAGATGCACGACGTGGATCAGGTCGGCGGCAAGAACGCCTCCCTGGGCGAGATGATCAGTGGACTGTCTGACGCCGGTGTCAGCGTACCTGGCGGCTTTGCCACCACCGCCCACGCCTTCCGCGAGTTTCTGCGCCATAACCGGCTGGCCGAACGTATCGATCCTTTGCTCAAGCAGTTGGATGTGGAAGATGTCACCGCCTTGGCCGAGGCCGGCAAGACCATTCGCCAATGGGTGGTCGAGGCCCCCTTCCCCGAGGAGTTGCAGAATGCGGTGACCTCCGCCTACAACAAACTCACTGGTGGGGTGGAAAACCCGCCCTCCGTGGCAGTACGCTCCTCGGCAACGGCGGAGGATCTGCCCGATGCCTCATTCGCCGGCCAGCAGGAGACCTTCCTCAACGTACAGGGCCTGGATGAAGTGCTGGTCGCCATCAAAGAGGTCTTCGCCTCTCTCTACAATGACCGCGCCATCTCCTACCGGGTGCATCAGGGCTTCGCCCACGAAGAGGTCGCCCTCTCCGCCGGTATCCAGCGCATGGTCCGTTCCGACATCGGCGCCGCCGGCGTCATGTTCACGCTCGACACTGAGTCCGGCTTCAAGGATGCGGTCTTCATCACCAGCTCCTACGGCCTCGGTGAGACCGTGGTTCAGGGTGCGGTCAATCCCGACGAGTTCTATGTCCACAAGAGCAATACAGAGGAAGGCCGCCCCGCCATCCTGCGCCGCAATCTGGGCAGCAAAGCGATCAAAATGGTCTACGGTAAGGCTGGCGAGCCACGCGTGGTTACCGTCGACGTGGACGAGGCGGAGCGTCAGCGTTTCTCGTTGACCAGCGAACAGGTAGAGAGCCTGGCCAAGATGGCCATCACCATCGAGAAGCACTATGAGCGTCCGATGGACATCGAGTGGGGTTTGGACGGCAGCGATGGTCAGCTCTACATCCTGCAGGCCCGTCCCGAGACGGTGGAGAGCCGGGTCGATACCGCCACGGTCGAGCGCTTTCAGCTCGAAGAGCGCGGTAAGGTGCTGGCACAGGGCCGCGCCATCGGTCAGCGTATCGGCAGCGGTGCGGCCAAGATCATCCACAACGCCAGCGAGATGGCCAAAGTGGCTGCCGGCGACGTACTGGTCACCGACATGACCGATCCCGACTGGGAGCCGGTAATGAAGCGCGCCTCGGCCATCGTCACCAACCGGGGCGGACGCACCTGCCACGCGGCCATCATCGCCCGTGAACTGGGCATTCCGGCCGTGGTGGGCTGTCACGATGCGACCGAGACCCTGCAGGATGGTCAGGAGGTCACTGTCTCCTGCGCCGAGGGCGATGACGGTTTCATCTACGAAGGCCTGCTCAAATTTTCCGTCAGCCAGGGCGACGTCGCCAACCTGCCGCCACCGCCTGCAAAGATCATGATGAACGTGGCCAACCCAAGCCGCGCCTTCGCCTTCAGCCGCATCCCGAACGAAGGTATCGGTCTGGCGCGCCTGGAGTTCATCATCAACACCACCATCGGCGTGCATCCCCGCGCTTTGATGGATTTCGACAAGCTGCCCGAAGATGTGAAAGGGGTGGTTGCGACGCAGATGGCCGGTTACGACGATCCGGTCGGCTTCTATGTGGAGAAGCTGGTGGAGGGCATCTCCACCCTGGCCGCCGCCTTCAATCACAAGCCGGTGATCGTGCGCATGTCCGACTTCAAGTCGAACGAATACGCCAACCTGATCGGCGGCAAGCTCTACGAGCCCGAGGAAGAGAACCCGATGATCGGCTTCCGCGGCGCCTCCCGCTACATCTCCGAGACATTCCGCCCCTGCTTCGAGCTGGAGTGCCAGGCCCTGAAACGGGTGCGTAACGAGATGGGCTTCACCAATGTGGAGATCATGATCCCCTTCGTGCGCACCCTCGAGGAGGCGGCCGGCGTCATCAAGCTGCTGGAAGAGAATGGTCTGAAGCGGGGCGAGAACGGCCTGCGGGTCATCATGATGTGCGAACTGCCCTCCAATGCGGTACTGGCGAGCGAGTTCCTGGAGTACTTCGATGGCTTCTCCATCGGCTCCAACGACATGACCCAGCTTACCCTCGGCCTCGATCGCGACTCCAGCCTGGTAGCCGGCAGCTTCGACGAACGAAACCCGGCGGTGAAGAAGATGCTGAGCATGGCAATCTCGGCCTGTCGCGACGCCGGTAAGTATGTGGGTATCTGTGGCCAGGGTCCTTCGGACTACCCCGACCTGGCCGAGTGGCTGGTGGAACAGCAGATCACCAGCGTCTCGCTCAACCCGGATACGGTGATCGATACCTGGCGCTTGCTGACCGGGCTGAAGAAATAACCACAAATGTTCGAACTGACGTAGGGTGGGGCCCTGCCCCACCGAATGACTTGAATGGCAGGTTGATTGGTGGGGCAGAGCCCCACCCTACGCAATATTCGGTATTTGTGTTCATTGGCGTTCATTTACGGACTTTTCAACTCCCCGCCAGCTAACCGAGCGATAATGCGATGAAACGCACCGTCTACTTTCTGGCCGACCATACCGGCATTACCGTCGAGGCGATGGGCCGTTCCCTGCTCAGCCAGTTCGACGGCTTTGAGTACGAGACAGTGCACTGGCCCTTCATCGACACCCTGGAGAAGGCGCGCCGGGTGGCCGAGCGCATCAACCAGACCACCATGGAGTCGGGACAAAAACCGCTCGTCTTCACCACCCTGGTCGATCCCACCATCCGCGACTACTTCAAAGGACTCAACGTACCGGTCATGGATTTTTTCGAGACCTTTACCAGCCGCCTGGAGGTGGAACTGCAGATCCCCTCTTCCCATGCCCTGGGCCGCTACCACACCACCGACAACAATCGCGCCTATGATCAGCGCATCCATGCCGTCAATTTCGCGCTCAACAACGACGATGGCATGATCACCAAGAACTACGAGACCGCCGATCTGATCCTGGTCGGCGTCTCCCGCAGCGGCAAGACGCCGACCTGTCTCTTCCTCGGTCTGCAGCACAGTGTGCTGGCCGCCAACTACCCGCTCACCGATGACGACCTGGAGAGCGACCTGTTACCCAAGAGTCTGGTGCCCTACCGGGAGAAACTCTACGGCTTGACCATCGACCCCAATCAACTGCAACGCATCCGACAGGAGCGTCGGCCAGACCGCCGTTACTCCTCTCTGGAACAGTGCAAGATGGAGGTCAAACTGGCCGAGCAGCTTTTCAAGCACTACAAAATCCCCTATCTCGAAACCACCTCCATGTCGATCGAAGAGATCTCCGCCCGCCTGTTGCAACATATCCACCGCGCCGCCGTAGCAGGAAACTGAACCACTCCTGCAACACTCGCCAGACCGGGGATTGGCGCTATAATGTGCCGTTCCAGCATTAAAGTCCTAGGGGCCTGTTAACAGCCCCGAATACAATTCACTACAAAAAGGGCTTTTATCTTACTGTAAATAAAGGACTTCATACCGAGTGTTAAACTGGTTGCTACAACTCTTCCATAAGGCACCAGTGCCGATCGCCATCAAGTGGACCATCTATATCGGCGCGCTAATCACTCTGGTCATGGGTGTTCTGGGGTGGTTTCTGATCACCCAGCAGAACAGCTTTCATATGCGGGAGGTGAGAGGTTTCGGCGAAATCCTGGTGGAACAACTGGCCCACTCCGCCAGTGAACCCCTGCTGGCGGACGACCAGTTCAATCTGCAGGGGCTGGTCAGTCGACAGACTCAGAATCACAACGTGGTCGGCGCCGCCATCATCCCTTCAGACAAGACCTGGGTCATCTCAGGCAATGTCCCCAGTTCTCTGCCGGAAGAGAAAGAAGAGGAACCGATGATCTGGTCCTGGCGTGATTCTCAGAACAAACCGCATCCGGTGATCACCTTTTTCAGCCCCATTATTTTCCGCGATGTGATTGCTGGCCATGCCCTGATTACCCTTGATCGCGAATACCTGGACCGCGACCAGCAGCGCACCATCAGCATCATCAGCTATGCCACCATCGGCCTGATCCTGATCGCCGGCATGCTCTCCTATATTCTCAGCAAACGGCTAAGCCGCCCCATCACCATTCTGGCCCAGGCTGGCCTGGAAGCGGAGCCTGGGGCGCTGGTCAGCCCGCTCGATATGGCGCGACAGGATGAGATCGGACAGGTTTACGCCCACTTCGACCGCATGACAGTCGGCTTATTGGAGAAGCGCCAGGTTGAGCAGGCCCTTTCCCGCTATGTCTCGCCATCAGTAGCGGAAAAGATTCTCTCCAATCTCTCCCAGCACCGCCTGGCAAACCAGGAGATGGAGGGCAGCGTACTCTTCTGTGATATTGTCGGTTTCACCCAGCTGTCCGAGGATCTGCCGGCAGACGAGGTGGCAGCCCTGTTGAATCTCTACCTGGGCGCCATCGCCGAGGCCGCGCATCGCTGCCGTGGGGTGGTGGACAAATTCATCGGCGACAGCGCCATGATCCTCTTCGGGGTACCGGAACTCGACGCGGAGCATGGCAGACAGGCAATACGCTGTGCCTGGCTGATTCAGGCGATGGTGCGGCACATCAACAAACAGCGCCGGCAACAGGGGCAGGAGCCAATCATGCTACGTATCGGCATCAATAGCGGCCTGATGCTGGCGGGTAACATCGGCATCCCCGATCGCATGGAATACACAGTCGTGGGCGATACTGTCAACCTGGCTTCGCGGCTCTGCAGCGCAGCGCCTGCCGACGGCATCATGCTGAGCGAGACAACGGCTGAGTTCCCAGGCATCGACGGCATGGTGGAACTGCACCGACAACCGGCGTTGAAGATCCGCGGCAAGAAAAATCTGGTAAATCCCTCTATTGTGGGAACACCATCGCGGGAATTCGGTCAATGGTTGATGCGCACCATGTCTCATATACTGCACAAGAAACCTGAATGAACCTCTTTCTAATCCAGCCAGCCCTACTCATCGCCCTGCTACTGCTCCTTTCGGGCTGCCAACTGCTCGAAATCAAGAAACCAACGACTGCCGCCAGCCCCGATCAAGGGCGCATCGACACCGCCCGCCAACTGGAAGCCAAAGGCCGCTATGGTCAGGCCATCATGGTCCTGGAAGATGCTATTGCCTCTGATGGCAAGGCGGAAAGTTACACCCAAGCCCTGCGCGAGATCCGCCTGCAACAGAACACCGTTGAGCAGGAGTTGCAGGATCAGCTGCTGATCAGCCGCACCTCCGCACTGAAAAACCAGATCCCGATTCTGGAGCAGTTGATGCGTTCCGACCCCGACCAGAGGAAGTATGCGCAACAATTGGAAACGACCCGGAAGCAGTTACAACAACTGCGCCAATCCCTGTCCGAGTGTGGCTGGCATCATTTCCAGAAGAACAACGCTCTGGCAAAGGATTGCCTGACGCTGGCTCTGTCGCTGGAACCTAAGCCTCAGGATGAGCGCCTCATGACCTTCCTGCTGAAAGAGCAGAAACAGCACCTGGAGAAGACGAAAACCGTCGAGCGCTCAAAACGCGAGCAGGCGTGGAAGCACCGCAATCGGCGTCGCCTGGATGAGGCGCAACATCTGTCCGAATCGGGTCAGTTCACCGAAGCCAGACGCGTCTTGAAAGTGATCCTGAAAGAGGACCCGAAAAATGCCCCGGCAAAAAAGCTGCTGGCCACTGTGGAGAGCCGACTCAAAACCTATATTGAAAATCTGCTGGCTGCCGGTGACCGCCTCTATCGGGAGGGGGAGATCGAGGGGGCGAAGGCGACCTGGCGTGCCGCTCTCTCGCTCGATCCACAGGAGGAGCGTGCTCGCGAAAAGATAGAACGCGCCCAGCGGGTCCTCGACAACCTTGAGAATTTACGCAAATCCGAGCCTAATCAGCGTTGACTATGGGGGCTCGCTGCCCGAGGGTCTCCTGTGACAGATCAGGGAAATCCCCCGCTCTTACTGTCCATTTCCTGCTGATTCGTTATAATCCACCGCTGCAATCTCGCCTCACGGGCATATCCACCTGTATAGCGAGTTCCTAGTGCCTAGAGATCAAGCCAAAGTTACCTCCCCTGCGTGGCTAGCGATGATCGGCTCGGCATCCACGCATGTGTGAAATCATCAATGATGAATCTTCAGCTCGACACTGCCCTAAAATAGTCCGCCCGAATGAAGCGAATTTTTTCAGCTCTCTGCATACTGCTCTATACCCAGTTCGCCTTTGGCCAGGAGTGGCTGGCTCAGCGCCCAGTCTCCTTCTACGAGACCAGTGCCGACTTACGCCACCTAGCGGTTTCGCTTGACAGCACACCCTTCGGACTCAGCGATCCGGGCCTGGACGAACCCTTCAATGGAGCACCCGAGCGGCCCTACGGCTTCGGTCGCGAACTCGATGATCAAAGCCCTGCCGACTTCGACGGCCTGACCCGGGACACCGCCTACTTCTTCGGCTACCAGTTCTTTATCATCGGCATCCTCTATGTTCTTCCAGAAAGCGTTTCGGCCTGGAGTGACGAGCAGAAAGAGGACTACACCTTCGAGAAGTGGAAGGACAATGTCACACACCCCCGCTGGGATCCGGACGAGTGGTACATCAACTACGTCCTTCATCCCTACTGGGGTATGACCTACTATACCCGCGGCCGTGAGCGGGGGCTGACCGAAGTCGGTTCTCTCGGGTATTCGTTCCTCCTCTCCTCCATCTATGAATTCGGTCTGGAGGCTCTGTTCGAACCGGTCTCGGTCCAGGATGTGATCGTCACCCCTGTCATCGGTTCCCTGTGGGGCTGGTATGTTGAGGACACCCGTAGAGCGATCAAGAGCCATTCGGAATTCAGCGGCTGGGACAAGACCATCCTGATTGCAACCGATCCACTCGGCTCCCTGAACACCATCGTTGACGGTTGGTTTGGTGTTGGGGTTGAGAGCGAAATGCAATTTCGCACCTTCTACCGCAGTCCGGCGGTCACCGAATGGGAAAGGTTGTCACTCAACGACCCCTTCGAAAGCCAGCTGAACCCGGTAGTCCCCGACTACCTGGGTATCGAACTGAAGCTTCACTGGCGCTGATCCAACCCTGTCATTGCACCCGTTTAAACTTCCACAGGGCATAACCGAAGAAAAGCAGCACCGGCAGCAGCGTGGCGAAAAGCGCATTCATTGAGTAGACCACGGCCATGTATGAGAAGGCCCGGTTGAGCAGATAGAAGACGATGCCCAGCATTGAGCCGATGAAGATACGCTGGCCAATACCTACACTGCGCAGTGAGCCGAAGACGAAAGGAATGCTGAGAAAGAGCATCACCAGAGTCACCAGCGGCGCAGCCAACTTACCCCAGAAGGCCACCTCGTAGGTTTGTGAAGACTGACCGTTCTGCTGCAGGTAGTCGATGTAGCGCCACAGGTCCCAGGCTGCCAGCATATGGGGCATGACCGTCACCACATCGAGCACCGAGGGCTTGAGGCGGGTGGCCCAAGGCAACTGATCGAAAACTTTCACTGTCACTCGTTGCGGCGAGAATTGGCTCTGCCGCACCGTCTTCAGCACCCAGCCACCCTCTTTGTAAGACGCCCGCCTGGCATGCAGCGCCTGTTGCAGACGCTGGCTGTCGTCATAGCGATAGATGGAGACATCCGCCAGCACCCGATTCGGCAGGATCTGACGGATATTGATGAAGGTGTTCTCATCCCGTGTCCAGAAACCATAGCGGGTTTTCAGCGTGATCTGATCCGATAGCGCCTGCATCTTCATGCGTTGCGCCTGCAACTCGGCTCGTGGCGCCACATACTCCCCGATCAGCAAAACCACCAGCAGCACCAATAGACCCGACTTCAGGGTTGAAGCCACGATGCGCCCGATGGAGATGCCGGCCGCCCGCATCGCCATCAGCTCGGAATTGCTGGCCAGAGCACCGAGTCCGATCAGGCTGCCCAGTAGCGTGGCGATAGGAAAGAGTTCATAGGTATAACGCGGCAGAGTCAGGACCACATAGGTGTAGGCCATCATCGTGGTATAGCCTTTCTCCACATCTTCCAGTTCGCCAATCACCTCGAAGAAACCGATCAACACCAGTAACAGTGCCAGTACAGAGACAATACCCAGCAGTACTGCGCGCCCGATGTAACGATCGAATAGCGTGATCATCTCTTCGACTGCCCCAGCCGATATCGCCACACCCGATAGAGCTGGCTGTCGGGTAGCAGGATGATCAGACCAATCAGAAACAGACTCACATGAACCCACCAGGTGCCGAGCCATGCGGCCGTCATCCCCTCTATCATCCAGCGTTCCGCTAACCCCTGCAGACTGAGGTATACGGTATAGAGGACGAACGCCAGCACCAGCCGGCCGAAGGGGCCCTGGCGCGGCAAGGAGCGGCTCAAGGGTAGACTGAGAAAGGCAAACACCAGCAGACCCAGGATCTGCGAAAGTCGCACCTGCATCTGAGCCCGATCCTCGATGTTCGCGGAAGCCAGCAACACATGGTTGGGTAGCGATCTGCGATGCTGATCCACAAACACCTTATCCCGCTCCTGGATACGCAGGGCATAGCGTTTGAACTCGCTGACCTCATAGTCGAAGCGGCCCGGGTCTCCCTGATAACGGTAACCATCGTCCAGCACCAGATAACGGTCACCTGAGACCTCGTCGATCTGCTGGAAACCGCTCTTGGCGCTGATCAGGCTCAACACCCCTTCGCGTCGCTGCTGAATGAAGACATCCTGCATGCGTCGTTCCCGGTCGTCGATGGATGCCACGTAGAGTACCAGGTCACCCTTGCTGTACTCATTGAAGCGGCCCGCGGTGATACCGGCCAGTTCACTGGCCTGTCCCTCCTGGGAAGCGATCAGTTCGGCACTCGTGCGGCTGCTCCAGGGCTGTACCTGCAGCGACAGCCAAGCCGTCAGCAGCGCCACCGGCAACACCGCCAGCGAGAGTGAGCGATAGAGGCGCAAGCCACCCACTCCGCACGACTCCAGCGCCACCATCTCGCTATCACGGTACATTCTCCCCACCGCATAGAGCACAGCGAAAAAGAAGGCCGGCGGCATCAACCGCGAAATGTAAGTGGTCATTTCCAGGCCGAGCAGCTGGAACAGCAGATTGGTGTTGAGTTCGCCCGACGCTACCTCTTTGAGCAGTTTGATGAAGCTGTTGCTCAACAGAATCAGCGCCAGCACCGTCAATACCGCCAATAGCGTCTTCAGCACTTCTTTGAGCAAATAACGGTCTATGATGCTGATCACGGGACGATGTTAAATAACTTATCTTTCGGTAGACTTAAGGTTCAATGGACTGACAGGCGCAGTCGCTACGATAAGCCTGTTATCCTACAGACATCGCCCAACGACCAGAACCTATTTTTCCACGCGAGGAGCTATGGAATACAGTATCAAGACCGGTGACCCCGCCCAGCAACGCACTGCGTGCCTGATTCTCGGCGTCTTCTCACGCCGCCAACTCTCTCCACTTGCAGAGCAGGTCGACAAGGCCAGCAACGGCCATCTCGGCAAACTGCTCAAGCGTGGCGACATGGACGGCAACCCGGGCCAGCTATTGATGGTCTACGATACCCCCGGCGTGGCGGCGGAGCGAATCCTGCTGGTGGGCCTGGGTAAAGCCCGCGAACTGACCATGAAGGCCTATAGCGGTGCTCTGGCCGCCGCAGTCAAACTGCTCGATGAAGGCCATCCTGCCGAGGCGGTCTGCGGCCTCTGCGATGCTGAGATCGACGACAAGAGCCTCTACCAGATCGTACGTGAAAGCGTCCTCAGCGCCGAGGAGGCCCTCTACGAATACACCCAGACCAAGAGCGAATCCAAGAAGAATCCCCGCCCGTTGAAGCGGCTTGGCCTGTTTGTTCACGACCGCCGGCAGCAGAAGGCGGCAAGCAAGGCCCTCGAACATGCGACAGCGATTGCCAAGGGCGTCGCCCTGACCAAGGATCTGTCCAATCTGCCGGGCAATATCTGCACCCCCAGCTACCTCGCCGACGAGGCACGCAAGCTCGGGCGGGGCAATACCAAGCTCAAGGTACAGATCCTGGAAGAGAAGCAGATGGAGAAGCTGGGCATGGGCTCCCTGCTCTCGGTCTCCCGCGGCAGCCGCCAGCCGGCCAAACTGATCATCATGCAGTACCAGGGCGGTAAGCCCGGCGCCAAACCCGTGGTACTGGTCGGCAAGGGACTCACCTTCGACGCCGGCGGCATCTCCATCAAACCGTCCGCAGCGATGGATGAGATGAAGTACGACATGTGTGGCGGCGCCAGTGTCTTCGGTACCGTCAAGGCCTGCCTGGAGATGGATCTGCCGATCAACCTGGTGGGTGTCGTCCCCTCCTCCGAGAACCTGCCAGACGGTGATGCCAATAAACCGGGTGATATCGTCACCAGCATGTCGGGCCAGACCATCGAGATTCTCAACACCGATGCCGAGGGTCGCTTGATCCTCTGCGATGCGCTCACCTACAGTGAGCGTTTTGAGCCCGCCGCAGTGATCGACATCGCCACTCTCACCGGCGCCTGCATTGTCGCTCTGGGCGATCAGGCCTCCGGTCTGATGGCCAACAATGACGCCTTGGCCACTGAGGTGCTTGCCGCCGGCCAGCACACAGGCGACCGGGCCTGGCAGCTGCCGCTGTGGGATGAGTATCAGGATCAACTCAAGAGCAACTTCGCCGACATGGCCAATATCGGCGGCAAGGGCGCGGGCACCATCACCGCCGCCTGCTTCCTCTCCCGCTATACCAAGAAGTTCAAGTGGGCGCATCTCGATATAGCCGGTACTGCCTGGCGCAGCGGCGGCGACAAGGGGGCCACCGGTCGCCCGGTACCCCTGCTGAGCCAGTTCCTGCTGAAACGCTGCGGTCATAAAGACTAGGGGAAGTAGCACTCCATGACCCAAGTCGACTTTTATGTGCTGGATGAGAAAGCCGCTGGTAACCGCTACACCCTGGCTTGCCGTCTCAGTGAGAAGATCTATCACCAGGGACGGCGCATCTTCATCCATACCGGCTCCGATGAGGAGACGCGCCATATCGACCGCCTGCTCTGGACCTTCCGCCAGGGAAGCTTCATCCCCCATGGTCGGGAGGGCGACTGCGACCCAGCGCTCACGCCGGTCATCATCGGCCACCATGGCGAGAACGATGATGAACACGATGTACTGATCAACCTGGCCAGCGAGGTGCCTGGTTTCTTCAGTCGCTTCGAACGGGTGGCTGAGCTGATCGACAAGGAACCCCAGGTGGTAGCATCCGGTCGCGACCGCTTCCGCTTCTACCGCGACCGGGGTTACCCGCTGAACAAACACGACATCCGATAGATGAACATCGACCCACCAGACCACCCCAAAGACGATGAGATCCCGCTGCTGGAAGACGTCGTCACGCCCGAAGAGCTGGAGATCGAGTCGGAATATGCCGGATTCGACGACGACTCAGAAGAGTTCACCCCCGCCACGCCCGAATATGACGAAGTCCTGCTTGCCATGCGTGACGAGATCGTCGCCCAATTGGAGAGCGAACTACGCCCACTGGTCATCCGCTCGGTGGAGAAGGCGATCGATGAAGCGACTGAACGCCTGACCCAGATCCTGCATGATGAGCTGGCCGGCCCGCTGGGCCACCGGGTGCGTCAACTCATCGATGAACATATGGAGGAGGAGTTCGGGCCAAGGGAGCAGCCGCTGGACCGTATGGACGATGAGTCGTCATTGCCATAACGATGATGAAAATCGACAGTCTCGATCACCTGGTCCTGACGGTTCAGGACATCGACACAACCTGTGACTTCTATACCCGCGTGCTCGGTATGCAGGTCAGCCTGTTTGCCGGTGGCCGCAAGGCCCTCGCTTTCGGTCAGCAGAAGATCAACCTGCATCAACAGGGCAAAGAGTTCGAACCCAAAGCGCAATACCCTACTCCAGGCTCTGCCGACCTCTGTTTTCTCACCCGCATCCCACTCGAAGAAGTCATTGCCCATTTACAGGCGCAACATATCGAGATCGAGCAAGGCCCGATCCAGCGCACCGGTGCCACTGGCCCCATTCTCTCTGTCTACCTGCGCGACCCGGATGGAAATCTATTGGAGATCGCCAATCCCATCTAGGGTGTGCAACCCATTTGCACAAAATCACTCAGCTGTTGGTGTTGGTATTGGCTGGCACGCAAAAACACAAGACACCTACCCCGTCAGCTACTAAAATCCCCCTCCATGTTGTTCTCTATTCCGGGTAAAAAAACATGAGTCGAGTTCTGATCATCGGCGCCGGCGGCGTCGGCCGTGTGGTGACCCACAAATGCGCCCAGCTGCCTGAGGTCTTCAGCGATATCTGGCTGGCAAGCCGCACCCTCTCCAAATGCGATCAGATCGCTTCCGAGATCGGCGGCGGCAGGGTGAAAACCGCTCAGGTTGATGCCGACAAGGTGCCAGAGCTGGTGGCGCTGATCCGCAAGATCGAACCGAAGATGGTGATCAACGTCGCCCTGCCCTACCAGGATCTGACGATTATGGACGCCTGCCTGGAGACCGGCATCGACTACCTCGACACCGCCAACTATGAGCCCCTGGACGAGGCCAAGTTCGAATACAAATGGCAGTGGGCCTACCAGGATCGCTTCAAGAACGCCGGTCTGATGGCGCTGCTCGGCTCCGGCTTCGACCCGGGTGTGACCAATGTCTTCACCGCCTATGCCCTCAAGCACCACTTTGATCGTATCGATACCGTGGATATCCTCGATTGCAACGCAGGTGACCACGGCTACGCCTTCGCCACCAACTTCAATCCAGAGATCAATATCCGCGAGGTAACCGCCAACGGCCGCTACTTCGAGAACGGCGAGTGGGTCGAGACCCAACCGATGGAGATCTCCCGTACCTTCGACTTTCCCGAGATCGGTCCGCGCAAGATGTTTCTGCTCTATCACGAGGAGATGGAGTCGCTGACCAAACACATCCCGGTCAAGCGCATGCGTTTCTGGATGACCTTTGGCGAGAGTTACCTCAAACACCTGGAGGTGATCCAGAACCTGGGCCTCGACAGCATCGAACCGATGGAATTCCAGGGTCAGCAGATCGTGCCGCTGCAGTTCCTCAAGGCACTGCTGCCCGATCCGGCCAGCCTCGGTCCGCGCACCAAGGGCAAGACCAACATCGGCTGTATCATCAAGGGCGAGAAGGACGGCAAGCCGGTTTCACGCTACATCTACAACATCTGCGACCATGAGGAGTGTTTCAAAGAGACCTGTGCCCAAGGCGTCTCCTACACCACCGGTGTGCCTGCCATGATTGGCGCAAAGATGATGCTGGAAGGAAAATGGAAACAGGACGGTGTCTGGAACATGGAGCAGTTCGATCCCGACCCCTTTATGCACGATCTCAACCGCTACGGCCTGCCCTGGCATGACGTGGAGTGTGACATCGATATCGACAGCCTGCCTGAATGACAGACCTGAGCAAAGCGCCGTCTCCCTGTTATTTACTGGAGGCGGACAAGTTGCGCGCCAATCTTGCGCTGATCGACCGGGTACAGAAAGCAAGCGGCTGCACCATCATTCTCGCACTCAAGGGCTTCGCCATGTGGTCGAGCTTTCCTATCGTGCGCGAATACCTATCGGGTTGCTCGGCCAGCTCCTACAATGAAGCCCGTCTGGCGCGGGAGCACTTCGGTGGACATGTCCACCTCTACGCACCCGCCTATACCGATGCCGAGTTTCCCGACCTGATCGAACTGGCCGATCGCATCTCATTCAACTCCCTGAGCCAGTGGCAACGCCTTGGCCAGCAGGCCCTGGCCGCTGGTATATCCTGCGGTCTGCGGGTCAATCCGCGAGTGAATGAGGTAGAGACCGATCTCTACAATCCGAGTGGTGAACAGTCCCGCCTCGGCATCCCCCAGGAAGAGGTCGCCGATGGCGTACCTGCCGGGATTGAAGGCATCCACGTCCATGCCCTCTGCGAGTGCGATGCTGACGCCACAGAGAGATTGATCCAAGCAGTGGAAGAGCGCTTCGGCCATCTGCTTGCCCGCATGAAGTGGTGCAATCTGGGCGGCGGCCACCTGATGACCCGCCCTGGATATGATGTGGAACGCCTGATCCGTGTACTCAGCGAATTCCGCCAACGCCACCCCCACCTGGAGGTGGTGCTGGAACCCGGCTCTGCCATCGCCTGGCGTACCGGTCCCCTGCTATCTACTGTGCTCGATATCATCCATCGCGGCGGCATTGATATCGCCATACTCGACACCTCCGCCACCGCTCACATGCCTGACGTGCTGGAGATGCCCTACCGAGCCGAAGTGCGCGGCGCTGAGCAGCCCCAGGTCAAACCACACACCTACCGACTTGGCGGCATGACCTGTCTCGCTGGCGATATCATCGGTGACTACTCCTTCGACCAACCGCTGAAAGTGGGTGATCGAGTGGTCTTTGAAGACATGACCCACTACACCATGGTAAAGACCACCATGTTCAATGGCGTGGCGCACCCGTCAATTGCCATCGCCCATGAGAACGGAGAGATCGAGGTCGTACGACGTTTCGGCTATACAGACTACGAGGCGCGACTCTCCTGAGAGGGTATACAAAAAGCGTGTCTTCTATTGAGTGGGAATAGAGTCCGTCACGGACATATCGAGACCAATCGACGGTAGCAACCCCAACAGCCGGTTTCTGCCAGAGGCGGAAGATTCTACATATAGGGTAAGTGAAGCTTTGCACGCTAATGCAGACCTAAGGTTTATGCAGTGCAATAGACTATAGTCGGCCCTGAGCGGCCGATCGGGCAGTGGAAGGTGGGCTGACGCAGGAAGCCCAACATTCGGCGGCTCACCGGCCACCGAAATTACCTCTGCCTTTCGATATGTCTGCGCCGCTCTCACGCACCATAAGATCGATATGACCTTCAGTCGGGGCGACGTGGTGGAGCAGTGCTGCTGGAGTTCCTTCGTCAGCCCCACGCGCTATCACTTCGCGCGCCTGCATTCCGCCGCACAGGCCGAACCTTACCTCATCGACCACATGTGGCGCTGACCCGGCAGACGACGACCGGCGCGCCACGACGAAGGCAGCGGAGTCGAGCCAGTCGTAAGCGTGTACGAGTGATCGGGAGCGAGCGAGCCTTTTTCACGCAGGGCGGCCTCATGCGCAGGGTTCGCCAAGCAATACGGGGGCGTTTAGCGGCTTGGCCTAAACTCGAGGAAAAAGCTGCCGATACCGGATGTGATGGCTCGTTTTCGAGCCAAAATCGCACTGCCGCTACCTGGATCACAGCGATGGCGCCCTCCAGACGGATCGACAGTGCCCCAACTTCGAGGAATTAGAATGTTTGTTGACCACGACAGTATGCCAGCGGTCGTGCAGAACACGATCGGGCAAATCGAGCTATTTTCCCGCCGCGTCTGGCTGAGCTTCGCCGCAATCGCGGTCGTTTCGCTCGCCGCGGCCCCGCTGATCGGCTGGGCCAGCCTGCTAACGCCGGTTATTCTCCTGCCTATCATGCTTTTCGTCACGAAGTTCCTGAGTGCGAACAGGAAACGGGTGGAAGAGATCCGCGAGGTGGCGGCGGAACGCGAGCAGTTTTTCATGGGCATTATCGATTCCTGTGAACAACCATGTTCCGTGACAGCGATCGGCAACTCGAACGACAAGGAATGGCGTTGGCTGTATGTCAACGGCCCGGTTCAGAGCGCCTTCAACAAGCCATTGTCCGAGTTTCTCGACAAGAGTTGCCACAATTGGGGTGCCAACATCTGCAAGACCGAGAACTGTGGGCGCGAATGCCTGTCGGCAGGCAAGCCGGAAACGAAGTTCGAACAGGATTTCGGGGCCGGGCTGAACCACTTCCGCGTCTACACGAAAACGATCAATGACCTCGACGGGAAACCGGCGTACGTCGTCGAATGGGTCGACCCGAACGAAGAGGTGAAATACCAGCTTTTCAACGCAGTAGACAATGTCACCGGTCTGTCGAGCCAAAGCTCCGAAGCCACGGCGACGGTCGCAGCCAACATTCAGACGGTGGCAGTCGCATCGGAAGAAGTCTCGGTATCGATCGGCGAGATCAGTCGCTCTGCCGAAGAGGCTGCAAGGGTGGCGGGTGAAGTCGAGGCGCTTACCCAGAAGCTGGGAGAGGAGGCAGAATTTGCCGGGCAATCGGTCCTGAAATTACAGGCCATCGGCAGCCAGATCGGAGATATCAGCAAGGTCATCGGCGGTATTGCCGAGCAAACGAACCTGTTGGCACTCAACGCGAGCATCGAGGCGGCACGCGCCGGTGAATTCGGACGAGGGTTC
>JARRNY010000033.1:0-64695 GCA_037384445.1 Candidatus Thiodiazotropha sp.
GATGTCGCTGGTGGCGCTGGTACTGGCGGCGGTCTACCCCTTTATGAAGCGCTTTACCCATCTGCCTCAGGTGGTGCTCGGCGCGGCCTTCGGCTGGGCCGTGCCGATGGCTTTCATGGCCATCAATGAAACGATCACTCCCATAGCCTGGCTGCTCTTCATCAGCGCCATCATCTGGGCCCTGATCTACGATACCCAGTACGCCATGGTGGACCGGGAGGATGACCTGAAGATCGGCGTCAAGTCGACAGCCATTCTGTTTGGCCGCTATGACAACCTGATCATCGGGCTTCTACAGCTGCTGATGCTGGCACTGCTGGTGCAGGTGGGAGTGATGGCAGGATTGGGTTGGGTCTACTACCTGGGGCTGTTGGTCGGCACCGCTCTGTTTGTCTATCAACAATGGTTGACCCGCGAACGCCAGCCCAAGGCCTGTTTTGACGCCTTCCTCAATAACAATCTCTTTGGCATGGCGATCTTTCTCGGCCTGGTTTTCGACTATCTGCTTTAGCCCGGATATTTCACCCGGCCGCTTAGAAGTGCGAATAAGGTACGATCATCGCGTTCCCGGGTGAAGCATTCGGGCTAGTGAATCCCGACCCGCAGGGTGATCTGTTCGGGAGGAAGGCAGACCTGGTCGTTGCAGGCCTGCAGACGAATCTCCACCGGCAGGGTCAGATGTGACGGGGTTTCGCCATCAGGCTCGACAAGGGCCTCGAGTGTGAGCTGGCCGGAGTAGAGCGAGATCGGTGTCTCCTGGAATCCCAGCTGCTGATCCTCGCCGCTGGGGTAGTGAATCGATTTCAGCCTCCAGCCACTTCCGGCGGCGAGGGAGACCTCGGTGCCGATCAGGTCTGGGTCGCCGGGCTGGTTGCTGTTGAGGTGCCAGCCGGTTGGAATGTCGAGTTCGATCTTCAGCTGTCGCACGCGCTTCGCCTGAGCCTCAAGCTTGGCCTGCAGACGAATGCCGCCCTGCGCGGCGTAACCGGTGGTATCGAGTTCGCCCTGCAGATGATCCATGATGGCGCTGAGCATGTAGCTGTAGCTATAGGGCTGCTCCTGCAGGGCGTGGGCAAAGCGGCCGATCAGGTTATCCGTCTGCTGACGGTAGCGCGGATTGTCGCTGCGTTGGGCAAGCCGTTGCAGGACGCGCAGGGCCACCGAGGTGCCGGAAGGGGTGGCGCCATCGCCGCCTTCGTCCTTGGGTCTGCCCATGGCGGTGATACCGGCTTCGGCTTCGTTCATATAGAAACCGCCCCCCTCATTGTCGAGGAAACGCTCCAGCAGAGCGTTGGCCAACTCCTCGGCGCGTGCCAGCCAGCGCGGCTCACCAGTGAGGTCGTAGAGAGCGAGCAGTGCCTCGGCGAAATAGGCGTAGTCCTCTTGCGCGGCGATGACCGAGGAGCGGCCAGCGAGATGGACCCGCCATAGCTGGCCTGGGCCGCGCCGGTTCTGCTGCCAGAGAAACTCGGCGGCCCGCTCAGCGGCCTGGCGGTAGTCGTTCGAGCCAAGCAGGCCGGCCGCTTCGGCGAAAGCGGTGATCATCATGCCGTTCCAGGCGGTGACGATTTTGTCATCGCGCAACGGCGGCACCCGTTGATTGCGACTCTTGAGCAGCACCCCGTTGATGTGGTCGAGCCGCTGACGCAGCGTAGCAAGCTCCATCTTGTGCCTCTGCGCATACGCCTCCAGGGTCTGTTCCAAGTGAAGGATGTTGCGGCCCTCGAAGTTGCCGATGCGGGAGATCGAGTAGATCGATTTGGCCAGCTTTGCATCTTCGGCTTCCAAGGCGTTGCGGATCTCGCTAAGGGTCCAGGTGAAGAAGAGCCCCTCTTCGCCTTCACTGTCGGCGTCGGTGGCGGAGTAGAAGCCCCCCTCCGGGGCTGTCATCTCGCGCAGCACATAGTCGAGGGTCTGGCTGGTGACCCGGCGATAGCGTTCGCGGCCGGTCAGGCGCCAGGCGCCGAGGTAGAGGCGGCTGAGATGGGCCTGGTTGTAGAGCATCTTTTCGAAGTGCGGCACCAGCCACTCATAGTCGGTGGAGTAGCGATGGAAGCCGCCGCTGATCTGGTCGTAGATACCGCCATGCATCATGTGGTCGAGGGTGGTGGTCAGCATCCCCAGGGCCTTGGCGTCGTTGTTTCGCTCAGCCTGGTCCAGCAGCAGGAAGAGCCAGGGCTCCTGCGGAAACTTCGGCGCCTGGCCGAAGCCGCCCTGAATCTCGTCGAAGATCTTAGCCATGGACGCTACGGCGAGGGCCGCGATGGCTGGATCGAAGGCCTTGGAAGCGCCGCTAAGGCGGTTGTTCTCGGCCACCGCAGCAGCGATCTGGTCTGCCTGCGCATCCACCTCTTGACGCCGCTCGCTCCACACTTGGGCCACCTGCTGGAGCAGGTCGGTGAACGCTTTGGGTGGGTAGTAGGTGCCACCGAAGAAGGGTTTGCCCTCTGGGGTCAGGAAGCTGGACATGGGCCAGCCGCCGCGGCCGCTGATCAGTGTCACCGCAGTCATATAGATCTGGTCCACATCGGGATGACTCTCCCGGTCGACCTTGATGGAGATGAAATGCTGATTCAGAAAAGCGGCAATGGCCGGGTCTTCGAAGCTCTCCCGCTCCATGACATGGCACCAGTGACAGGTGGAGTAACCAATGGAGAGGAAGACCGGCTTGTTCTCCTGTTTGGCCTGTTCGAAGGCCGCATCCGACCAGGGGTGCCAGTCGACCGGATTGTGAGCGTGTTGCAGCAGGTAGGGGGAGTCCTCCAGAATCAGCCGGTTGATGTAGGTTGGCGTGCCGTCCTCGTTGAAGTGTTCGGTACGCGGGTGGTAGCCGGCGCCTTTTGCGCGGTAGGCTTGAGTCAGTTGTTCCTGCAGTTCCACGGATCTTGCTATCCCTTCGTGTTGGGTGATGGCTTGAGTCGGCAGGCTGATACCCAGCCAGAGCAGTGCGAACAGGTTTTTCCGATGCATCAGATACACGCTCGTGGGTGGCCGCTTGCTTCTGCTTTAGAGTCCTGGCCAGCCGAGAGTTCGTGCGAGGGTTGACGAACTGGTCTGCTGAACGGTTGGCTACGACTGTTGTCAGTTGGCTGAGTTATTCGTATTGAATTGGTCTAAAGACCATTCTGGCAGTTGAACTGCCGGGGAAAAACATTCAGGCTGTCTGGAAATCACTGCGGCCTGTGGCAGAATGGAACCTCTATGCAGCACAAGCACGCCCTTCGAATTCTTGCTCTCTCCCTCTGGCTGACCCTGGGTTGCTTGTTGCCCGCTATTGCCTTGGCGGATGATTTTGACGAAGCTGTGTCGGCCTTGGCTGACGGCGACTACCGGATTGCCTATCGGGGATTCAAGCGCCTGGCACAGCAGGACCATCCGCAGGCTCAATTCCAGCTCGGTATGCTCTATCTTGCGGGTCAGGGAGTGGAGATGGACGTTGCGCAGGGCATAGAATGGCTCGAGCGCGCCGCCAATGGCGGCCTCTATCTGGCAGCCAATGAGTTGGCGCAGATCTATCTCGCGGGCCGTGGCGTGGCGCCGGATGAGCAGGAGGCGATGAAATGGGTGGAGTTGGCGACCAAACTGGCAGAGCAGAACAGTGATGAGGCGGATGAAGGTTGTGAATGAAGGCTACGCATGGACCCTCGCGCCTGAACCGGATTGTCGCCGCCGATGATGAAATTCCGCGACTTCGGCTTCAACGAGAATCCCTTCTCCATCACCCCTGATCCGCGCTATCTCTACCTCAGTCGCGGTCATGAGGAGAGCCTGGCTCACCTGATCTATGGCACCGGACCCAACGGCGGCTTCGTGCTGCTCACCGGCGAGGTAGGCACGGGCAAGACCCTGTTGATCCGCAGCCTGCTTGCACAGCAGCTGAGTGACGTGGAACTCGCCCTGGTGCTCAATCCTCGGCTCTCACGCCGCGAATTCCTGGCAACCATCTGCGATGAACTGGGTATCGAATACCCCGGCCCTCCTTACTCCCTCAAACAGTTGATGGATACCCTTTCCCGGCACCTGCTCAAGACCCACAGCGAAGGACGCCATACAGTGCTGGTGGTCGACGAGGCGCAGAATCTCAGTCCGCGGGTACTGGAGCAGGTTCGGCTGCTGACCAACCTGGAGACCACCCGCCACAAACTGCTGCGTATCATCCTTGTCGGCCAACCAGAGCTGCTGCAGATGCTGGAGCGAAAAGAGCTCCGGCAGGTCGATCAGCGGATTACCGCCCGTTACCACCTCTCGCCCCTGGAACGCCAGGAGACGGCGCGTTATATCACCCATCGGTTGGCGGTCGCCGGTATCCGGGAAGACCTCTTTACGCCAATGGCCATGCGCATGATTCATCGTTACTCCAGGGGTGTGCCGCGCATGATCAACACCCTCTGTGAGCGAGTGCTGCTGGCCATCTTCACCCAGGGTAGAGAGCGTGCCAATGTGGTGCTGGTGTGGATGGCGGCGCGTGAGGTGCGTGGCCGAAAACGCCGCTCACCGGTTTTGGCTTGGTCAGTTTTTACCTTGGCGATAGCGGCGCCAGCTGTGGAGAGTGCACAGGTCGAGCCGGCCAGTGTTGCTTCCCCTATGCCATCCAGTGAAGAAGTCGTGACTGTCGCCGAAGCGCCGGCGGCTGAACTGCCGGAGAATCCGCCAGTGGATGATCAGGTGGAAAGCTTCGATTTGCAGCGTCTGTTCCGCCTGCCGCAGAAGCAGAATCAGCTCTATCAGACCCTCTATTCGCTCTGGGGTGAGAGCTACCAGACTCAATCACCTGAGACACCCTGCATGCAGGCACCAATGAGTGGCTTGCGCTGTTTGCGCGATCGGGGGGACTGGAAGCAGATTGATGATCTCAATCGGCCCCTGCTGCTGCGTCTGGTACAGGAGAAGCGCTCCAGATTGTTGCTGCTCAAGCTGAAAGACAACGACCTTCTGGTGGTTGATGACGGTCGCGGCGAGGCACTGCTGGAGACCTCAAAGCTAGAGAGCTACTGGGATGGGGAGTTTGTCTTGCTCTGGCGGCCTCACGGCGGAGTGGCGCTGATCGGAGAAGGTTCCACCGGCGAGGCGGTGACCTGGCTGCGTCAGCAATTGCTTCAGTTCGATCACCAGCCGGTAACACCGGTGGTCGGAGTCGACCGCTTCGATGAAACGCTGAAACACCGCCTGCAGGCATTCCAGCGGCAGCACGGACTTGTCGATGATGGGGTGGCGGGACAGCAGACCCTCATCTACCTGAATAATCTGACGCTGATGCCGGGTACGCCCACCTTATTGGCGGATGCAGGAATGGGGGAGGGTTGAGATGTCCTTGATACTGGAGGCGCTGAAGAAGGCGGAACGGCAGCACAAACTGGGTGAGGTACCCAGTCTCGGCGCCCAGCCGAGCGACCCACCACCACCAGGTATGCGTGGAATGGGGTGGCTGCTGCTGGTTCTGTTTGCCTGCCTGATGCTCGGTCTGGGGCTCTACCTGGGTGGCTTCCGCCTCGCGCCGCCAGCAGAACAAGGGCCGATCGTATCGACGCCCCCTGCCACACCGCCCCCTGTGATATCGGAACCGACGCCACAGCCCTTGGCTCCGGCTCCGCTAGCGGAGGTCGTGCCCGAAGCGCCAATTGAGAATATACCGCCCCCTCCGCCACCGAAGCCTGCGCGGCCACTCAACGAGATGCCGAGTGGTTACGTCGCCAATCTGCCAAGCCTCAATATCGATATTCACAGCTACGATAAACAGCCCTCCAAGCGCTATGTACTGATCAATATGGAGCGCTACCACGAAGGCGACTATCTGGCAGAGGGCCCGCAATTGATCGAGGTTCTCACCGATGGGGTGGTTCTGGAACACCTGGGAGAGCGCTTCATTCTGCCGATCGGTAATCAGTAGGCAGATGTGCCGCAGGGTTAGTCCCCGCAAAGATAGCGTCGGTGACAGCCCCGTTTGAATAACAGCGACGACTGACTTCCCTATAAGACCTTGCCCAGCGGATTGAGCAGATGGAGCAGATTGTTCATCTCCGGCTCCATCAGATCACCGATTTCGCTACAGCCCGCCAGGGTAACGCCCAGCCGCTTCAGAGACTCCGGGTGCGGTTGCATCACTCCCTCATCGATCGGCAGACCGGTGGCGCGGGCACGCGCCATCTGGTTGGCAAGGTGGACCGTCGCTGTGGCCAGAGGATCGCGCAGGGCGCGCATCGGCTCCGGGTGGTACTCGGTCGATTCGATCAATGATTCAGGCAGCTGCCACTGGCGCATCAGTGTGGCGCCGACCCGGGCATAGTCGAGCCCAAGCACCTCCCGTTCCACCTCGACCAGCGGACGCGCCTGCTCCAAAGAGAGCTGATCCGCATACAGGGACTCCTTTGGGATGCTCTGGTAGAGGATGAGGTGTCCCAGGTCGCTCAGCAGTCCCGCGACGAAGAGCCGTTCAGGCTGCACCATATGACAGACCTTGGCCAGCTGCTGCGCCACCAGGCCGCAGAAGACACTCTGGCGCCAGAAACTCGCGACATCGTGCAGATTTGGGTCGATGCCGCTGAAACTGTGGGCAACAGCGGTCGCCAACGCCAGGTCGTGGATCTGCTGAGTGCCAAGCAGGCTTACCGCACGGGGGATGTTGTCTATCCGATTGGCGAGACCGAAGTAGGGGCTGTTGACCAGTCTCAGTATGCGAGTGGTCAGGGCAGGGTCGTAGCTGATGGCTTCAGCTACCTCCTGCACGGTGTAGTTGGGACTTCTGAGTACCCCTTTGAGCTTCAGGTAGGCCTCGGGAAGGCTGATCAGCTTGGCATCGCGGGTGACCCTCTCCCATAGGGTGGACATGGTGTTACCTCAAAACGTTGGGGTGAAGAGTCGGGTCGGTAAAGAACTCTGCTTCAGTATAACAACAGCCAGCAATTCGGTTATCCCTCTTATGCCTGTGGCGTCCTTGCCAGTGCCCAGACGTCGACCCGATCGGCACCTGCACGAAGCAGTGCCTGGCTAGCGGCGGTGACAGTGCTGCCGGTTGTTATCACATCGTCGAAAAGTGCGATGTGCCGGCCAGCGAGCGCCGAGTCGGCCTCGAATGCAGACTTCAGGTTTCGGCGCCTGGCGTTTAAGTCGAGACCTGTTTGCGGTGGTGTCGGACGCGTACGCCGGCAGTGCTGCCAGTTGATCCTCAGGTCGAATTCGGCGGCAACTCTGCGGGCCAGTTCCAGCGATTGATTGAAACCACGCTCACGCAGTCGATGGGGATGGAGGGGAATCGGCACAATGAGCTCGGGCATGGGCAGGTTGTCTGGCGCCAGTTGGCAGAAGAGTCGGCTCAAGGGTTTGGCCAGATGGAGTTTGTGGCCGAATTTGAACTCACCGATCAGCCGGCTCAAGGGTGGGTGGTAGAGCAGAGGCACACAACTTGTGGCAAAGGGCGGAGGGTGCCGGATGCAGTGGCCGCAGGGTTGCCCGGCTCCGCCGCTGACGGGTAAGGCGCAATGTGGACAGGCTGGGTTATTGAGCGGTAGTTCTGCACGACAGGCTGGGCAGAGGTTGATGTCCTGAGCGAGCGGGCTTGCGCAGACGGTGCAATGGTGGGGAAAGAGGGTGGATCGTACAAAAAATAGACAGTTGTTAACCTGCATAACCTTCCTTGGTTGACAGTTGCTTGACAATCAGGTCTATTTCGCACTCTTCAATCGCTAAACGAGCCGGTGCGCAACATGACTGAGACCACTATACGCCATGACTGGGAACTGGATGAAATCGAGTCCCTGCTCAACCAGCCCTTTAACGACCTGATCTTCCAGGCACAGCAGGTCCACCGGGCCCATTTCGATCCCAACCGGGTACAGATGAGTAGCCTGCTCAGTATCAAAACCGGCGCCTGTGCAGAGGATTGCGGATACTGCTCTCAGAGCGCCAAACACACCACAGGTCTGGAGGCGGAGAAGCTGATGCCCCTGGATGACGTGGTGGAAGCGGCAGAGGCCGCCAAGGCCAAGGGCGCCACTCGTTTCTGCATGGGCGCCGCCTGGCGCAACCCTACCGACAAGAACCTCTCCAGGGTGATCGAGATGGTGCAAGCGGTGCACGGACTCGGTATGGAGACCTGCCTCACCCTCGGTATGCTGACCCAGCCCCAGGCCGAGCGCCTGCGCGAGGCAGGGCTCGACTACTACAACCACAATCTCGACACCTCGCCGGAGTTCTACGGCAATGTCATCACCACCCGTACCTTCGATGACCGGTTGGATACCCTGGCCCATGTGCGCGATGCGGGCATCAACGTCTGCTCCGGCGGCATTCTCGGTATGGGGGAATCGCGGCGGGATCGTGCCAGCATGCTGCGCGAACTGACCAATCTGCCGAAACACCCCGAGTCGGTGCCGATCAATATGCTGGTGCAGGTGGAGGGTACCCCCCTGTTCGGCGCCGAAGAGCTTGATCCCCTGGAGTTCGTACGCACCATCGCCAGCGCGCGCATCCTGATGCCCGCCTCCTACGTGCGTCTCTCCGCTGGCCGTAGCGAGATGAGCGACGAGATGCAGGCGCTCTGTTTTCTGGCGGGCGCCAACTCCATCTTCTATGGCGAACGCCTGTTGACCACCGACAATCCGGAGGCCGATCGCGATCAGGCCCTGTTGGCACGGCTCGGCATGCAGACAGAAGAGGCCATCGAGACCGAGGTCAAGGCGGCCAAGGTCCCCTGTAGCAAGCAAGCACAGGCGGTCTGATTGAGCAGTGGCCGGAGCGGTGAAGAGTGCGGTTAACTCCATCGTTCAGAGGCCAGATAGACCAGTAGGCCTTAACCCGGCCCTGGCAAAGCCTCCATCGGCTCCCGCATGAAAACTCAGTTCAACCCACGGTGCTTGATAAGGTATTGAGAGTCAGCATGAGCGAATCCATGAATCAACAGCTGACATCGGCGCTGCATCAACGTCGCGAGGAGGATCTCTACCGCAGCCGACGCATCGCCGAGTCGGCCCAGCAGCCGGAGATGCGTATCGACGGCCGCTCCCTGCTCGCCTTCTGCAGCAACGACTATCTGGGGCTAGCCAACCACCCCGATGTGGTTCGCGCCATGCAACAGGGGGTTGCTGACTATGGTGCCGGCAGCGGCGCGGCGCATCTCATCACCGGCCACACGGTGGTGCATCATGCGCTGGAGGAGGAGCTGGCTGAGTTTACCGGCCGCCCGCGGGCGCTGCTTTTCTCCACCGGCTACATGGCCAACCTGGGGGTGGTCTCCGCGCTGTTGCGGCGGGGAGACTACATCTACCAAGACCGCCTCAACCACGCCTCCCTGCTCGATGCGGGCCTGCTCAGCCCGGCCCGCATGCTGCGCTACCCCCATGCCGACGCTGGTGCGCTGGATAGACAGCTGGCGGAGGGCGGTAGCGGTCGGCGCCTGATCGTTACCGATGGCGTCTTCAGTATGGACGGCGACCTGGCGCCCCTGCCGGAGCTGGCCAGTCTGGCGCAGGCTCACGATGCCTGGCTGATGGTGGATGACGCCCATGGCCTGGGGGTGCTGGGAACGGAGGGTCGAGGCTGCCTGGATCATTTCGGTCTGGCTATCGAGCAGGCACCCATCCTGATGGGTACCCTGGGCAAGGCCTTTGGCACTTTCGGCGCCTTTGTCGCCGGCAGTGAGACCTTGATCGAGACTCTGATCCAGCAGGCGCGCAGCTATGTCTACACCACTGCGCCGCCGCCGGCAGTGGCGGCGGCGACTCGTGTCAGTCTGCGTATAGCCCGCCAGGAGTCCTGGCGGCGGGAGCGCCTGCGCCATCTCGTTGCCCGCTTTCGCGAGGGGGCCGAAGCCCTGGGTTTGCCGCTGATGGAGTCGCCGACGCCAATCCAGCCGATCCTGGCCGGTAGTGCCGAGCAGGCACTTGCCTGGAGCCGGCAGCTGGAGGCACAGGGCATTCTGGTCAGCGCCATCCGCCCGCCCACTGTACCGGCGGACAGTGCCCGCCTGCGCGTCACCTTCAGCGCCAACCACACCGACAGACATCTGGAGCGCCTGCTGGCGGCGCTCGCCACCCTCGATCGGGAGGCGCTATGACACTGGCGACTGAGGTCCGCGGTGAGGGGCTTGATCTGGTCATGCTCCATGGTTGGGGTATGAACTCATCGGTCTGGGCCGATTTTGCCCATGAGCTGGCGAGTGACTACCGGGTGACCCTGATTGACCTGCCGGGACACGGGCACAGCCCCTTCCGCGGCCAGCAGGCGCTGGCTGGCTGGGCCGCTGATTGTCTTGCGGTTGCGCCACCGAAGGCGATCTGGCTTGGCTGGTCCCTCGGCAGCATGGTTGCCCTGCAGGCGGCCCATCTGGCGCCTGAGCGGGTGACAGGTGTGATGGTGGTGGCCGGCATGCCCCGTTTCGTGCAGGGGGAGGACTGGCCTCATGCCATGGCGCCACGAACCCTCGACCTCTTCATTCAGGCGCTGGGCGATGATCACAGCAAAGCGCTGGAGCGCTTCCTTGCGCTGCAGATGCTCGGTAGCGATATGGCCCAGGAGAATGTGCGCCGTCTCAAGCAACGCCTGCGTGAGCGCCCCGACCCCCACCCCGAGGCCCTGGAGGCCGGACTCGATCTGCTGAAGTTTGCCGACCTGCGCCCCACCCTGAGTCAGCTGACCTGTCCCACCGCCTGGCTGTATGGGGATCGGGATACCCTGGCGCCGTGCAAGGCCTCCGAACTCCTGCCGGACTGGCTGCCCGAGGTAGCCACTGAAGTTATCCCCGGTGCCGCCCATACCCCTTTTCTCTCTCATCCGGCTGAGACGCGCCGTGCGGTGAGCCGTTTTCTGGAGCAGTTCGATGCCGCCTGATTCCCCTTCGATCATCGATAAACGTCAGGCCAGGCTCGCTTTCTCACGAGCCGCTCCCCACTACGATCAGGTGGCGGCGCTGCAACGGGAGATCGCCGGACGCATGCTCGATCGGCTGGCCTACATCAAACTTCAGCCGGCTGTGGTGTTGGATGTGGGCGCCGGCACCGGTGACGCCAGCCATGCCCTGGCAAGGCTCTATACCGAAGCGCAGGTCATCGCTCTCGACTTCGCGCTGCCGATGCTGCAGCAGACAAGCCGACGGGAGAGTACCGGCGCGGCTCCCGCGTGTCTCTGTGGCGATGCCGAGCGATTGCCATTGGCGGACGCTTCGGTGGATATGATCTTCTCCAGCGCCACCCTGCAGTGGTGTAACGACCTGCAGGGCACCTTCCGGGAGTTTCTGCGGGTGCTGCGGCCCAACGGTATGCTGCTCTTCTCCACCTTTGGTCCCGATACCCTGATGGAGCTGCGTGCCAGCTGGGCGGCAGTCGATGGCGGCAGTCATGTCAGTCCCTTCTGGGATATGCACAACATCGGTGATGCCATGCTGCAGGCAGGTCTGGCAGAGCCGGTGGTCGACGTCGACCGTCTGCAGGTGACCTACGATGATGTGTCGACACTCATGCACGATCTGAAGACGCTGGGTGCCCACAACGTGACTCGCGACCGCCAACGGGGTCTGACCGGAAAAGGCCGACTTCAGGCGATGTACCGGGCATATGAGACGTTTCGTCGTGACGGGCGCCTGCCGGCCAGTTACGAAGTGGTTTACGGCCACGCCTGGGCACCGACCCAGCGCCAGGCGGACGGGGTGACGCAGATTCCACTGGAAGTGGTGAAGCAGCAGCTGCCGGGTTAAGCCTCAAACAGTCAGAGAGATGAGTAAAGGTCTATTTATCACTGGTACCGACACCGGCTGCGGCAAGACCGGTATCACCCTCGGCCTGATGCAGGCGCTGCAGCAGCGGGGCGCGCAGGTGCTGGGCATGAAGCCGGTCGCTTCCGGTGCCGAATCAACCAGCGAGGGCCTGCGCAACGAGGACGCCCTGAGTATCCAGCTCCAGGGCAGTTGCGAACTCCCCTACGACTGGATCAATCCCTTCGCCTATGAGCCACCCATCGCTCCACATCTGGCAGCGGAATCTGCCGGGCGTCCCATCGATCTGTCGCTCATCGCAGAGGCTTATGAGCGTTTGGCCGCTATGGCAGACTGGGTCATCGTGGAGGGTGTCGGCGGCTGGAGTGTGCCGCTGGACGCCGAGCGGGCTACGCTGGCGGATCTGGCGCTGAAACTCTCTCTTCCGGTGGTCATGGTGGTGGGTCTGCGCCTGGGTTGCATCAATCACGCCCTGCTGACGCAAGCGGCAATCCGGCAGAGTGGGGCCGAGCTGCTGGGTTGGGTTGCCAATCAGGTCGAACCGAATATGGCCTCATTTGAAGGCAATCTCAGGACCTTGCGGGAGCGCTTGTCTGTGCCCTGTCTGGGCGTGGTGCCCTGGTTGAACGATCCGTCACCGGCCATGGTTTGCGGGCATCTTGAGGTCGGCACTCTGCTCGTTCCAGGATGAGTGGTGGGGCTTGGCACCAGTGGCTGAGAACGTTTCGGTGCGGCAAGCCGCACCCTACATACTAGCCCTGTGCGAGGGCGCGTTCAGCATGGGTCAGTAACACTTTGTACTCTGCTAATAGCCCAGGAATTTTCAATAACCATAGCGCCTTAATCGTACTTCTAAGCGGCCGGGTGAAATATTCGGGCTAGCCTGATTCGTAGGGTGCGGCTTGCCGCACCGGTTGTCCACTACTGTCTCCAAATCGATTCGCCACCTCTGCGTCAGGCATAAAAAAAGCAGCCAGTGATGGCTGCTTTTTGTGGGGATATGTGGGTGTCGTCAGGCCGCCAGTTGCGCCTTGAGCTTCTTCATGGCGCTCTTCTCGATCTGGCGGATACGCTCTGCAGAGACCTGATAACGGTCGGCCAGCTCATGCAGTGTCGATTTGTTCTCACCCAGCCAGCGGGCCTCAAGGATCTCGCGGCTGCGAGGGTCCAGGCCTTTGAGCGCATAGGTCAGACGTTGCTTCATCTGGCTTTCGCTGTCGTCGGCCTCCAACAACATGGAGGGTTCCATGCGCATGTCTTTGAGATAGCCGGCGGGGGTGGCAATCGGAGCATCTTCATCGTCGTGAAGTGGCCCGTCGAAGGCGATGTCCTGGCCGGAAAGGCGGCTCTCCATCTCCAACACGGTTTCGGGCTTTACCCCCAGATCTTGCGCCACACTCTCGACCTCTTTTTGCGAGAACCAGCCGAGGCGCTTTTTGGAGCTGCGCAGATTGAAGAAGAGTTTACGCTGGGACTTGGTCGTGGCCACTTTGACGATGCGCCAGTTCTTCAGGATATATTCGTGGATTTCCGCTTTGATCCAGTGCACGGCGAAGGAGACCAGGCGCACCCCCATGTCGGGGTCGAAGCGCTTAACGGCCTTCATCAGGCCCACGGTGCCTTCCTGTACCAGGTCGGGCAGGGCCAAGCCGTAGCCGCTGTAGTTGCGTGCGATACGTACAACAAAGCGGATATGGGATGTAATCAGTTTCTGAGCGGCTCGAAGATCCTTCTGGTCGCGCAAGCGTACTGCCAGTTGGTGTTCCTCTTCCGCGCTCAGCATCGGTAGTTGAAAGGCCGCGCTGATATAGGCGTCCATACTGCCGGTGGGTAGAGTGGCTAGTGCAAGTTCTTTACTCATCGATTAACCCCAATCGTGAATGCTGTGTGAATATTAGCACTCTCGCTCGGTGAGTGCTAGACGCAGATTCAGACTGAAAGAGTAGGAAAAAGTTCCCGCGAAGCGAAGTGTAAAAAAACTTATATTATCAATAAGCTGGATTAGCTGGGTTCAATTGCGCTGAGGTGTTTTCCGACCGCCAGCCAGGAACCTAGCAGGCCTAGCAGCGCGCTACCGCCGAGCAGGCTGAGGATGTTGAGCCAATTGAGTGAACTGAGGTCGAAGGCGCTCTCGTAGAGCGTGGCCAAATTGGCTACTGGCCCCTTCAGGAGGGTGACAGAGATGGCCACCAGGATCCAGGCGATGATGCCACCGAACAGGCCGTACCAAAAGCCGGTATAGAGAAAGGGACGGCGGATGAAGGCATTGGTGGCGCCAATCAGTTTGGTGATCTCGATCTCCGCCTGACGGTTCTGGATCTCCAGGCGGATGGTGTTGCCGACGATCAACAGCACCGCCATGCCGAGCAGGGTGGCGAGTACCATGACCGCCCGCTGGGCGATGACGGTGATCGCCTGCAGGCGCTGGACCCATTGCAGATCGAGCTGAACGATATCCGCCTCCGGCAGCAGTTCCAGCTCCCGGACCAGTTTCTGCGCCGCTTCAGCGGTGGTGAACTCCTGCTTTGGCTGGATCACCAGCAAGGCAGGCAGAGGGTTGCTGTCGAGGGCTTCCAGTGCCTCGGCGAAACCGCTGCGATTACGGAACTCATTCAAGGCTGCACTTTTGGTCACAAGCTCAACGCTCTCGATGCGTTGATGCAGGCGCAGCTTTTGCGCCAGGGCTCTGGCCTTTTCGTCGCTCACCGTCTGCTCGAGAAAGAGCGAAATGGTGGCGCCGGTATCCCAGCCGCCACTGATCGTCTGCAAGTTGTTGAGGACGACGTGTAGCCCGATCGGCAGGGCCAGCGCGATGCCGATGACAGCGCAGGTCATGGCTGAAGAGAGGTGGTTGCGAAACAGGCGGCCGAGACTCGACAGGGCCACTTGGGCGTGGCGTTGCAACCAGATCTGCGGAGCTCTTAACAGCCGGTTCATGCCTCGGCCTCCGCTTGGCTGTCGCGCGCCAGACTCCCCTTGCTGAGGGTGAGGATGCGCTTGTTCATGCGGGTGATCAGGTCGATGTCATGGGTGGCGATGAGCAGGGTCACTCCGACTTGGTTGAACTGGCTGAACAGCTCCATGATTTCCCGTGACAGCTCGGGGTCGAGATTGCCGGTCGGCTCATCGGCCAGCAGTAGCGGCGGCTTGCTGACCACTGCGCGGGCAATGCCGACTCGCTGCTGCTCACCGCCGGAGAGGGTCACCGGCGGCTCCTTCTCTTTATGCAACAGACCCACCTTGTCGAGGGCCGCGCGCACCCGGCGGCCGATCTCCTTGTGGCCGACGCCGGAGACCACCAGTGGCAGAGCCACGTTGTCGAAGACTGTGCGGTCGTGCAGCAGACGATGATCCTGGAAGATCATGCCGACCTCGCGCCGGTGGTAGGGGATCTTGCTGTTCTTCAGGCGGGTGAGGTTGCGGCCATTGACATGCACCTGGCCGGAATTGGAGCGTTCCAGCAGGCCGATCAGTTTCAACAGAGTGCTCTTGCCAGCGCCGGAATGGCCGGTAAGAAAGACCATCTCCTCGGCTTCGATGTGAAAGCTCACATTGCTCAGGCCGATGTGTCCACCAGGGTAACGTTTGCTGACGTTGTCGAAATTGATCAAGGCTTTCTCTCGGTTAACGAATAGGCTCAGGTAGTGAACAGAGCGTCGACGAACTCTGTGGGGTTGAACTCGCGCAGATCCTCGATCGCTTCGCCGACGCCGATGAAACGGATCGGGATCTTGACCTTGTCGGCAATAGCGAAGACCACGCCGCCCTTGGCGGTGCCGTCGAGCTTGGTGACGACGATTCCTGTCAGCCCCACCGCCTGGTGGAACTGCACGGCCTGATTGACCGCGTTCTGGCCGGTACCGGCGTCGACCACCAGCAATACCTCATGGGGCGCCTGGGGGTCGATCTTTCGCATGACACGGGCGATTTTGGACAGCTCTTCCATCAGGTTGGTTTTGGTGTGCAGACGACCTGCGGTATCCGCGATCAGCACGTTGACGCTGCGCGAGGTGGCGGCCTGCAGGGCGTCGAAACAGACAGAGGCGGAATCGGCTCCCGAATGCTGGGCGATCACTGGAACCTGGTTGCGCTCGCCCCAGGTCTGCAGCTGCTCCACTGCGGCGGCGCGAAAGGTGTCGCCGGCGGCCAGCATCACACTTTCGCCGTCGAGCTGGAACTTGCGAGCCAGTTTGCCGATAGTGGTGGTCTTGCCGGCACCATTGATGCCCACCATCATCACCACCAGCGGTTTGTCGGTGGTGCGTTCGGGCAGGGGGGTATCGCTCTGTTGCAGGATCTCCAACAGCTGTTGCTTGAGTGCCTGGGTCAGGGCCTCCGGGTCATCAAGCTCCTTGCGTTTCACCCGCTCGGTAAGATTGCGGATGATGCGTGAGGTTGCATCGACGCCGACATCAGCGGTCAGCAGCAGGGTCTCCAGCTCTTCGAGTAGATCTTCATCGATCTGCTTGCGCCCCAGTACCAGATTGGCCAGGCCGTCACTGAGGTTGTGGCGGGTCCGGGCCAGTCGCTCCTGCAGACGGGCGAAGAGGCCAGGTTTCTGCTCGCTCTCGGGTTGCGGGGTGGTCTCAGTCGTGGAGGGTGTCTTTTTCTTGCCAAATCCGAACATGCAGTGGATTACCGTGGTGGTTCAGGAACTCTGCACAATCGGCAGGCTCTTAAGAGTGTGCTCAGCTCGACCGGCTATCATCACCGGCCCGATGCTGGCGGGTATTCTACAGGCGGGCGCTGCCCAAGAGAAAGGCCTGACCCGGATTGGCGTGTTCCCAGGTCCCATGCGCGGGTTTTCGCCATTTGTTTTTGCTACAGGATCAAGTACCTTCCCCCCAGGCGCAAGCTGGTGAAGGTGGGATGGTCACCGACTCAACGAATAGCTAAGGAAAAAATAGAGATGCGAAGTTTGATCACGAGCGTGATGTTGGCATTGCTGGCTCTCGGCCAGGTAGAGGCCGGGGTAGTGGAGCACCGGTTGGATAATGGCATGAAGGTGATCGTGAAGCAGGATACGCGAGCGCCCATCGTGGTTTCGCAGGTCTGGTACAAGGTCGGTTCCAGCTATGAATATGGCGGTATCACCGGCGTCTCACACGTGCTTGAGCACATGATGTTCAAAGGCACGGAAAACCTTGAGCCTGGTGAGTTCTCCCGCATCATCGCTGCCAACGGCGGCGAAGAGAACGCCTTCACCGGACGTGATTACACTGCTTACTTTCAGACTCTCTCGAATGATCGGCTGGAGGTTTCCTTTAAGCTGGAGGCTGACCGCATGCGCCATCTCAGCCTGCTGCCTGAGGAGTTTCTTAAAGAGGTGGAGGTAGTCAAAGAGGAGCGTCGCATGCGCACGGAGGACAAGCCTACCTCCCTGACTTATGAGCAGTTCCTCACTGGCGCCTACGAGGCCTCGCCCTACCGCATTCCGGTGATCGGTTGGATGGCAGACCTCGATGCACTGCAGGTGGAAGATCTGCAGCATTGGTACCGCAAATGGTACGCGCCGAACAACGCCACCCTGGTGGTGGTGGGTGATGTGGACCCCCAACAGGTGATTGCACTGGCGGAAAAACATTTCGGTCCTTTGAAATCCGAGCCGATCGGTGAGCTCAAACCCCGCACCGAGCCTGAGCAACGGGGGATGAAGCGTTTCACCGTGAGAGCGCCGGCGCGACAACCCTACCTGATTCTCGGTTTCAAGACGCCGGTGGTAGGTACAGCCGATGAACCCTGGGAACCCTATGCCCTGGAGATGCTGGCCTACGTGCTCGACGGTGGTGACAGTGCACGCTTGACCAATAATCTGATCCGGGGCAGCCAATTGGCGGTCTCCGCCGATGCCAGCTACAGCGCTTTTTCCCGCCTCTCCAGTCTGTTTACGTTGGATGCGATACCGACACCCGATACCCCCATCGAGAAGGTCGAAGAGGCACTGCTGCAGGAGATCGAACGCTTCAAGCAGGAACCGGTCAGCGAACAGGAGATGGAGCGGGTGCGCAATCAGATCATCGCTGCCAAGGTCTTCGAGAAGGATTCGGTCTTCTATCAAGCCATGCTGATTGGTCAGCTGGAGACCATTGGTCTCGACTGGCGCCTCGCCGACGACTATGTGGAGAACCTGAAACAGGTGACTCCGGAGCAGATACAGCAGGTGGCCAAGAAGTATCTGGTGCAGCGCAATCTCAGCGTGGCGGTATTGGACCCGCTGCCGATGGAACAGAAGCTCACGCACCAGGTGGCAGGAGGTCGTCATGGTGGTTAAGCAGTGGTTATCAGGGCTGAGCCTGTTGGCGGCGTTCTGCTTTGCCTCAGTGGCAGTCGCAGGACCGAAGATCCAGAGTTGGCACACCGCCAACGGAACCAAGGTGCTCTATGTGCCGGCGCCGGAGTTGCCGATGGTCGATATCCGCCTGGTCTTCGATGCCGGCAGCGCCCGGGACGGGGATAGGCCGGGGGTCACCTCATTCACCAACAGTTTATTGACTGAAGGGGCGGGCGACTGGGACGCCCAGCAGATCGCTGAGCGTTTCGATCAGGTCGGTGCTCAGCTGGAGTCGGGTAGCCTGCGCGACATGGCCTGGGTCTCGGTGCGAACGTTGACCAAACCCGATGCACTGGAGACGACTCTTGAGACGCTGGCCAAGATTGTCGCCGAGCCCCGCTTTGAGCCGAAGGAGATCGAACGCCAGCGCCAGTCGATCCTGGCCAGCCTGCTGTCGGACGAACAGTCACCCGGCAGTGTGGGCAAGAAACGCCTCTATCAGCTGGTGTTTGGCGATCACCCTTACGCCGGCGATCCGGAAGGTACCCGCGAATCGGTGCAGTCGATCACTCGCGAGGATCTCCAGGCCACCCATCGTCGGCTCTATGTAGCGAAAAACGCGATACTGGCTATCGTCGGCGAGGTTGACAGAAAACAGGCCGAAGCGATTGCTGAGCGGCTGACCGCACCGCTGCCGGCCGGTGAGCATGCGCCAAAGCTGCCGGCGGTCGAGCCGCTGGCACATGCGGTGGTGGAACGTATCGCCTTCCCCTCGACCCAGTCTCACCTCTATCTGGGTCAGCCCGGCATGCGCCGAGGTGATCCCGACTACTTTCCGCTCTATGTGGGCAATCACATCCTGGGTGGCAGCGGACTGGTGTCGTTGCTTAGTGCAGAGGTGCGGGAAAAACGCGGGCTGAGTTACAGTGTCTACAGTTACTTTCTGCCGATGCGCCAGCCCGGCCTTTTCCAGCTGGGTCTGCAGACTAAGAATGAGCAAGCCGGGGAAGCGCTGCAGGTGATGCAGCAGACCCTGCAGCGCTATATCAAAGAGGGGCCGACCGCGGATGAGTTAAAGGCAGCCAAGCAGAATATTACCGGCGGCTTTCCTCTGCGTATCGATTCCAACAGCAATATTCTTCAGTATCTGGCTGTTATCGGCTTCTATGACCTGCCTCTCGATTACCTTGACCGCTTCACCCAAAGGGTGGAGGCGGTGACCCGGGAACAGATTCGCGATGCCTTCAGTCGCCGTATCGATCCGCAACATTTGGTGACGGTACAGGTGGGGCGTCTCGATGAGTCTTTGCTGCCGGTTGTTGGAGAGAAGAATTGACGCTTTCAGCTGCTGGGCTATTCTCAATGTTTTGCTAGCTGTGAACAAAGCAGCGTAGAGGTTGATCGAATGAAAGCAACCCCTCCCGAGTCGGTGGTCAGGATCATCGGCGGAGAACATCGCGGTCGAAAGCTGCCCTTTGTGGAGATGCCCGGACTGCGACCCACCGGCGATAGGATTCGGGAGACCTTGTTCAACTGGCTGCAGCCGGTGATCGAGGGGGCACGATGCCTGGATCTGTTTGCCGGTAGCGGCGCGCTGGGTATGGAGGCGGCCTCCCGTGGCGCCGGTGAAGTGGTGATGGTAGAGCAGGCCGGGTCAGTGGTCAGGCAGTTGGAGAAAAACCGGGAGTTGCTGGGACTGCCCCAGGTGTCGACCCTGCGCGCAGATGCGCTGCAGTTTCTCGAGGGGGTACCGACTCCCTTCGATATCGTGTTTCTCGATCCGCCGTTTGACAACGATCTGCTGGCGGCAATCTGCCAGCGCCTGACCATGGGCTGGCTGACCGATGGTGCACGCATCTATCTGGAAGAGGATATCTCGCGTCCATTTCCTCCGTTGCCCGAGGATTGGCAATGGCTGAAACAGAAGACCGCCGGTCGTGTCCGCTATGGACTGGCCCATGCACAGCTGCCAGGATGAGAGAGTCGGATATGGCTGACGCTTAACATTTGTCATTCAATACGCTGATTTTTGATACTATTATCCTTTTCGCCATAATGTTACGGACATGATGACTACCGCCGTCTATCCTGGAACCTTTGATCCGATTACCAATGGGCATATCGATCTGGTGCGCAGAGCGGCCCGGCTGTTCGATAAGGTAATTGTTGCGGTGGCGACAAACACCGGAAAAAACCCGGCCTTTGAACTGGATCAGCGGGTGGCGCTGGTTGAAACGGTGTTGAAAGAGATTCCGCGCGTGGAGATCCGCGCCTTTGATAACCTGTTGGTGGAGTTCGTGCAGCAGCATCAGGCAGACGTTATACTGCGCGGCCTACGAGCGGTCTCCGATTTTGAGTACGAGTTCCAGCTGGCGGGTATGAACCGGCGTCTGGCTCCGGATGTGGAAACCATGTTCCTGACACCTGCCGAGCAATTCACTTATATCTCGTCGGGACTGGTGCGAGAGATCTCTGCACTGGGTGGCAATGTCTCAGAATTCGTGCACCCTGTGGTACAGGCTGCATTGCGAGAACGCTTTAGCTGAAATTTTAAAACTAGCGTAAATTCAGGAGAAGAGAAATGGCGTTAATCATCACTGATGAATGCATAAACTGTGATGTGTGTGAGCCCGAATGCCCTAATGGTGCTATCAGCCAGGGCGACGAGATCTACGAGATCGATCCTGATCTCTGCACCGAATGTGTCGGTCACTACGATACTTCGCAGTGTGTCGAGGTCTGCCCAGTGGACTGTATTCCCAAGGACCCGGAACACGAAGAGGATTACGAAGCGCTCTATGCCAAATATCTCCGCATTACCGGTGAATCCAAATAGATGAAACCGGTTCGTGTTCCGCTAAAAAAGGCTCCTGTGTGGAGCCTTTTTTGTCTGTTACTGTTTTTACTCTCGCCGGCGCAGGCAGCGAAGGATCCTGCCGCAGCAGCCATCGCCTCGGCGCATCCTCTGGCGACAGCTGCCGGTCATGAGATTCTACAGCAGGGCGGCAACGCCTTTGACGCGGCAGTCGCGGTCAGTGCGGTACTGGCCGTGGTTGAACCCTACAGCTCCGGTATCGGTGGCGGCGGCTTCTGGCTGCTGCATCGGGCCAGCGATGGTTACGAGACGATGGTCGATGGACGCGAGCGGGCGCCACTGGCGGCCACTCGCGACCTCTATCTCGATGAAGCGGGCCATGTGATCCCCAATCTCTCCATCAATGGGCCTCTGGCTGCGGGGATTCCTGGTGAGCCGGCCGCTCTGGTCCATCTCTCCCAAGGCTATGGGCGACTGCCCTTGAAGCAGGTGCTGGCGCCAGCGATCCGTATCGCCCGTGAGGGTTTTCCGGTGGATGCGCACTATCTGCGCATGGTGAACTGGCGTCTCGAACCGCTACGTGCCGATCCGGCCGCTGCCGCGGTCTTTCTGCATGATGAGCAAGCGCCCGAGCTGGGCTCATTGATTTACCAGCCGGATCTGGCTGATACCCTGCAGCGCCTGGCTGATGAGGGAGCGGCTGGCTTTTATCGCGGAGAGTTGGCCAAACAGTTGGTGGCGGGAGTGAAAGCCGCCGGTGGCATCTGGGAGCTGGAGGATCTGGCTCGCTACAAAGTGGTTGAACGGGAGCCTATTCGCAGCCGTTATATGGGGCTGACAATCACCAGTGCGGCGCCGCCTTCCTCGGGAGGCGTGGCGCTGGCCACCATGCTGAATATTCTGCAGGGTTTCAATCTGCCGACTGTCGAGGAGCCACAGCGTACCCATCTGATTGTGGAGGCGATGCGCCGCGCCTATCGGGATAGGGCCGACTATCTGGGCGATCCTGACTATGTGGATATTCCTGTAAAGGCGCTGACACATCCCTGGTATGCGGCAGGACTGGCCCGTGATATCGAGATGAACAAGGCCAGTCCCAGTGTCGGCAATCTGGCGCACGAAGAGGGCCGCGATACCACCCACTTCTCGGTTTTGGACCGTGAAGGTAATCGGGTATCGGCCACCCTGAGTATCAACTACCCATTCGGTTCCTGTTTCATGGTTGCGGGTACAGGCGTACTGCTCAACGATGAAATGGACGACTTCTCCGCAAGTCCAGGGGTACCCAACGTCTATGGCCTGGTGGGGGCGGAGGCGAATGCAATCGCTGGCGGCAAACGGATGCTCTCCAGTATGTCTCCGACCTTTGTTGAGGATGAGGGACAGCTGGCCATACTGGGTACACCCGGAGGCAGTCGCATCATTACCATGGTCTTATTGGGTATTCTGGAGATGGCCGATGGTAAGGGAGCGCAAGCCTGGGTCGAGCGTCCGCGTTTTCACCATCAATACCTGCCTGATGTAATTGAGTTTGAGCCAGAGGCTTTTAGCGAAAACTTGCGAAAACAACTCAAAGCTATGGGTCATGAGTTGAAGCAACTGGATCACAGCTACGGCAATATGCAGGCAATATATTGGGACAAGCGTAGCGGACGAGTGGAGGCTGCCAGTGATCCGCGGGGGATCGGTGAAGCGAAAATTCACTAATTGTGCGCAAATCCCCAGGGAAAATTGCAAAATGGCTCTGGATATCACAAACTCGGCATTGAATTTGAGTTTATTTTGGCTCAAGCTTGTGCCGGATGCCAAGCATCTGTCTAACAATGGAAAAACGTAGAGAGATCGAGAGTAAATGATGAAAACCACCATGATGAAAACTGCCGCTATGATCCTCAGCATTGGTCTGCTGGCCGGTTGTGCTACCACCGACATGAGCAAGCTGGAGGCCGACGTTGCGAACGCACAGGCCGCTGCCGATGCTGCCATGAAGGCTGCTAAAGAAGCTCAGCTGGATGCTGCCACCGCTCAGGGTACTGCTGATGCTGCCATGAAGGCTGCCAACGCTGCTACCGATGCTGCTGAAGCTTGCAGCGAGAAGTGTGGTCGCATGTCTGAGAAGGCTATGGCCAAATAAGTCGATCGCTTCAAGCGATTCGATCCTTCGGGATAGAAAAGCCCGGCCGTTCAATCGGCCGGGTTTTTTTATGTCCTGAATTCGGGGGAGGCTTCAGCGAGCAAAAGAGATTAGCTCTGGTTGAAAGACTCTTCCTGAGTCGCAAGCGATAGGCGCGTCATCTGCTCGCGCCGGGTTATCCGGTTATCTACTCTTTTTCTGCCAGCTCTTTGCTGTCCCAGAGATAGAGTGGCATAGGGATGCCGGTTTTGTTTTCAGCATACTCGTGCAGCAGTGACCAATCGGGTTTTCGCTGATCCTCACCCAATCGCTCGATGACGGCGTTCACCAACTCTGTGTAGTTGTGCCCCTTCTCTTCGATGTACTCCACCAGGGGTGGGTGTACCTGCACAAAGAGCTCCCCCTTCAGCCAGCCCGCCTTGTAGGGCTCGTTGACGATGCGCACCGGCGTGCCCTTCTTAACCTGTTTGAAAAATTGCTTGATGTTCTCTGGGTAGAGACGAATGCAGCCGTGGCTGACCCGCATGCCGACGCCATAGGGTTTATTGGTGCCGTGCAGCAGATAGCCCGATAAACCGAGATAGATCGCATGTGTCCCCAAAGGATTGTTGGGGCCGGGAGGAATTACCGGCGGTAATGGGTCGCCATCCTCTTCGTGTTCTTTGAGAATTGAGGCCGGTACGGTCCAGCTCGGCCCCTCTTTCTTGCCGATCACTACGGTCTCGCCGGTGGGTGTGCTCCATCCCTCTCGGCCGATGCCGATGGGATAGGTGACTACCACTGGTCTGTCTTCGGGGTAGTAGTAGAGTCTCAACTCCGCCAGATTGATAACGATTCCCTTGCGCGGTCCGGATGGCAGGATGTACTGCTGGGGGATCACCACCTCGGTTCCTTCGCCGGGCAGCCAGGCATCGACCTTGGGATTGGCCGCCACCATCTGTCGGTAACCGATATCGTAGACACGGGCGATATCGGAGAAGGTCTCCTCCCAGCGGGTGTTCAGGGTAAAGGTCTGCCCCACCACATCGTCGCCCGGTGCGGGCAGGTCGAAGGTTACGGCGTGGAGCGAATGGGTCAGTACCAATAGCAGGGCTAGAGAGGGAAGTCTGAGCAGTCTCATGGAAATCGATTTCGGTGAATTTCGACGTAGTTTACCTGAGGTTTGCCTCTTTTGGTGTGAAGAATGGACTATTCCCTGTTGTTTTGTGCAGTTAGTGTTGGTCATGTCTGTTTCTTGCAGTCGTCTGTCCAGCCTCAGCTCTGAAGTGGGTATCTAAAGTATTGGCTTTTCAGGCCGTTAGCTCAAATACCGGGGTTCTTAACTGCGGGTATCCTATGGTGACCTGTTGACGCTTCCCGTGCCAATTCTTGGACACGGGCAAGTCTGAAAGGGTCCAAAGTTTAAATCGGATTCAGATCGAATGAGCGGCTAATGCGTCGAATGGCAGTGATCAATCAGTGCGATGGGGTGGGTAAGACCACCATTGCCACCAGCCTGGGCCATGCGCTGGCCAGGGAGGGGCATCGCGTGACACTGATCGATCTCGATCCCCTGGGGCGTCTGGCGGCTGGGTACGGTATTTTCAGGGCGCCATCCAAGGGTATCGACCGTGTGATGTTGAACGGAACCGATCTGCATTCAGTAAAGATCGGGGCGAGGGATCTGCTGACCCTGATTCCGGCGGGAATCACCCTGTCTCAGCTTGAGTTGCTCAATGGCGACGGCGCACAGCGGGCGCGACGCCTCTACGAGGCCATAGAGAGTCAGTTTGACGATCAGGCCTTCGTGCTAATCGATGCGCCTTCCGGGAGTGGTCTGCTGACTGTGAATGCGATGTTTGCCGCCGACGAGTTGCTGATCCCGGTGACCAGCGAGGCAGAGAGTCTGAACGGGGCGTTGAAGACACTGGTGACGCTCAAACGACTCGCCCCCTACCTGCCCCATGCAGTGAAGGCGAGAATTGTACTCAATCGCATGGCGCCACGTCTCAAGGCGAGCCGGGAGATGCGGGAAAAGGTCGAGCATCACTTCTCCGATCTGTTGCTGGAGAGTGTCATCCGAGAAGGTCCGGCACTGGCTGATAGCGCAGCTATGGGACGCACCATCTTCGAATACAAATCCAGCAGTCACTCGGCCAAGGAGTTCAAGGCATTGGCTGGGGAAATACTCGTTCGCGCCGAGGCAGGGTGAAAAGGATAAACGCATAAAGCTTGATGGCTATCAGTCGATAACGCTAACAAGTACCCAAGTGGGGCCTGTCACCTATGACGATGAGAATTCTTCGGAGATACTATGTCCATTAACAGCACCCTCTCTGGCGACGAGACGACCGTAATCATCAAAGTGGCGGGACGCTTCGACTTTTCCACTCATCAGGATTTCGTACAAGCCTACAAAGGTTTTCCCAAGGGCGAGAAGTCCTATGTGGTCGATCTGGCGGGGGCGGAGTATATGGACAGCTCTGCCATGGGGATGCTGTTACAGCTACGCGAATACAACCGGTTGGGCGAGCAGGTGGTGCTCAGCAACGGTAACGATGCAGTCATCGACGTGCTGAAGATTGCCAATTTCGGCAAGCTTTTCACCATCAAGTAACTTCCGGCTCAAACTGCGGGAGTGCACAATGCCGGGCCTTTCCGGTATGATTCCCCCCTTTTTCACGGGAGCCTCCCATGGGTTTCAAATGCGGTATCGTTGGGTTGCCGAATGTCGGTAAATCGACCCTTTTCAATGCGCTGACCAAAGCGACTATTGCGGCGGAGAATTATCCGTTCTGCACCATAGATCCCAATGTCGGCGTGGTACCCCTGCCCGATCCGCGGCTCGACGTGCTGGCCGGCATCGTCAAGCCTCAGCGGGTGCTTCCCACCACCATGCAATTCGTCGACATCGCTGGCCTGGTGGCTGGCGCCTCCAAAGGCGAGGGGTTGGGCAACAAATTTCTCGCCAATATCCGGGAGACTGACGCTATCGCCCAGGTAGTCCGCTGCTTCGACAGCGAGGACGTGGTGCATGTGGCAGGCCGGGTCGATCCGATCAGCGATGTGGAAGTGATCAACACTGAACTGGCGCTGGCCGACCTGGAGTCGGTGGAGAAAGGGTTGGCCAAATCGGAGCGCCAGGTCAAGACGGGCGACAAAAAGGCCCTGGCGCGAAAGGTGTTGCTGGAGCGGGTACGTGATCAGCTCAATGCAGGAGAGCCGGTACGCCGTATGGACCTGAACGAAGAGGAGCACCTGGAGTTACGTGATCTCTTCCTGCTTACCATCAAGCCGGTGCTCTATATCGCCAACGTGTCGGAGGATGGTTTTACGGGCAACCCCCATCTAGAGGCGCTGCGTGAGCTGGCTCAGGGCGAGTCTGCGGAGGTGGTGCCGGTATGTGCCGCCATCGAGGCCGAGATCGTCGAGCTGGAAGAGGAGGAGCGTACCGAGTTTCTGGCTGACATGGGGCTAGACGAGCCGGGCCTCAACCGAGTGGTGCGTGCCGGCTATAAACTGCTGGGTCTGGAGACCTATTTCACCGCCGGCGTGAAGGAGGTGCGGGCCTGGACCATACCCCAAAAGGCCACAGCGCCTCAGGCCGCCAGCGTCATTCACACCGATTTCGAGCGTGGCTTCATCCGCGCTGAGGTGATCGCTTATGAGGATTTTGTCGCCTGCAAAGGGGAGCAGGGGGCTCGAGAGGCAGGAAAACTGCGCTCAGAGGGTAAGGAGTACGTCGTCAAGGATGGCGATGTTATTCACTTCCGATTCAACGTCTGATATTGACACTATCCGATGGCGACAGTATATTGCCCGGCCTTCAGAACAGCTTTTGGCAAGGTAGCTCAGTTGGTTAGAGCACAGCACTCATAATGCTGGGGTCGGCAGTTCGAATCTGCCCCTTGCTACCAAATAAAAAAGGCCTGAGGGTTGATCCAGACCAGCTTCATCAACGTGCTGCGGCGCATTTCCGCCAGCCGGTCGGAAAACTCCTGAATATTGGTATCCAGTAGCGCGACGAGATCCCGTTTGCCCTCGCGATCCTGCACCAGCTGCTGATATTGCTTTTTGAGGCTTTCGATTTCGCGCAACTGCCTCGCTCTGCTGATATTGGTAACTCCCGTATTGATCGGCTCCTTGTGTCGTTGCGACTGACGGGTTCTGATCTGTAGTTTCAGATCGCGCAGGGCCTCTTCCTGAATATCGATGGCGTCCAGCTGTTCATCCCTCAGGGTGAAGAGGTTGTCGACTCCTTCGTCGATCCAGGTGTTGATGTCGTCGATATGATAAATCCGCAACTGCTGCATGATGTGGATAGTGTCGGGTATATGCAGCAGATGCTCATAAATCTCAAGCCAGCTCTCTTCCCGGGTGTTGAAGAGCTTGTCCATGTAGTGGAGCAACAGACTGACAGAATGGGTGTAGTCGTAATTCTGAAAATTCTGGCTGATAGTCTCAAGGATATCGGCGAAGTTGGCGGCAGTACCGGCAAAGGCGCGGTCATCCTCAACCCGAAGCCCCCTGGCGTAGATATTCGTGATGCGGTCGAGCAGGCGCAAATAACCGTCATCGCGAAGCTGGCTCTTGCCTGAGCGCAACAGCAGCGAGATCTCCAGCAGCATCTCCTGCAGCAGGTTAATGTCGACCTGATCACCATGCGCTGACAGGGCATTCTCGAGGAAGTCGAAATATTGCTTGAGAATGGGGCAGATCTCTTCCTGCGCCATCAGCGGCAAATGATCAACACCCTGCAGCCTGAAGGCTTCACTGCCTTGGCGGCGGCTTTGGGTCTCTTGTCCGAGGTTGTGATAGGTCATGGGTCAGTCGCAGTCCAGCGTTGGGCTGAAGATACCTGAATTATATTAACAATTACTAATATAATAAAGACTTATTTTCGCGCACCACGTCAAGAAATGTGAATGTCCCTGATACTATCGGCAAGAAAATCGTAATCTTGAGCTGGTCAGGTCAATGGTTTTGCTACTAAGTCGTTGAATTAAAAATGTAAGTTTTTTATTGTCGTTTTTATTACAATAGGCCCGCAAATAGCGGGCCCAGGCGCTGAAGCCCGTGCGAATAATAGAGAGAATCACGAGGGGTATATCAACATGCGTTTTCCATCCGCGAGAGAGTTTCTGGGCCTGTCGGCGCTACTGTTGTCGCCACTGACCGCCGTAGCAGGCGAGGCTGAGTTGAATGGGGCCGATACGGCCTGGATCATGACCTCGACCGCCCTGGTGTTGTTTATGACGCTGCCTGGTCTGGCCATGTTCTACGGCGGTCTGGTGCGATCCAAGAACGTTCTGTCGGTATTGATGCAGTGCTTCGCCATTGCCGGCATGGTCTCTATCCTCTGGCTGGTGGCGGGCTACAGCCTGGCCTTCGGTGAAGGGAATGCCTGGATTGGCGACTTCAGCCGGGTACTCATGGCAGGGGTGGATCGGGAAACCGTGTCTGGCAGCATACCTGAATCCGTCTTCATGCTGTTCCAGATGACTTTCGCCATCATCACCCCGGCCCTCATCGTGGGTGGTTTTGCCGAACGTATACGTTTCTCGTCCATGTTGTTGTTCAGTGCTTTATGGCTATTCGTGGTCTATGTGCCGGTGACTCACTGGGTCTGGGGCGGTGGCTGGCTGGGTAAGATGGGCCTCTACGACTTCGCCGGTGGAACGGTGGTACATATCACCGCCGGTGTAGCGGCACTGGTGGCGGCCATGGTGATGGGGCCGAGGCACGGCTTCGGCACGGCTTCTATGATGCCGCACAACATGACCATGACCATTGCCGGTGCGGGTATGCTCTGGGTCGGCTGGTTCGGTTTCAATGGCGGTAGCGCACTCGCCTCTGACGGCAATGCCTCGATGGCCATGCTGGTGACCCATATTTCGGCTGCTACCGGCGCCATGACCTGGCTTGTGCGCGAGTGGATCAAGTTCGGTAAGCCCAGCGCTCTGGGCGCGGTGACCGGTATGGTGGCGGGTCTCGGCACTATCACCCCGGCCTCCGGCTATGTCGGTCCCGCTGGCGCCCTGGTGATCGGCCTGCTGGCCGGTATTGTCTGTTTCTCAGCCACCAACTACCTCAAGCAAGTGTTGAAGATCGACGACTCGCTGGATGTTTTTCCCGTGCATGGTGTCGGTGGCATTCTGGGTACACTTCTGGCCGGCATCTTCTCCTCCACCTCCCTGGGTGTCTTCTCCGGTTATGGTTTTGCTGAAGGTATCTCAAGCATCAGCGGACAGCTTATGGTGCAGTTCATCGGTGTGATTGCGACCCTTGCCTTCACGGGTGTGGCGACTTTTGCGTTGTTGAAGCTGGTGGATAACCTGATCGGACTGCGTGTCAGCCGGGATGAAGAGACCCAAGGTCTGGACCTCGTGCTCCACGAAGAGCGTGGTTATAACGAACTGGGCTGAGGAGCCCTCTAACCCGGCAACATATGGCTGCCGGGTTAAAAAACAGAAATCAGCGGGTGAAATCGGCCTGTATATAGTCTGCGGACTCTGACCATGGCGCTGCGATCTGATCGCGCCGCAGCACATAGGGGAGAATGATTTCAACCCGCAATGTGTGGAGCAGCTGCGAAATCTGCTTTTGATCCTCCCGCTCCGCCGATAGTAGCGAGATGCGGGGCCTTACTGCATCTGCCTTCAGATAGGTGATAGCCTTGTACGCGCTCCTGGAGCCGGAGAAATGACTCAGCGAGATAGTGATGCCAAGGGCTGCGAGTTGATTAAACAGGAGGCGAGCCTGAGTCAGTTTGGTAGCGAGGGAAGGCAGCTCGAACTCCAGCATCAAGCCCGCGCCTACAATCTGTAGTTTGCGTAGCGCGGACTTGATGAATTCAACATAGCTCCCATCCTCTATCACAGCCGTGGATTGCCGAAGGATTAATTTCACCGGCTTTGCCAACTGCCGGTATTCAGCGAGACGCTGAATGGCCAAATGACAGACGACCCGATCGAATTCGGATGCCAAAGCATAATCTGCTGCCAGCCGGTAGAGGTCATTGGGCGCGACGGGTTCGCAGCACTGAGGTGTCAGCTCAATTAGCTGGGTGGTGGGGTGTGTTGCCTCTGGTGCAACGAATAACCGCTCTTCCAGGGAGACAGAGCCTTTCTGCAGTGCCTCGAGTAACTGCTCCTTGTGTATTGAGGGCTCAGCGACCCGATGCTGCTTGGGGGACGATGGTTCCCATGCAGAGGCAAGGTATCCCTGCAGTCCCTGTTGATAGGCGGAGGTTGCTGCTGACTGCCCCTGACGCAACAATTCCTCGCCACTCTCCTGGGCGCTGTCCAGCATGGCCAGACTGATGCCGAATCGAATCCCGGAGAGAGCAGATGCTGTGAGCCGATAGCTGACGATTTCGTGTGTCAGCTCAGCTATATGCTCCACATCCAGGCGCTTGGGACGACCCACGAGCAGAGCAAGATGACAGTCTCCGATGCGAGCCAGATAGTCATCTCTCATCAGCAAAGGAGCCAGCCACTCGATCATCATGGCAACAGACTGCTCGAGATCCTCGCCACTGGGTGGAACCAGGTCGAATTGGGGATCGCCCAGAGCGAGCACAATGAGTCCGTAGGAGTGCTCCAATGTTTCACCCCTTGAACGGGTCTCTGCAAGCCGTGCCAGCAGGGCTTCTCTGTGGGGGAGGCCGTTATCGCTCTTTTCACTTTTGCAGACACCGGCAGATGAGATGGCATTGGCACGCTCAATACGGGATCTGACTGTCGTCAGCAATTGCTGCAACTGAATCGGTAAGGTCAGAAAGTCGTCTGCACCGGACTGCAATGCCAGCATCCTTTTCTCAGGAGTGTCTTCACCGGAAAGACAGATGATGGGGATGGCGGCTGACTCTTTTCTGTTACGGATGAGTTTTGTCAGAACGACGCTGTCGACGCCTTGCATGTCAAGGTCCATCATGAAGATAAGGTCCGGCTGAAACCGCCATATCGAATCGATGACGTTCAGCGGCTCAGTGACAGTGTGGGTCTCGAATGTGCCTTTTCGCAGCAGATCAGCTACAAGTTTCGCTTGCGACGCGTCATCCTCGACGATGAGGATCTTGTGATATGGCTTGGCTCTCGGGGTGATGCACTCAGCAAGAGCTGCAATCAGGGCCTCGATATCGAGAGGATCCGAAAAAAACTGACTTGCACCCGCACGCACAGCTTGCAGCTGGGTTTCGATATCGCAGCGATCAGAGATGAAGAACAGCTCTGGGCGTTCCTTCTTCTCAAACTCCCGCCTGGGAAGGTGTCGTTGCAGTTCGGGAAGAAATGCGGTGTCGATCAAAATCGCCTTGGCGCCACCATCAAGCGCATTGCGCAGCTCTGGCAGGTCACTCATCGTTCGGTATCGCCACTCTTGCTGCGCTATGGCTCTCTCTATTGGCGCGAGCGTATTAGGATTCCGGTGCAATAGAAGTAAATCGAGATTGACCTTGTTGCATCCATGGTCACTGGTCCCTAAATCCGTGTCGTAGGGCATTGTTATTACCTGTCCGTAGTAATTTGTTTAATTTACCCACAATGCTTGGCAGCCATTGAACAAAACGCGGACCGATTTCGAACTGTCAAAATGCACCGCTTCTGCGTTGCCGGTCTTCGTCATGGACGGGTTATGACAGCATTCCGTACTCGAAAGAGGCGCCTTTGTCGTGCGCTCTGATTCGGTTCATTTTGCTCTGCTATCGGTTTGGTTCCGACTTGTTCAGAGGTTCCTTTGTCGCTCAGGCTGTAATGGGTCGTCCCTGTAGATTTGTTCGTATTACCTCTTTTTCGATGTTTGTGCGTTCCTGATGGTTTGGTGGTTGGGACAAATCGTTCTAATCAGCGCTGTTTCCCAGAGGGATTAGCATAGTCTAAATATCAGGGTTTGAGTGGGTAAGTGAGCCGGCTTCGCGAAAACAGTCGTGCGCTGTCGGAATGGAGATCGGCGATTCCCGCTTGGAATTGGCCGGTGGGTTTGCGCAGGCGGTATCGGTTGAAGTCCACTTAGTATTGTCAGCGGAGTTCAATCAATGTGAGCCGTACTCTACGCTCGCTCCGGGCGGTTTTTATGTGCGGCGATAGCTGGCCAGGGCGCTGTCAGTCTCGTAGATGGCCACTTCAACTACGGGATAGCCGCCTGAGGCCACCTGGTCGTAAATCAGCCTGGCGATATTTTCCGCTGTCGGATTCTTCTCCATCACGTAGATCCGCTCCCCGGCCGCTTGCAGGCCCGGCAGTACCGGGTCCTGAGCATGCAATAGCATATTGTGATCAAGGGTCTGATCGATCCAGGTCTTGACGAAGTCCCCGATTTCGCTGAAATCACACACCATCCCCAGGGCATCCAGTTCATCCGCTTCAAGACGGATCACGGCAGTGGCGTTATGCCCATGCAGATGTCGGCACTTGCCCTGATGGTTGAGCAGGCGGTGGCCGTAGCAGAAATGAACTTCTTTGGTAACGCTGTACATGGTAATTCGAGGGTGGTTTTTCGGTCGGCCAGAGTATACGGATTGGTTCGACTGGCTGCCACTGCTGAACAAATGCTGAGAGGTGACAAGTAAAGGATTCACTGGCGCTGTCGATAGAGTTCTGTAGAGCTCTAGTGGATGGCATGCATGGTTGAAGAGAATGAGTTTATTGAGGTGGCGAGGGAGGCGGTGTCGCAGCTAAAGCGTCTGTCGCGCGATTTTCCTCGTCTATCCACTCGCCATGTCAAGGTGGCCATCGAGACCTGGAATGAGGAGATGTTCCAGAAAGGCGAGGTTATCTGGCTTGAAAAGCAGCGAAAACGTAAAGAACGTAGCGCTTTGGAAAGTCGGGCTGCTGAGTTGATCGAGGCTAATCTCGTGGATGATGTGCTCGACACATTGATCTCGGAGTTTGATCGGGAGATCGACTTTTATGGTCTGATCGACCTCTGTGGTCGTGACAAATACATAGCCGCCCTGCGCCGAGAGGCGATGGAGCTGAAACAGAACTCCATTTCGCCGGAGCAGACGGCGGAGCTCTGGAACAGCGTCAGCAAGCCGGCTATCGGGGGTGATCACTGGAATGCCACGGCGGTTTCCGTGCTGATGGGGTGATCAGTCAGTTCCGCAGCAGATAACAGGCCGTCACCAGGTGACGCTCTCCAATGATGTAGCGTCCCTCGAAGCGCAGCGGAGGGAAATCGAATTCACAACGATCGGTGGCAGTGAAGTGATAGTGCTGCCGTTCCCGGTCGAAACTCAATGCCACTGAGTGGAAGCCGAAAAAGCGCTGAACCAGGGGATAGAAGCATTTGTAGAGGCTCTCCTTGGCGCTGAATATCAACCGCCCCGGATGGGCTCCCGGATTGTCAGCGACGAAGGCAGCCTCCGCCTCCGTGTGAATATATCGATCAACCCCCTTCGGCAGGGGATCAAGTGGCTCCACATCGATCCCGACTCCCGCCACTTCCCCATCCTGCGCGCAGACGGCAACACAGAGATCGTGACAGTGTGCGATGCTGCCGAGATAGCCGGCCGGCCAGAGAGGTTCTCGCCGCTCACCGCGTAACAGGGGAGCATCGGGTGCATTGAGCCGGGCGAGAGCCTCATGTGCTGCGTTGCGTCCGGCGCGAAACTCCCGTTGCCGCTTCTCGACAGCGCCAGCGATGAGTGCCTCCTCCTCGCTGCGCAGCGGGGTCTGCCACATGGGCTCGTCAGCGATGACGAATGCGGTGTCGGCAGGAAAGAGGTGGTTGAGATTCATGATGCTGGAGATTGATGATCCGCGGCCATTCTATCACCTGCGAGAGGAAATGCGTTCCACCCGGGCTAAAAGCCGCTTGACCCCGCTTGGCATGAACGGCATGCTTGAAGCATGAACGCCAGTTTTATCAACCAGATCTCCCTAATGTGCCGCCGTGTACCGGCATGGAAGCGCATGCGCCTGTCTGCGTCCGAGGGGTTGATGAAGCACTGATCGTTTACTGAATATCGAACTTCCCCAAAGGCCGCAGATGGCAACATCTGCGGCCTTTTTGTTTTTGTGCCAACTATCAAAGGGAGAAATGTTATGTCGATTCCAGCCGCCTATATCGGGGTCGTGCTGATCTGGGGAACCACGCCGCTGGCCATCAAGTGGAGCGGTGAAGGGGTGGGCTATCTGTTCGGAGTCACCGGCCGCATGGTGATCGGGCTCGCCCTGGCCATGCTGGTATTGCGTTTGATGGGGTTGCGACTGCATTGGCATCGCCGTGCCCGCCAGACCTACCTGGCCGCCGGCCTGGGTATCTTCCTGGCCATGACCAGCGTCTACTGGTCGGCCCAGTTCATCCCCTCGGGTTGGATATCGGTGATGTTCGGTCTTTCACCCATCGTGACTGGCCTGATGGCCCGATTGTGGCTGGCTGAGCAGGGGCTGACGCCGCCGCGGGTGCTGGCTCTGCTGGTGGCGCTGACGGGTCTCGGGGTGATGTTCGATGTAGGCCTGCAGGCGGGTGGTGAGACTGTATGGGGGCTGATTGGCATCCTCTTTTCCGTCTTCTGCCACTCGGCCAGCGCGGTCTGGGTCAAGCGATTGGATGCCCGCCTGCATGGTCTGAATGTGACAGTGGGTGGCCTGCTGGTGGCGGTGCCCCTGTTTCTGTTGAGTTGGTTTCTGCAGGGTGAAACCTGGCCTGCTGTTATCGATGGCCGGGCCCTGGGCTCGATTGTCTATCTCGGGGTGGTCGGTTCGGTGCTGGGTTTCGCGCTCTACTTCTATGTGCTGCGGCATGTGGAGACCACCCGGGTGGCGCTGATAACCCTGATGACGCCGATCATCGCCCTGTTGGCTGGCCAGTGGCTCAATGGGGAGACAATCGAGATTCAGGTCTGGGTGGGTGCGGGCTTGATTATGCTGGGGCTCGCAGGTTTCGAACTGGGCAGCCGCTTCTGGCCTCAGCCTCGCCCGAGTAGAGCCAGCGAGAGCGAGGGCCAGTAGGTGATCAGCAGTACCGCGCCCAGTAGCAGCAGGAACCAGGGCAGGGTGGCGCGGTAGATCTCGGTCACCGGTCGGTCGAAGCGATAGCTGGCGATGAAGAGGTTCATCCCCACCGGGGGGGTGAAGTAGCCGATCTGCATATTGGCCAGAAAGATGATGCCGAGATGGACCGGGTCGATGCCATATTGGATGCCGATCGGTAGCAACAGCGGCACCATCAGCACCAGCGCCGAGAAGATGTCGAGCATGGTGCCAAGGATCAGCAGGAAGATATTCAGCAGGATGAGGAAGGTCAGCGGATTGGAGACCCACTCGTGCAACCAGGCGAAGAGCTTCGACGGTACCCCCTGGTCGATCAGGTAGTTGGTGGAGGCGAGCGAGAGGCCGAGGATGACCAGAATGCCGCCAACCAGCAGCATCGCCTCACGCATCACACCCGGTAGCCGCCGCAGGCTGATCTCACGGTGGATCAATACCTCAACGATCAGCACGTAGAGTGCGGTTACGGCTGCCGCCTCGGAGATGGCGAAAAAGCCGCTGTAGACGCCGCCGAGCACGATCACCGGCAGCGGTAACTCCCAGGCCGCCTCTTTCATGGCGGCCCAGGCTTCACTGCCGGAGAAGCGAGCCAGCGCGACATGACGGCTTGACCAGTAGCTCCAGGCGAGCAGGATCGTCAGCATCAGTAGCCCGGGCAGGATGCCGGCGAGAAACATATCCTCCACGCTGATAGAGCCGCCGATGCCGAGCTGCTGCGCTACCACCGCGTAGAGGATCAGCGGCAGGGCTGGGGCGAAGAGCAGACCGAGACTGCCGGAGGTGGTGACCAGGCCGAGGCTGAAATGGTCGCGGTAACCCGCCTCCTTCAATGCGGGATAGAGCAGGGCACCAAGGGCCACGATGGTGACACCGGAGGCGCCGGTGAAGGCGGTGAACAGGGCGCAGGCGACCAGAGAGACAAAGGCGAGACCGCCCGGCATCCAACCCAGCAGAGCCTGAGTCAGACGTACCAGGCGGTGGGGTGCGTTGCTCTCACTCAGCAGATAGCCGGCGAAGGTGAAGAGCGGGATCGCCAATAAAACCGGCATCTCAGCCAGACGAAAGAATTCGATGGCGACCACCGAGAGATCGATATCGGAGTGGTAGAAGCCCCACAGGGCGCTGGCGCCGATGATGGCGAACAGGGGAGCACCGGACAGCGCGAGCAATATCAGGCCGACGGTGATCAGCACGGCGGGGCTCCTGTTCGCAGGCGCAGGGGAGCGCTGGAGAGGAAGCGCAGGGCCATGAGGCCGAAACCGATGGGAATGATCGACTCACCAATCCAGCTTGGCAGGCCACCGAAGAGTTGGCTGCCGTCCTGCCACTCATAGGCAACCAGGCGGCCTGCATGCCAGGCGATAAGGCCACAGACCACGCCACTGAATAGATCGTTGATCATCTGCACCCATGCTTTGCCGCGAGGACTCAGATAGCGGGAGAAGAGGTCGATGCGGATGTGGCGGTCATCCCGGGTCGCTGCTATGGCACCCAGCAGGGCCAACCAGAGGACCATCATGCGCAGGGCCGGATCGGCCCAGAAGAGGCCTGAGTCGAACAGATTGCGCATCAGTATCTGCCATGCAGCGAGCAGGATCATGGCGCTGAGAATGAGCACCAGGACAGCCTCTTCCAGGCGTGCCAGCAAGTGCTTTAGCTGTTTGAGTGCGGACAACATGTGGAGCGGTTTAGAAGGCGCCTGGCATCTACCTGTGAAAAGTTTTTATTTGATATGCACTGCCAGCCAAAGACAGTGGGGTCGGTGGCTGGTGGTGAGTACGCGGTGCAGGGTGCCGGCGGGGATCAGCATCTGATCACCACGGTGCAACTGGTGCACCTCGTCGTTCATCTCCAGCTTGGCGCTGCCCTGTAAGATGCAGATCCACTCATCGTGAGGCTGGGCGGTCATCTCGGTGACCGTCTCCGGCGGACTGAGGATGCGCTCGATAGTGACGTTCTTGTGCTTAAGCAAGGTGTCGAAATGTTCTTCTTGCCCTTGAGCCTGATCGGGTTTAAACAGATTGTTAGCGGACATGAAAACTGTTCCTGACTGATGGCGATGGGTAGCGTGATGCAGAGTGTGACAGAAACCGGCTCGTGACGCAGCGTTGGAGTGGCTGGTCAGCTTCTCTACTCATTGGCACCGGCATTTTCGTGCTGATGCTCAAGGCCGAGGCACTGGCTTTCGAGTGCCACTCGCCTTACTCATGAGGCAGCGCTTCAGAGGTTGGCGCTGGTGCTGCGAGCGGCTTGGATCAACTGTTGCATCTGCTTGAGCATGGCGGCATCGAACAGTCCCTTATCCGAGAGGGCTTGCAGCATGGTGTTGGCGTGCTTCTCCCACTCTTGCCGCTGTGACAGCGAGGGTTCCACGAACTCAATGCCCTGGCCTTGCAAGGCATCCAGGGCCTGCCGGTTGTCCTGTCGGTTCTGCGCGTCAAGCTTGGAGAAGGTCTCCTGCAGAGTCCGTGTGACTACGCTCCGGTCGGCATCCTCCAGGCGCGCCAAGGACTTCTCCGTGATGACCAGCGTGGCATAGAGATAGGCCAGTGGTACCTCAGTCAGGTACTTGACCCGTGTATGCCATTGCAGGGCGATGGCGCCAATGGGGGAGCTGGCGATGGTGTCGATGAGGCCGGTCTGCAGGCCGGTCATGACATCGGTCATGGGCAGGGGGATCGGTGCGATACCCAGGGCCTTGAACATGCGGGCATTGATCTCATCTCCCTCGGGTATCCAGATCTTCAGATTGTGCATGTCGTCGGTGGTCTGCACCGGGGTGTTGGCGAGCAGATAGGCAAAGCCGCCCTCGCTGAGTCCGAAGCTGACATAGCCCGCCTTGTGCAGGCCCTCGATGATCAGCGGGTCCATGACGCGCCGCACTGCGTCCACCTCCTGCAAGTCCCGGAACTGAAACGGCAGGGTATAGACCTGCGCGTCCGGATAGACGCTGCTGAGTCCGCCGCCGGTGATGGCGCCGCCGTGCAGCTGGCCGACACGGATCTTGCGCAGCACACTGTTGTCGTTGCCCATCACGCCACCCGGATAGAAGCGCAGTTTGACCCGCCCCTCGGTCTCCTTCTCGATCTGTTTGGCGGCGCTCCGCATCTGCTTCATCCAACTGGTACCGTCGGGGGCGAGGGTGGCGATCTTCAGCGTGGTGGCAGCCGACAGGGGCAGGGCGATAAGGGCGAGCAGAACGAGGGTGAAGAGACGGGTAAGCATGTTGGGTCCTTAAAAATAATCATCCTGTAGCAGTTTGGCGGCCATTTGCTGAGCCATGACGTTACTCAGGGTCAGGCCATCGGCGACCGGATCGGCCTCCAGCACCTCCTTGAGCAGGCGGTCGTGCAGCGGCTTATCGAAGACTAGCCGGGCATAGTGACGGGCGTATTCTACTTTCGCCATCAGGTCGCGGCTATGGGAATAGGTAATTGCGTTTTCGAAGTGTTGCCGTCCCACCTCCGGTCTGCCGCCCAGGGTTGGGGGGACCTGGCTACCGATTACGCCCAGATAGAGTTGGGCGCGGCCGTTGTCATAGGCAGGATCCTTTGCCGTAACCCACTGCAGCATCGCTTCGGCTTTGGGCAGATCGGCGACTGCGCTCCAGGCCTCCGAGTGAGCCTGGATCCATCCCGCCCAGCTGGTGGCGTAGAGGTAGATGCCCTCGATCTCCTCCTCGTCGACCTCGGCCAGTGCGAGAGAGAATTTTTCAAAAGGTGCGCCCAGGGCCTGGCAGAGTTCGGGCGTCTCGGGGCAGAGTCCGCGCCGGGCATAGTCGAGGGCCTTTTCGGTCAGTTTCTGCTGCCGCTGGTTGTCGCTGACCAGGCCGCCGGCATAGGCGCCGTAGAGGCGGGCGCCTGCGAAGAGAAGTCCCTGATCATCCGGGCTCTGCGCAATCAGTGAGTCGAGCAGCAGCAGATAGGCGGGAGCGCCACTGCGCACGATCTCGGGATCGGTCTGATTCAGCATCGCCTGAGAGAGGTTGTTGGCCAGCCGGTCGGTGGCCATGGAAACACAACCGCTGAGCCAGACGACCAGCAGCAGGATAGAGAGAGAGAGAAGAGGACGATAGGCCATCGATGGCTACTGTTTGGTGACTGGGTTGTTGATGTCAGCGATGTTTACGGCCGACCTGTTCGATATGGTGTAGCCAGCTGTTGAACATCGAGCCGACCGAACCGCTGCCGGCCCGGCGTCCGCGGAAGGTATGGAAACACCCTTCGTCGGCTTCGCCGTAACGGGCCGAGCCGATATTCAGGCAGAGAAAGATCAGGAAAACATCGAGCAGCAGTAGGGCGATCACTGCCGGTACGTGGAGAATCGCGTCGGTCTTCATCCAGCTCAGCAGCGGGCTGTAGTAAATGGCGAGCAGATAGAGGGAGCCGAAGAGCAGCAGGACAGCGATCAGGGAGAAGAAATCCGCCATCCTTTCGTGACTTCGGGCGTAGCCCTTGAGGTTCTTGCAGACTGACATAGTCATTTCCGTCTTATAGTTGAGCCCGGTGGTCAGAGATTAGCTGGCAAGCCTCACAATCTCAAGCTCATGCTGGGATAGGGCTGTTTGACGCTCCCGGCTCAAGTGCTCCATTCAAGTTGTCATCACTATACATCATATGGCAGCTGCGTTGACCCCGGGTGGGCTTGGGCGGCAGGGCGGTTTGTGTGTAAAGTGTCGAGTCATGATCGAGCCGCGCACGGCGCCATTGCCGGGTTAACAGAGGGGGAGTGCAGGGTGGAATTGATAACCAAACTGGTCGAAGACCTGAACAGCATTGTCTGGGGCCCTGTGATGCTGGCGCTGATTCTGGGTACCGGCCTGGTTTTGATGTTGGGCCTGAGACTGATGCCGCTGGTGCGTTTGGGGTACGGCTTCCGCATGCTCTGGCGTGGACGTGAGGGGCTGGGTGAGGGCGAGATCAGCCCCTTTAACGCCCTGATGACCTCCCTCTCAGCGACCATCGGCACCGGCAATATTGCCGGGGTGGCCACTGCCATCGCGCTCGGCGGACCCGGCGCTCTGTTCTGGATGTGGTGTACCGCACTGGTCGGTATGGCGACCAAATATGCCGAAGCAGTGCTGGCGGTCCGCTTCCGCGAGGTGGATGAAAAGGGCAATCATGTGGGTGGCCCCATGTACTACATCAAGAACGGCCTTGGCGAACGCTGGGCCTGGCTTGGCGTCCTTTTTGCCATCTTTGGCGCCCTTGCCGGTTTCGGCATCGGCAATACGGTACAGGCCAATTCTGTGGCGCACGCCCTGTCGGAGAACAGTGGCCTGCAGATCGCACCCTGGGTGACGGGGCTGGTGATGGCGGTGCTGGCGGCCCTGGTGCTGATCGGCGGTATCCGCCGCATCGCCGAAGTGGCGGGCAAGCTGGTGCCGGTGATGGCGATCGCCTATGTGCTGTCGGGACTGGTGGTGCTGATTCTCAATGCCGGAGCCATTCCCGGCGCGGTGGTGGATATCGTCCAGCAGGCCTTCACGCCGACTGCAGCGACCGGCGGCTTTGCCGGGGCGGCGGTTTGGGCGGCTATCCACTTTGGTGTGGCCCGGGGCATCTTCTCAAACGAGGCGGGCCTCGGCAGTGCCCCCATCGCCCACGCTTCGGCGGCTACTGACAACCCGGTGCGTCAGGGTACGGTGGCCATGCTCGGAACTTTCATCGATACCCTGGTGGTCTGCTCCATCACGGGTCTGGCGATTGTCGTTACCGGTGCCTGGACCAGTGGCGAGACCGGTGCAGCGCTCTCCTCCCTGGCTTTCGAAAGTGCGCTGCCTGGTGTCGGCAGCTATGTGGTCTCGCTGGGGCTGGCGGTCTTTGCCTTCACCACCATTCTGGGTTGGAGTGTCTATGGCGAACGCTGTGTGGAGTTTCTGTTCGGGGTAAGTTCCATTATTCCCTTCCGCATTGTCTGGGTGGTGATGATTCCGGTCGGCGCCATGGCCCAGGATCAGCTCAAATTCGTCTGGCTGGTCTCCGACACCTTGAACGCATTGATGGCGATCCCCAATCTGCTTGCTCTGTTGCTGTTGAGTCCGGTGGTGTTTGCGCTGACGAAGGAGTATTTCAGCCAGCGGGATTGAGCCGGCCGCTATCGAAATGGGGGGCGAATAGGCCGCAGGTTGGGCCGGATCAGTGGTTCCCTGTGAGGTCTCTCTCTGCGGCGAGCTCAGCGCTCGAAACGTACCCTAAGGTAGCTGATGATATCTTCCGATTCGTAGAGCCATTCAGTGTAGTCAGGATGACGGATCTGCAGGCAGGGGAGTTGCATCTTGCCGCCAGCCTGGCGCAGCTCTTGCGCCCAGCGGGGCTGCTTAGCCACATTACGCAGTTCGATATGTAGATTCAGACGCCAGATTGCCCGTCGTACCCGCAAGCAGTAGCCGCATAAAGGCAGATGATAGAGGGCCATGTGGTGGGTCTCCACATCGATCTGATATTGCCGCGTGGGCGAGCGCTGAAGCGGGCGGAGAAAGGCCGGCAACCAAGTGAAGTTCACACTTTCAGCTCTGTTTTGAGCCCCCCAGGCAGGCTGGCGAATCGGCTACCGTGCCCCCTTTGTTAAACCAGTCGTCCGGGGTCATGGTATGTAGCGCCAGGGCATGTATGCCGCCGGCCAGCTCCTCGCTCAGCACCTGATTGACTTGGCGATGCCGGGCGATCAGCTTTTCGCCATCGAAGGCATCGCTCACCACGACCACTTTGAAGTGGGATTCGCTGCCCTCAGGCACACTGTGCATATGGCTCTCGTTGATCACTTCGAGGTGGATCGGGGAGAAAGCCTGCTGCAGTTTCCAGTGCCATAAAAAAATGATTTGGCCCGATTATAGACCGTTAGATGTTCAGGATTTCACGTACAAAAGGTATGGTCAGGCGTCGCTGAGCGGCGAGCGAGGCGGCATCGAGACGGTCCATCAACAGGGTCAGAAAATGGATGTCCCGAGGGGTGCGTTGGAGCAGGAAGCTGGCGGTCTCCACACTCATGCTCATGCCGCGTCGTTCAGCACTGGCCAGTAGCAGTTCCAGGCGTTCGTCGTCGTCGAGCGGGATCAGATGGTAGCAGGGGCCCCAGGTCAGTCGCGAGGCCAGGTCGGGTAGCTGGAGTTCCAGGCTGGCGGGCGGACGGTCGGCAGCAACGATCAGTTGCCCGCCTCTCTCGCGCAACAGATTGAACAGATTGAAGATGGCCCGCTCCCATTCAGCCCGGCCAGAGATCTGCTCCAGGTCGTCTAGACAGACCAGGGCGTAGCCCTCCAGCCCCTCCAGCATTCCCGGGTCGATCTCCTGCTTCGATTTCAGCGGCAGATAGGCCGGTAGCCGCTCTTCACGATGGGCCTGCAGGCAGGCCGCTTGCAACAGGTGGCTCTTACCGCTCCCTGACTCGCCCCAGAGATAGACGAAGGGGTCCTGTGGGGTGCGCAGGCGCGAAACCGCCTCGCCGTTGCGGCCGATGATGAAACTGGCAAAGTCGATGCGGGTTCGCAGAGAGAGACCGAGTGGCAGTTGCTGTGGCATGAGCCGAATCCGGTCAGTGCTGGCTTAATCGCTGTGCGATATCCGCCAGATGGCGGCCCTGGGTGCGGCAGATCTGTTTCTCCTCCTCGGTGAGGGGCAGTTTGCTGTCGCTGCCGGCCAGGTGGCTGGCGCCATAGGGGGTGCCGCCGCTACGAGTATGCAGCAGGTTGGTCTCGCTGTAAGGGATGCCGGTGAGCACCATTCCGTGGTGCAGCAGGGGCAGCATCATAGAGAGCAGGGTCGTCTCCTGACCGCCATGCAGGCTGGAGGTGGAGGTGAAGACGCCGGCCGGTTTGCCGATCAGACTGCCACTCATCCAGAGTCGGCTGGTGGTGTCGAGAAAGTACTTCATCGGTGCCGCCATGTTGCCGAAGCGGGTGGGGCTGCCGAGGATCAGGCCGTCGCATTGGCTGAGGTCGTCTTCGCTCACATAGGGTGCGCCGCTGTCGGGGATGTCCGGTTCACTGGCCTCGCAGACAGTGGAGACGGCTGGCACCGTGCGCAGACGGGCCTGCATGCCGGCCACCTCTTCCACGCCGCGGGCGATCTGTCGCGCCATCTCGGCGGTGGCGCCATAGCGACTGTAGTAAAGAACCAATACCTCACCCATATCAGAGTATCTCCAGCACGCTTTCCGGCGGTCGACCAATCGCGGCCTTGCCGTTCTTGATGACGATCGGACGCTCGATCAGCTTGGGAGTGGCGATCATGGCGTCGATCAACTGCTCGTTGGAGAGGCTGGTATCGTCGAGTCCCTGTTCCTGATACTCCTTCTCTTTGGTACGCATCAGCTGGCGCGGCTCCAGGCCCAGCATTTTGAGGATGCGTTTGAGTGTCGCTTTGTCGGGCGGGGTCTTCAGGTACTCCACCACCTCGGGTTCTACGCCCTGTTCCTGCAGAATCTGCAGGGTCTGGCGCGACTTGCTGCAGCGGGGGTTGTGATAGATCTCTACGCTCATCGGTTGCCTCCTATGACTCTGGCGCCATTGTAACCATCCCCTCTGCTTTGCTCCAGAATGCCGACTGATGGGCGGTTTTGGCCGGTCGACAGATTCATGGGAGGTGTTGCAGACACCGCTCGCGTCTTCTGAGTTATCGCGGGTGTGAAGGGTGTTTGAATCGCTTTCTCGCCTTTTGAGCTTGTTGCCTGATAATGCAGCTTTCGAGATGATCGTTGATAAGTCCCATGGCCTGCAGAAAGGCGTAGACGGTGGTTGGGCCGACAAATTTCCAGCCCATTTTTTTCAGGGCTTTCGACAAGGCGATTGACTCTTGCGACTTGGCTGCGGTTTGAGGTTCAGCCAGCCTGTTTGCAGCTGGTTCGTAGCGCCAGAAAAAATCCGCCAGCGAGCCTTCCCGTTGGATGAGTTCCTGCGCCCGTCGCGCATTGTTGATGACCGCCTCGATTTTTCCCCGGTGGCGAACTATTCCTTCATCCTTAAGCAAACGCTCGACGTCATTCTCATTAAAGCGTGCAATTTTGTTGAAGTCGAAATCGTGAAAAGCCCTGCGAAAATTGTCACGTTTGGCCAGGATGGTGCGCCAGCTCAATCCAGACTGAAAACCCTCAAGACAGAGTTTTTCAAACAGTTTTTGGTCGTCATCTACCGGGAATCCCCATTCAGTGTCGTGATAGTGAAGAAACTCGGGTGCGGCGCCGCACCAGCCGCAGCGTGGTTCACCATCGGGACCGATAAAAAAGCGACTCATCCTCTGCTCCTGTTTTCACCTTGCTAGTCGAAAAGAAAATCCAGCCGCGCGTCGGTTTTGTGGGGGGTCAGTTCCAGGATGTCTGCGGCGACCACATTTTCAGTGACGAAGGGGTCGGCGGCTATACGCTCCTGCAATGCTTCCCGAGTCGTATTGCTAGCCAGGATACCGCCTCCCAATCCCTGCTGAAGTCCGCCTGTCAATAAAAATACTCCCTCATCAAAGCCGCGCTGAATCCATACGTTATGTGCCCCCATATGTTGACTTGCCAGATGCTTGTTTTTGGAAAACTTCAGTAGTACGACATACATGGTTCGATTCCTTCAGTGAGATTTCGCGCTTCTGTCCGGTAAATAACGGTGCAGGTTAAAAGAGGTCTTACGCCGGTTGTCTCTTACCTCAAGGTGTACGGAGTGAGCCAATCGAACAGTCGGTTGACCTCCAACTTGATGAATTTTTCATCGTTGAAAGCGTTTGCCAGGGTGGCGATGCCTTGGCTAAGCGCCAGCAGATGCATTGCAAGCTCATCGGCCTCATCGCTTCTGCCCATTTGTTCGAACTGCCGCCGTAGCCAGATGCGAAAGAGTGTGAACAGCTTGTTTGCCTCACCTTGCGAGGGGTGATCAAGCTTGGCCAGCTCGGTGCACAATGTGCCTACCGGACAGCCGTAGCGAATTATCTTCGATCTGTTCATGATCAGAATGCTGATAAAACTGTGGATGCGCTCAGCCGGCGTTGTGCCTTCGACTTGCCATTTCTCCAACATCGCCTGAGTCTTGCTTAGTCGATGGTTGATGACGGCATCGAGTATTTCGTCTTTGGTTTTGAAGTGGTAGTAAAAATTGCCGCGGGAAATATTCACCGCCTCTGCGATATGAGCAAACGAGGTATGTTCGAAGCCCCGCTGATAAAACAGCTGATCGGCCGCTTCGATGATGTGATCGCGTGTCGATTTACCTGGCATAGCTATTGATGCGAGATCTTTCTTTGTGTCGTGTACCTTACTGAGAAGGGCGAGTGAGACGATTGATTAGGTCAACTGTCCTAACGCCAAGCCTAGGACAATTGACCTAATGGGTCAAGCTGGATTTACGCTCGATCATGATTGATGACGAGGTACACTAGTGTGGTGTCTCATATTGTTTGACGATGATAGAAGCCCGCTCAGGCCAGGAGTCAAGGCGCAATGCGCAGGCAATGGCAGGCCCTTGTCAAGCATGGCAACGCAGGATCCTGGCCTGAGCGGGCTTCCCTTCGGGCGAGACGCTAAGCGGCTAGCCGCTTAGCGCCTCGCTATCATCGTCAAACAATATGAGACACCACACGAGGTGCTTTGGGTTATATTCCCATCAATCGGATTCAGTGCATGGGAGGGAGATCAGAGCATGAATGACGCATCAGACTATTCGGTGGGCCGGTCTCCGCTGCGTCACCTGAGCCCCTTTAGCCGTTTGTTGCTGCACCATTTCAAGCAGGATGCGGGTATTCAACATGTGGCTGCGCTCACCTATACCACGCTGCTCTCGCTGGTGCCCCTGATGACGGTGACACTGGCGCTGTTTTCCGTATTCCCCGCTTCGGAGCGCATGACCCAGCAGGTTGAGGATTTTCTGTTTCAGAATTTTGTCCCGGCGGCAGGGGAGGCGGTGCAGCAGTACTTGAGAAATTTCAGCCAGAAGGCGGGCAAGCTGACCGGGGTCGGTTTTGTCATTCTGATCGTTGTTGCACTGATGCTGATGAGCAATATCGACAAGGCCTTCAACACCATCTGGCATGTGCGCCGCAAACGCTCGCCGGTGGCCAAGTTCACCGTCTACTGGGCGATCCTCTCCCTGGGCCCGATCCTGATCGCCTTCAGTGTCGGTGTCACCTCCTATCTGGTCTCCATTCCCCTGTTCAGTGATGGAGAGACAGTGATGCTGGTGCGCACCCGTCTGCTCAGCCTGATGCCGGTGGTGATCTCGGCCCTGGCCTTTACACTGCTCTATGCGCTGGTCCCAAACCGCGCTGTACCGCTGCGCCATGCTCTGGCCGGTGGGGTAGTGGCAGCGTTGCTCTTCGAACTGGCCAAGCGCGGCTTTGCACTCTATGTCACTACTTTTCCAACCTATGAAACCATCTATGGCGCCCTGGCGGCGGTACCGATCTTCCTGATCTGGATCTATCTCTCCTGGCTGGTGACTCTGCTGGGCGCGGAGTTCACCTACTGCCTGGGGATCTACCGTGAGGATTGGCATCAGGCAAAAGATGAAAGGGGAGAGCCGTTTCTCCTGGTGTTGCGCCTGTTACGCTTACTGCGCCGGGTGCAGCATGCCGGGGGTTCGATGAGTATCAGGGAGTTGAGCCGAGAGCTACCGTCGTCAAACGATGAAGAGATCGAATTGGCGCTGCTCAGTCTGCAGGAGGCGCGGCTGGTGAGGCGGGCCGACGACAAGGGCTGGCTGTTGGCACGGGATCTGGGGGAGGTGACTCTGCAAGAGGTCTATCGATCGGCCCCCTATGTGTTGCCGCCTGCAGTTGCGGTGAGTGAAGAACCGGCTGCCCTGCGCCTGCTCATGGCTCAGTTGGAACAGGATCTTGATACCCACATGGATCAGCCTCTGGCCTCGCTACTGGGCGAGCCGTGAGCTGGCTGTTGCCGATTCAGATTGGCTTGACCCGATAGCGCTCGAAGTGGGCGGTATTCTCGAGCAGCTGCAAGGGGGTGACGGCAGGCGCTGGGATCATCTCCTCCACCCGGTACTCCTGCCCCAAAGCGAAGAATTGTTTGGGCACGATAAGGGAGCTGCGATGGGTGTGTCCCTGGTCGATGTAGAGGCCGGGATAGGTCGGGTGCTCCTCTACTTCATCGCTATCGCTTGTTGTCGTTCTGAAGGCGGATTGCAGGCTCACGGGGACAATTCGTCCCTGCACAAATTGCACGCCTATCTCCAGAATGTTTCCCTGTTGGTTGAGCGCGCGCTTTACGATACCGATCTTCCAATCGTTGCTGTCCACCTCTGCCTGCAGTCTGATCAACACGACTTCGCCAATCAGTGAAGGCGCTGCCGGGTTCATGTTGAGGTGGAGCGCCACCCCGGAGCGGCTCTGGTTCGATCGTCTGGCCGTGAGTTGGGGCTTGCGTGGGTCTTGTGCCTGGTGTTGCACTGACGATTGGACCTGGGTCAGGGTGATCTCGTCATCCGGCGTATCCGTTTGCTCGGTGGTGACTGTCTGATCGAGGGTCAGGTAGCTGTAGATGTGTTGCAGCCCCGTCCACACGTTGACCTGTCCTGAGGTGGTATGGCGTTCGCTATCCCGTTGCGGACGGATGTGCCAAGACTTGAGCATGCGCGCCAACAGGTTGGTGATCTCCCGAGTTGTCAGTTTGCTCAGGGTGGGGGGTTTCTGATCCTCAGAACGCTCCAGGTTACGCAGTTGTTGATGGATCTGCTGACTGACCGGATTGAGATCGAAAAGGGTGAAGCGGGGTTGCGCCAAGGTGTCCAGACCCTCAGGCTCAAACAGACTGGGCGGTACCTCACCGAGGCGGTCGACGACATAGTGGCCGGAACGCTCGACCTCTCGGCTTGGTGGCTTGAACCGGGCATGAACGGCCAGTTCGTCAAGGTAGTCGAAACAGAGCCGTGGTTCTCCCTCCTGCAAGTGGCAGGGATCGAGCAGACGCAGCAGCAGGAAGCGGTTGTATTGCTGTTCGATGGTACGCTCGAATGGCTTGTTGTCCCCCTCGTCGACCGGGGAGTGGTTTATCTGCTGCTCCTCGGCATAGGTGCGTAGGCGCGAGATTTCACGATAGGTGTGGATATCCCGACAGTCGAACTCTTCGCAGGCGTAGAGATACTCCTGCAGGTAGAACCTGATGGCATGGTAGATAGCAAAGGTGAGCCGCCCCAGGTTCTTTTTATTGGCCTTGTTGCAGAGGCATTCGTTTGCCATGTGGCTGTAGCCATAGGCCATCTCCAGCATCACCCGGCGCAGGGTTGGGGTCGGCGCAGGTCCCCGGCGACCGCTGCTGCCGTGCAGCAGTCTGACCACGGGGGTGTGATAGACCTCCATCAGCTCATCCCGCTTGCGTAGCGAGCCGGGATAACGGTTGAGACGGACCAGACTGGTGAGGACCGCTTCAGAGAGTTGCTCAGGGTTGGCAAAGGGCAGGGCAGTGGCCCACTGTCGCAGGGGAGCTGGATTTGTCTCCACCAATGGATTCTCAAACGGATCCGGCGTCGGTACGTAGAAGAGGGTTGGAGCGCTGGAGCCTTGGCGGTGGGTGAAAAAATCGAACATTCTGGATGCGGTGGATTTCCTGCCGGTTACCGATCAACCAACTATAACATCCAGTTGCCACTGCGCCATCCGGGTTGGCTTGTTTTGTTAAGGTTTTCCGGAATTGCACTGAATGGAATTTAACCTGAGAATGGCGGTCTGAATCAACATTGAACTGCACCCCTTTTGTTAAGTTAACTTGTTGATAATTAGATTAATTCGGAGATCTTGCATGTTGTCTCGGAGACTGTTTTACGCACTTTTTCTGCTCTGCCTCTGTGGCTTGCCCCTCTCAGCGCTGGCAGAACCGGTCGATTTCGAGCTGCAAGGTCTCGATGGCAAAACCTATCGCCTGTCCGACTACCGGGGTAAATGGGTGCTGGTCAACTACTGGGCGACCTGGTGTCCCCCCTGTCGCGAGGAGTTGCCAGAGTTGGAGGTCTTCCATGCGAACCACAAGGACAAGGATGCTGTCGTCTTGGGGGTCGCCATGGAGCGGATCAAAAAAGACCGGCTGCAGAAGTTTGTCGATGATCAGTTTCTCAGCTATCCCATTCTGATGATGAAGCCGGCGGCGAGTACCGAGTTGGGCAAGGTTCCCGGTCTGCCCACTTCCTATCTGGTCAATCCGCAGGGAGAATTGGCCGCCCGTCAGGTCGGTCCCGTGACGTTGGAGGATCTGGAAGCCTTCATCAACAAAGGTAAACAGTAGGTGACAAGCATGAGGCACGCAATTTTCTGGCTACCGGCTCTTTTGTTCATGGTATTTACCCAGGCGGGTGCGGCGACCCGCGATCCGGGGGAGTACTTCTTCGATCAGTCCCTGGGCAACTTCAGCGAAGAGCTGCAAGTGGCGAGAGATGAGGGGAAAAAAGGCATCCTGATCATGTTCGAGATGGATGAGTGCCCCTTCTGCCACCGCATGAAGACCCGGGTGTTGAACCAGGTCGAGGTGCAGGACTACTACAAGGAGCATTTTCTCATCTACGCCGTCGATATCGAGGGTGATGTGGAGATCAACGATTTTCAGGGCACCCCGATGAAGGAAAAGGACTTCGCCTTCAAACAGCACAAGGTGCGCGCTACACCGGTATTCGGCTTCTTCAACCTCGACGGCAAAATGATCACCCGTTTCACCGGCGCCACCAACAACCTGCAGGAGTTCCTCTGGCTGGGCGAGTTCGTGGTCGACGGCCACTATAAAGAGACCAACTTCACCCGCTACAAACGACAGAAGAAAAAGGAACTCAGACAGCAGTGAAGAGGGGTTTCTGGCACCTTAGTGTAGTCGCTGGTGCACTGGCATTAATCCTTGGATTTGCTCAGTCAGCACCCGCAGTGGCTCAGCAGGAACCTCTACCCAGTCCCCTGAGTCTGGCGCAGGCGCTGGCGATTGCTGATCAAGCCCATCCCGACCGCTTACTGGCCGATGCGGCACTGGAACAAGCCAGGGCCCGTTACCGACAAGCCGGTGCGGTGGACGATATCGAGTTGGGTTTCACCGCTGAACTACGTGCGATCGATCCCTCCGAGACCGCCTATTACCAAACCCATAATGACAGCCTGGCGCGACTCAATCTGAGCAAACAACTCTATGATTTCGGTCGCACCGCACGCTCGCAGGAGGCCGCCGAGGCGGCGCTCGATTCACGTCAGTGGGCACTGCAGTCGGTGCGTCAACAGCGTCGCCTGGAGGTGATGCAGCGCTTTTTTGCTGTGCTCCTGGCGGACCTCAAGTATGCGCGTGACAACGAGGCCCTCTCAACGGCCTATATCAGCTACGACCGGGCCGCCAACCGTCAGGAGCTCGGCAAGGCCTCCGACATCGAGGTGATGGAGCTGGAGAGCCTTTATCAGCAGTCCCGCCGACAGATGATCCTCAGCCGTAATCAGCAGCGCATCACCCGCTCACAATTGGCGATCAGTCTCAATCGTCCCAACGATCTGCCGGCCGATCTGGAGGTACCCGATCTGGAGATCGCACCTATCGATCAGGAGTTGGATGCCTGGGTCGAGCAGGTGTTGCTGGAGAACCCGCATCTGCGCAGTCTGCGCGCCGAGGTGGAAGCTGCACGCAAACAGTTGCAGGCCAGTGAAGCGGAAGACAATCCGGTATTGCGTGGTGAGCTGGAAGCGGCTACCTATAAGCGTGAGCTGGGTGGCCGCAATCCACTGACCGCAGCCCTGATCTTCGAGCTGCCGCTCTATACCGGCAATCGGACCGATGCCAAGGCTGCTGAGCAGCGGGCACTGCTACAGCAGAAAGAGGCTGAGCTGGCGGCCTACGAACTGCAGCTTCATCAACAGGTGCTCGATATCTGGATGCAGCTCGATCAGCTGCAGCAGCAGTCGGAGGAGTTGCAGATCACCGCCGATTACCGCGATCTCTATCTGGATCGCAGTCGGACACTCTACGAGATGGATATGCAGACTGATCTGGGGGACTCCATGGGTAAGATTGCCGACATCCAGTGGCAGAGAGCACAGAACAGATATGACACCCTGCTGTTGCAGGCCCGCCTCAAGGCACTGGCGGGCAGATTGATACAGCTTGAGGAGACAACACCATGAGAAGTATTGGCACCCACAGGATGGCGCTGTCGGGCCTGTTGATCGGCGGTCTGCTGTTAAGCGGGCCCCTGCTTGCACTCGACCTGCAGGGCACTACCGAGTGGGGAGGCCGGGTGATCTTGAGCACCACGGTCAGTGGCATGGTCAGCAAGGTCAACGTGGCTGTCGGTGACGAAGTGGCGAAGGGAGAGGTGTTGGTGGAGCTCGATCCACGCGGCTATCGCAGCCGCCTGGCGGCGGCAGAATCCTTGCGTGAGGCCACCCGGCAGTTGAATGAGGAGGCGCGCCGAGAGCTTGATCGTTCTCTCGAGCTCTACGACCGCACCATGCTTTCCGATCATCAACGCAAACTCGCTGAGATCGAAGCGGCCAAGGCGGACGCTGCCATGCGTGAGGCGGAGGCGAAGCTGGCGGAGGTCCAGCTTGATCAGGACTACAGTCGCGTCAACGCCCCCTTCGAGGGTCGTGTTGTGGTCGTGCACGTGCAAGCGGGAGAGACAGTGGTGAACCGGCTCCAGAGCGTACCGCTGGTGACGCTGGTGGATCATCGAAAGATGCTGGCCCGCACCCAGGTCGACGAACGAGTCATGAGACGCCTGGCCAAGGGCGATAAAGTACAGATTGGCGTCCGTGGCGTGTGGCTGGATGGCGTGGTTGCCGCACTCAGCTATGAACCTGTCAGCCAAACAAATGAGGGGGCCAGCTACCAGCTGGACGCCCAATTTTCCCCTGCTGAAGGGATGGAGTTGCGATCTGGCGAGAAGCTGGTGCTAAGATTGCCGGATGAATGAGACGAGCAACAATCCGACTCTCTGTATCCGCTGCCTGGTGGCAGGGCGCGTACAGGGGGTTTTCTATCGCGCTTCAACACGCCACGAAGCTCAGCAACTGGGGCTCACCGGCTATGTGAAAAATTTACTCGATGGGCGCGTGGAAGTGGTCGCTTGCGGCGAAAAGGAGGCCGTGGAGGCGCTGCGCGAATGGCTGCGCAAGGGTCCGGCTGATGCCCAGGTGAGTGGCGTGGCCTGTGAGTTTATCGACTACCAGGAGTTTGCTCAGTTCTCAGTCAACTGATGCTGTCGGCGCTCGCCGGCATCTCTGCCCTGCCAATTCCCGCGCTCGTTCAGCAACCCCGCTTGGGTTGGCCTATTGCTCCAGCTCCGATGAATACCCTGGTTTGTCCAGCGGCCTGAACTTCAAGCTGGGATCCTGTTCGATCAGTGTATCGCGAACCTGCATCTCGGGGGCGGGAGGAGCCGTTCCAGTTTCGGCATAGTTGAGGGGGGCGGCCGGTTCTGTGTAAGCGCCCTCCTGTGGGTAGGTTGGTGGAGCCAGTGGTTGAGGGTCGGGATAGACGGGAGCCGCTGGTTCCGAGTAGGCACTCTCCTGCGGGTAGCTATCACGAAAGACGGGAGCTGGCGGTGCGGCTACGACCGAGTTTTGTCTGCCCTGGGAGACTGGAACGGTCTGTTGAGCCGGTTGAGCCCCCGTGTTCAAAGGTCGAAAGTGAAACTCCGTGCCCTGGTCGGGGTTTGAGAACCTGGGCTGATAGTGCTGTGCTGCAGGTGGTATGGTGTTGTAGTTCGGTGTCTGTACTTCCTGTGGCGGTGGTGGTGCAAACTCAGTGGGTTGGGCTGGAGGCTGTGCATAGGAAGCGTCGTAGTCTGGATAGGCTGGCGCTTGCGGCGCGTAACCGTAGTCGGTATAGGGTTGCTGATAGGCTGGATAGGCCGGGTAACCATACGCCGGCGGATAAGCCGGAGGTGTGTATCTGGCAGCCGGATAGTCGTCGTAACCTCGATTGGAGCCAAACATGCTACGCATGGGATTACCCATGTTCATCATGTTGCCTGGGTTGAAATTGAACTGACGCGTGGTGTTATCGCTATCGTAGGTCGGTTCTGGTGCATAGCCGTAAGCGGGATAGTAGGGATCCTGGGCCGCAAGCGGACTGGCCGCTATAGCACTCAGGGCAAACAAGGTCAGCTGTCGTTTCATCGTAAGTCCTCGGGGCTGGGACATTTTATTATCGAGCCTTAATATTAAGGCCCCTGTTGCCACCATGCAAAGTCACATGCAATTACCCCCTCTGTTCAATGGCCGAATTCTGAAACGCTACAAGCGATTTCTGGCTGATGTGGTGCTCGATGATGGTCGTCAGGTGACGGCCCACTGCCCGAATACCGGAAGTATGCTGGGTTGCTGGGAGGTGGATGCGCCAGTGCAGGTGAGTCATAGCGATAACCCTCGGCGCAAACTGGCCTGGACCCTGGAGCGGGTCGATATGGGGCAGGGCTGGATTGGTGTCCATACCGGACGCACCAATCCGGTGGTGGAAGAGGCAGTACGTGAGGATGTCATTGAATCCCTGCAGGGCTATCGAACGCTCCGGCGGGAGGTGACCTATGCGCCGGAGAACTTCGAGCGTGCCCGCTTCGATCTGCTACTGACTGAGGGTGATCGCGCGGATGCCTGGGTTGAGGTGAAGAACGTGACGCTCTGGCAGGGCGATGCCTTGACCTTTCCCGATGCGGTAAGCGTACGCGGGCGCAAACACTTGCTGTTATTGAGTCAGGCCTGCCGGGAAGGTTTCCGCGGCGTGATGGTCTACGCGCTCAATCGTCCGGAAGGGAGCTGTTTCAGACCGGCCTATGAGATTGATCCAGCCTATGCCGAGACGCTGCATGCAGCGGTGAAGCAGGGGGTGGAGATCCTGGCCGTGCGTATAGCGCACGGGCCGCAATCGATGCGCGTTATCGGAGAGGTACCGATCGAGCTGTAGCCGGAAGCCAGGTTAGAGAGGGTTTTGCAGAGCCGGCAAAAAGCCCGTTTAGTAACCCATGGATGCCAGATCCAGTCCTGAGGGAATTTCCGGCAGGAGGCCAAGCCCAGTATCGATGCTGCCGTCAGGATGAAGTTCCAGCCAGCGATAGCCTGGCGGGCAGGCATCGATGCCGAAATCGTCCTGTCCGGGGATAAACTGTATGCAGGTGGAGGGCGAGCCGATCAGCCGCAAGCCCTGGTATTCGCCTTCGTACTGCTGGTGAATATGGCCGCAGAGTACGGCCTTCACCTGGGGATGATTGCTGAGCAGGTTGAAAAAGGCGTCTGGGTTCTTCAGCGCCATGGTATCCATCCAGCGGCTACCCACGGGCAGGGGGTGATGGTGCATGCAGATCAGGGTGTGTTTGTCAGTGTGGGCTTCCAGCAGAAGCTGCAGCAATTCGAGCTGCCCCTTGTCGAGATTGCCACTCTCATTGCCCGGAATGGTCGAATCGAGAAAGATCAGCGACCAGCCTTTAGCTTGAACGCTGGGCAGGGTATGTACGTTGTCCTGGTTCAGGATCTGCTTCATCTTGTGCGGCAGGTCGTGATTTCCCGGCAGGCAGTAGGTGGGGATGCCAGTTAGTTTGAAGCGGCCGAGCAGACGCTTGTATCCGGTGTCGGAGGCGTCATGCACCAGGTCCCCGGTGGCGAGGAGCAGGTCGGGCATGCCTTGTTCGTGCAGAGCCTGCGCGAGCACCTCATCAAAGGTCTCGAGGGTATTGAGACCCAGCAGGCAACGCGAGGGATCAGCATAGAGATGGCTGTCCGTCAGTTGCAGTACCTTCAATGTTTTCTCCGGCACTGTTCTGAGCGCTGTAGTCTGATTGTCTGAACTGCTCCGCATAACGCGTGTCGTGTTGGTCTTTCAGGTCGCCGGTGAAGGACAGCTGGATACACCCGGCGATCCAGCACTATTGTGTCTGAGCTAATATTAGATCAGTTTTAATGAAAGTAAAAAAACCAAAATCACTCTTTTTTTCTGATTTGCCCTCAACTTAGAATGATTTTCGATATTTTTCCCCGATTTTTGCTGAGGCGTTAACACTTTCAGTTATCGATAGTGATTTTCATTGAGTCGTCTACACTAGCAATTATGACATTAAGTGAACTTCGTTATATCGTCGCCGTCGCCCGTGAGCGCCATTTTGGCCATGCGGCGGAGTCGTGTTTTGTCAGTCAGCCAACCCTCAGTGTGGCAGTAAAGAAGCTTGAGGAAGAGTTGGGCGTCGGGCTTTTTGAGCGCGGTCAGGGCGAGGTGAGTTTGACCCCCGCCGGGGAGCGTATCGTGGCTCAGGCACAGCGTGTGCTGGAGGAGGCCGGCGTGATTCGTGAACTGGCGAGCCAAAGCAAGGATCAACTCTCCGGTCCCCTGCGGGTGGGGGCGATCTACACCGTCGGGCCCTATCTCTTTCCCCACTTGGTGCCGGTCCTGACCCAACGGGCCAAGGGGATGCCGCTGATCATCAGGGAAAACTTCACCTCGGTGCTTTGCGATCAGCTCAAGCGCGGCGATCTGGATGTGATCGTCATCTCCTATCCTTTCGATGAGCCGGGTATTCAGACTCGACTGCTCTATGATGAAGGGTTCTCCGTCCTCCTGCCCAAGCAGCACCCCTTGGCGAGCCAGAGCTCGATCCGTCCCGAGCAGTTGCAGCAGGAGTCAGTCTTGCTGCTTGGAGAGGGGCACTGTTTCCGCGAGCAGGTGCTGCGCATCTGCCCTGAGTGTCAGCAGAAGAGTGTCGCGGATGGCGGTATGCAGCGCAATCTGGAAGGGGGTTCGCTGGAGACTATTCGCTATATGGTAGCCAGTGGTATCGGTGTCACCATCCTGCCGGACACAGCCATCGGTCTGGATCATGTGCCCTGGAATCTGCTGACAGCACGGCCATTGGAAGCAATGGACCCGCAACGTCGGGTGGCCCTGGCCTGGCGTAAGAGCTTTCCGCGTCCGGAGGCGATCAATCTGCTGTGGGAGTCCATTCGCCAGTGCAATCTGAAAGGTGTCGATCTGGCGGAGGAGCCTCTATTGCCCGAGACGGCAGTTGGGTGAAGGCTTTACTTATATAACCCGATCATTTCCCCCATCCACGGGTATCTGCGCACCGGTTGTCTTGGCGAAGCGGCGATCGCAGAGTTCACAGGCCAGTTCCGCCACGTCGCGGCTGGTGATCTCGGTTTTCAGCAGATTGCGCCGTTTATAGGCCTGCACGGTTATTCCATAATGCGCAGCCCGGGCTTCCAGCACCTCGTCGGTCCAGATGCCCGTATCAAACACGGCATCGGGATGCAGCGAATTGATGCGGATACGGTCGGGAGCCCACTCCAGCGCGGTAATTCTCGCCAGCTGGTTGAGCGCCGCCTTGGCCGCTGAGTAGGCGGCCGCCCCCAGTCCCGGTGCCGCTACGTTCTTCGAACCGATAACCACCACCCGGCCGCCGTTGGGCGCCAGTTTGAGCATGGCATGGGTCTCACGCAACAGGCGCAAGTTGGCGTCCAGGTTGACCTGCATTACCCGCTGCCAGGTCGCATCATCCAGCTCCGCCACCGGACAGCCGCCGGGGAAGATGCCGGCGTTGAGCACTAGCATGTCGAGGCCGCCGAAGTGCAGCAGCGTCTGTTGTAGTGCGTCTCCGATCGCTTCACTGTCAGTGACATCGCAGGCGAGACCAAGAAAGGCTTCACTGTCGTCATGCTGGTAGGCGATCGCTTCATCGAGGTCGAGTCCCACCACCGCAGCGCCCCGCCTAAGCAGGGATTCGACACAGGCACGGCCGATGCCGGAGGCGGCACCGGTGACCAGCGCCACCTCGCCCTGAAAGGGCGGCGGTGATCCTGCTTTGCGCAGCTTGGCCTGCTCCAGCTCCCAGTACTCCACCTCGAAGATCTCCTTTGCCGGCAGCGCCTGCCAGCCACCGAGCAACTCTGCGCGCTGGATGATCTCCAGGGTATGACGGTAGATGTCAGCGACGATCCCGGCTTCATGGGGGTTACGGCCGACGGCAAGCAGGCCGAGCTGCGGATCGAGCACCACCCGGGGCGCCGGGTCGAGCATCTCTACCGGTGTGCGTGACTCAATGGCGTAGGTCTCGAAGTAGTGCTGGTAGGCCGCGATATAGTCGAGTACCTCGTCGCCCAGCATCGGCAGGCGTTTGGTGCGGATCACGTGATCGGGAGTGGCGGGTCCGCGCTGGGAGATCGCCTCCAGGTCGGCTCGCTGGCAGAAACTCAGCTCAGCCTCTGTACGGTGGCTCGCCAGGATGACGGGGAAACCGGCAACATCACTGATGTTGCGGCGCAGCTCGGCCAGCGCCAGGGTATCGATCTCTGTCTCGCTAGTCTCTGGAGTGAGAGTCCAGGCATTGTGTTGCTGGAGGTGGGACTCGGCCTCATCCACCAGACGGATCATCCGCTCATAGGACTCCTGTGCGCTGTCGCCAAAGGTGAACAGGCCGTGGTTCATCAACACCATACCGAGAGTGCCGGCATGCGCTTCGCGGGGAAACTGCTGCGCCACCTGTTTCGCCAGGTCGAAGCCTGGCATCACGTAGGGGATCACCACCAGCCGGTCGCCGAAGAGTTGGCGGATGCGCGCCTCCCCGTCGGGAGTATTGGTCATGGTGACGATGGCATCGGCGTGGGTGTGGTCGACGTATTTATAGGGCAGCACCGCATGCAGGATCGCCTCCACCGAGGCGGTGGGGGCGGAGGCACGGGTCTGCTGGGTCTTCAGCTGGTTGACCATCTCGCTGTCGGAGAGACTATCCAGCTGGGACAGTTTCAGCAGGTGGGCCATGCGTACCGGGGTGAACCCGGCGGCTTCGATGGTGGCCAGGTCCCAGCCGCTGCCCTTGACGTAGAGGATCTCTTCCGGCTCGCCGAAGAGATTGTTTTCTGTCAGCTTGACCGAGGTGTTGCCACCACCATGCAGCACCAGCGATGGGTCCGAGCCCAGCAGGCGCGAAGTGTAGACGCGCAGGTCGATTTCGCTGTCACATCGGGCAGCTTCACTGTCGTTCCACAGGCTCTTCATCAGTCACTCCGGAATAGGGTTGGCAGAGGGAGAATATACCGCAAAGCGTGCGATGAAATGCAAAGCACGCCAAGTGATTCAGCAATGCGCGCGAATCATCTGGACGCTATGGCAGCGCATGTTGGGGCATGCCGGGCGGAAGGGAGAGGGCTGTTTCCAGTTGAGAGATAGTGGCTTTTTCTACGCTGAAAACAGATGAAACAGCGCGCTCTCAGCGCGATGAAATCAGAAGTTCTCGGTGGAGGTGAAGAGACCGACCCGCAGGTCTTTGGCGGTGTAGATCTCGCGCCCGTCCACTTTCATGACACCGTCGGCGACGCCAAGCACCAGCTTGCGGGCAATGACCCGCTTGATGTCGATGTGGTAGGTGACCTGTTTCGCTGTCGGTAATACCTGGCCGGTGAATTTGACCTCGCCAACGCCAAGCGCACGGCCGTGACCCGGGTTGCCGATCCAGGCCAGGAAGAAGCCGACCAGTTGCCACATGGCATCGAGGCCGAGGCAGCCGGGCATTACCGGATCGCCCGGGAAGTGACAGTCGAAGAACCAGAGGTCCGGGTTGATGTCGAGCTCGGCCAGGATCTCTCCCTTGCCGTAGGCGCCCCCTTCATCGGCGATTTTCAGCACGCGGTCCATCATCAGCATGTTGGGGGTCGGCAGCTGAGCATTGCCGGGACCGAACATTTCACCATGGCCGCAACGCAGTAATTCATCGCGATTGAAAGAGTTCTGTCGGCTCATGGGGTATGCCTCGTTACATCGTAACTGCTTGAGTTTTAAAAGCGGCCTAGTTTCCCTGCATCCATAGAGAGTGTCAAATCCAACGCCACCTCCGACAGGGAAAAACCAGCGTTCATCCGACCCGCGCCGGCTTGTCCTAAGGCAAGGTTTTCTCAAGGGGATTCGATATACTGTCTCGCTTGGATATCTCCCGTTTCAGGCTGCAGGAGATGGACAGAACTAACCAGGAGAGGTCAAGGAGATGCAGTTCAGGGATTTTTGGCTGGCCTTGGTCGGCCTGATTGCGGGGTTCGTAATGACAGCAACCCTGCAAGGCAGCCTGATTTGCGCTTTGATCGGTGCTGTGATTGCTCTGCAACTGCATCGCCGGGATCAGCACAAGCGGTTAACGGCAGTTGAAAGAGAACTGCAGGACCTGCATCAACAGTTGGCGCGGGGAGAGAAGCGGCAGCAGGCCGAAGCGCGATCGGGGCCAGCGGCCGACAAGCCGGCTGAAACGCCCGAGGCCAAAGTGGCGTTCGCTGCGACATCCTCCGTTCCGTCGGTCTCGGTATCTCCCCGCCAGGGTTCGCCAGAGCCGGTGGTGCAGGAGAGCCCCGACAAGCCATCCATACCAGAGCCGAAGTCTGAGCGGGTCCTGCAACAGGAGAGGGAGGAGGAGTCGCTCACTCTCGATCAGGTCTATCTTGATCAACAGTTGAACGAAGGGGAGGCCAAGGCAGCGAGCTCTGGTTCGGGTTCCCAGCCGGCGTCCTCTGAAATCCCGCAATCCCCTCGCGCTCCCCGTCTGCCCAACCTGCTGGAAAAGGGACTTCAGGCGGCAAAGGTGTGGCTGACCGCTGGCAATCCCCTGTTGAAAGTGGGCATCCTGCTGCTCTTCCTGGGGCTGGCTTTTCTACTTCGCTATGCCGCAGAGCGGGTCACACTGCCGATTGAGTTCCGCTATATGGGGGTGGCAGCGGTGGCGATCGCCCTGCTTGCCATCGGTTGGCGCTTGCGCAGGAAAAATGCCGCCTACGCCCTGTCGCTCCAGGGCGCGGGTATCGCCGTGCTCTATCTGACCGTGTTTGCCGCTCTGCATCTGCATCAACTGCTGTCGCCAGGTCTGGCCTTTGGTTTTTTGTTGGTAGTCGTGATCTGCGCCACCCTGCTTGCGGTGGTACAGAATGCCCTGGCATTGGCGCTGGTCAGTACCATCGGCGGCTTTGCCGCGCCGCTACTGACTGCCACCGGCGATCAGCTGGCCCTGTTCAGCTACTACCTGCTGCTCAATCTGGGCATTGTCGCTGTCGCCTGGTACAAGGCCTGGCGGCCACTCAATCTGGTGGGTTTCGTCGCCACATTCAGTATCGGTCTCTGGTGGGGGTTGAAGTTCTATCACCCGGAGCTGTGGCTGCAGACCGAGGCCTTTCTGGTTAGCTTCTTTCTGCTCTATCTGTTGATCGGTCTGCTCTTTGCTCACCGTAAGCTGCGAGAGGAGAGCGATGCGCCGCTGGATGCCGGTCTTACGACCCTGATGCGCTGGGCGGCAGGACGTACAGACTATATCGATGCGACGCTGATGTTCGGGCCGCCTCTGGTCGGTTTCGGCATGCAGTACGCCATTATCTCCCGCTTTGAATTCGGTCCCGCCTACAGCGCCCTGATCCTGGGACTGCTCTATCTGGGGTTGGCGATGCTGCTGTGGCGTCGCCTGGGACGGGTCCGTCACTTGATGGTTGAGGTCTATTTGGCGCTGGGGGTGATCTTCGGCACGCTGGCAGTGCCGTTAGCGCTGGATGCGCAATGGACCTCCGCGATCTGGGCGGTGGAGGGTGCAGGGATCTACTGGGTCTCCCTGCGGCAGCGCAGGATCCTCTCGCGGCTCTTCGCTCTGCTGTTGCAGGGTGGGGCGATGGTCGCTTTTCTGCCTACGTTGCATCCGGCTGCAGAGACTCTGCTGGAGGGCGCCTATCTGAGCGGTTTGGGCATGCTCTATCTGATCCCACCCTTGCTGCTGCCACTTGAGCCCTGTGTGGCGGTCTGGGCGGTAGCTGGTTTCCTCACCGTGTGGGCTGGTAGCTACCTGGGAAGAGGGATCTATCATCTTCCCGGCCTGCTGGTGCAGGCCCTTGGCGGGCTCGGTTTTCTCTCCACCCTCTCGCTTGGAATTGACAGCGTGCTTGATGGCTCCTACCTGACTGCGTTGGTGATCGGTGTTGCCCTGCTGCTCAGTCACGACAGATTGTTGCGGCAGGCTGAGCAGGCCGCTCGCTGGCGCGGGTATGTGGAGGCGCTACTGGTGGTGTTCGGCTTTGGCCTGCTCTATCTGCTGCCGCCACTGTTGCTCTCTTTGGAGAATAGCGTAGCAGTGTGGGCGCTGGCAGGCCTGGCGACGCTGTATGCCGGCTTGCGCCTGAACAGACACATCTATCTGTTACCCGCCTTTGCCGTTCAACTGGTGGCGGGTGGACTGTTTGTGCTGCAACTCACGCCACAGGATCCGCTCAATGGGGCGGGGGTGTTCGATACCGGCTGGCGCGGACTTTTCAGTGCCATGTTGATCGGTGTTTCGCTGTTGGCGGGGGTGTGGATGGCGTTGCGCAACCGCGCTCTGCGCGAACTGCCTGCCTTCACTACCGGTAGCTCTGTGCTGGTGCTGATCGGGCTGGTGTTGATGAATCTGGCTGTGCTCTTTGTGCTGCCCTGGCAGGCGGCCAGCGGGGTATGGGCAGCCAGTGGTCTGGTCATTCTCTGGATGGGGCTTACCCTGCGGCATCAGGTCACCTTTTTCTTCGGTCTGGCCATTCAGCTGGTCGGTGGTGCTGTCTTTCTCCAGCAGTTTGTCTATTTGCCGATCCAGGGTTCGGATGCCGCCCTCTCCCCTTTGAGTGGCGCCTCTTTCTGGTCGCCTGTGGCGCTCTCGCTGGTGGCCTTTGTGGCGGGCCTGCTGCTGCATCGCTATCAGCTTAGGCAAAGCGAGGGTGACGCGCATCCCTCGCTGGGATGGGTGGGATCGAATATGGCGCTGGTCTGGGGAGCGGGTTGGTGGGCCTTCACGCTCTATACCCAGATCGTCGGCTTTGCTCCGGCAAATCTGTGGACGGCCTATCTTCTGTTGGGGGCTGCCCTGTCGAGTCTGCTCTGGTCTCTGCCGGTGAAGCGGCTTGCCTGGCCTTCGCTGGGGATCCTGAGCCTCTCCCTGGCGCCGGTTGGGGCAGTGATTCTGTTGGCGGTATTCCACACCGCTTACCATCCGGCGGCAAACCTGGGTTGGCTGGCCTGGCTGGTGCTCTTTTCTCTTCACTTCTGGATCTTGAAACGGCTGGATGGCGTACTCCCGACCCAGTTTATCCACCCCCTGCATCTGATCGGCATCTGGTTACTGTTGGCGGTCGGGTCTCTGGAGTTGCGTTATCTGCTGATGGCCCTGGCGGAGCAACACAACGCCTGGCGCTGGCTGGGTTGGGCTGCTGTACCCAGTCTCTATCTGCTGCTGGTGACCTTTGCGCGGCGTCTGCCCTGGCCCTTCAACGCTTATGAGCGGGTCTACCGGCTACTGGCTGTATTGCCGGTAGCCGGCTTGATGGCCGCCTGGATGTTGGCTGCCATCGTCTTTAGTGACGGTTCGGCACAACCGTTACCCTATCTGCCATTGATGAATCCGTTGATGCTGAGCCTGTTGCTGGTGCTCTACGCGCTCTACTCCTGGTGGTGGGGGATGAATGGTCTCTTGCTGCCGAAGATAGGGCGGCGAATTCCGCTGGCGTTAACGGCTGCGGCACTGTTTCTGATACTGACCAGCGAGGTGTTCCGTACCGCTCACCATTGGCTTGCTGTGCCTTTTCGCCTCGATGCGCTGTTGGCGTCGATGCCGGTACAGGCGGGCCTCTCTCTGTTGTGGACATCGATGGCGCTGGTGGCGATGGTCCTCGGTACCCGTCGCAACGAGCGTCTGGTCTGGATTGCCGGTGCTGCCCTGATTGGCGTGGTGGTGGTCAAACTGTTCCTGGTGGAGTTGAGCCAACACGGAAGCATCGAACGCATCTTCTCCTTTATCGGGGTTGGCGCATTGTTACTGGTGGTCGGGTATTTTTCGCCGCTTCCGCCTAAATCTGAACCGGTCATGAAGGAAGAGACAAAGTGATGAGAGTGAATCGCAAAGGTGTGGTTTGGTTGCTTGCCGGCTGTTTGATGGGTCTGTCGACCCGGACTCTCTTGGCAACGTCGGCAGCGGCAGAGGAGAGTTTTTCCACCCATCGCGCACTGGTATTGGAAGGTGAGGGTCCCTGGTATCAGGTCGATCTGCCTGCCACGCTGCGACTCGCTTCGCAGCGAAGGGATTTTGCCGATATCCGGGTATTTGATGCGCAGGGTCAGGCGATGCCTTTTTCATTGTTGCGTCCGCAGACCGAATACAAGATCTCTGAACAGCGCCATGAAGTGGCGATCTTTCCGCTCTACAGTGAAAGTCCGTCGGATGACGATCCGGTGCCGACAGTCAGGTTGGAGAGCAATGCCAGAGGTACCTTGATCGAAGTGATTCCGGCATCGGGTGACACCGAGCCGCAAGCCGGTGTGCGTCGTGGCTGGTTACTCGATACCAGCGCTCTCGAGGGCGACATGGTGCGTATGAGTCTGGATTGGGTTGCTGCCGAGGATAGCGCCTCTTTTCAGCGCTTTGCCATCGAGGGCAGCGATGACTTGCAGCAATGGCGAAGGCTCGGTAACGGGCAAGCGGTGCGCATGACCTTCAATGGCGCAGAGATCGATCAGCGTGATGTCCGCTTGCCTCGACTCAGCAGCCGCTATCTGCGTCTGATCTGGCAGGAGCCGAGTCAGGCGCCTCTCTTGCAGCGGGTCTCAGTGGTTGAGAATCGCACCCTTTCCAAATCGCCCTCCCTGAGTTGGACATCTCCCCTGTCGGCCGAGCGGTCTCCGGAGGGGGACTATCGTTTGCAACTACCCCGCAGCATGCCGTTGGAGCGGATGCGGGTCGAACTGCCACAGATCAATACCCTGGCGCCGTTGAAGGTAAGCGGTGGTTATCTGGATCGCAAAGGACGTGAGGTGTGGAGTCCGTTGGGCGAGGCTTTGGTCTATCGGTTGTCCCTCAATGGCCATGAAGCGGAACAGAACGAAATCCCGCTTTCACCCCGTGCTTTCGATCTGTTTCGCATCCGCGCCAGTGGTGGCGGACTCGACATGCCGCGCTTGAAGATAAAGCTGGGACTCGCGCCGATGCAGCTGGTCTTTCTGGCGCGGGGCGAGGGGCCCTATCGTCTCTCTCTGGGAAACCCCGAGGCCGGTTCAGCCGACCTGCCGATCAAAACGCTGATGCCGCCGATCGAAGGGGTTACGCCGGTTGCCGCTATGGCTCGCCTGGGTGAGGCAATGGCGACAGTCCCTCCGGCAGAGACGATGACAGACAGTGGTGGCAGGGCGGCGTGGAGTTGGAAAAACTTTCTTCTCTGGGGGGTGCTCTTCGTCGGTGTTATCCTGCTGGTTTTTATGACTGCCCATATCCTGCGCACCTCAAAGTGAGTGTGGCGCGGGAAGATCCTGGTAGTGCTCAAAGGGTCAGGTGCCGGGTCAATAGATACCCCGCTTATGTGATAGAGGAGAGGATATGATTAATCGCATTTTTTTGCCGCTGATGTTGCTACTGCCGATGCTGGTGCTGGCGGACAATATCAGAGTGCGTCCACTGGAATGGGCCCAGCCCATGATCGGTACGGAGTTGGATAACTTCTATCGCCTGAACGACCAGGTCTATCGCTCACAGCAGCCGGACGATGAAGAGATGGAGGCGCTGGAATCGATGGGTATGCGCAGCATCCTCAATCTGCGCGAATATCACACCGATGATGATGAGGCGGAGGGCACGAAACTCAACCTCTTCCACATACCGATCGATGCCGGCAAGATCGATGACGAATTTGTGATCAAGGCGCTCCGTACGATCAATCAGGCGGAAAAGCCGGTGCTGATCCACTGTTGGCATGGTAGCGATCGTACCGGCGTGGTCTCCGCCATGTACCGCATGGTGTTTGAAGGGTGGCCGCGGGAGCAGGCGATCGACGAGTTTCTTCATGGCGGCTATGGCTATCACGCCAGATTCTATCCCAATATCGAACGCTATCTGGAGACCGTCGAGATCGC
>JARRNY010000034.1:0-36543 GCA_037384445.1 Candidatus Thiodiazotropha sp.
GCGTTACCCCGGCATCCAGGTCTATTTTTTCAGACGGGCAAAGGCCTGGGCCATGGCGCCACTGGGCTTGTCCTGGTGTGGGGCTTTCCGTGCACTGTTTTTCTGATTGCGCGGTTTACGTTCACGCTGAGTCTCGCCAGCCTGTTCCCGCGGGTCATCGGTTAGCCGCATACTGAGTCCGATACGTCGGCGCGGGATGTCGACCGACATCACCTTTACCTTCACCACGTCGCCCGCCTTGACTACCTGGTGGGGATCTTTGACGAATTTGTCCGATAGCGCAGAGATATGCACCAGACCATCCTGGTGAACACCGATATCGACGAAAGCGCCGAAGTTGGTGACGTTGGTCACCACCCCTTCGAGGATCATGCCGTCCTTGAGATCCTTCAACTCTTCGACACCCTCCTGAAAGGTGGCGGTCTTGAACTCGGGGCGCGGATCGCGACCCGGTTTGTCCAGCTCGCTGATGATGTCGCGTACCGTAGGTTCGCCGAAGCGCTCGTCGGTGAAATCGTTGGCCGCGAGTTTTTTCAAAAAGCCGCTGTCGCCAATGAGTGATGCGATCTCTTTGCCTGTTGTGCTGAGGATGCGTTCCACGACCGGGTAGGCTTCAGGGTGCACCGCTGACGCATCCAGCGGGTTGTCCCCATTCATGATGCGCAGAAAGCCGGCACACTGTTCAAAGGCCTTCTCTCCCAGGCGAGAGACTTTGAGGATCTGCTTGCGATTCTTGAAGGCGCCGTGTTGGTCGCGGTAGGCAACCACATTGGAAGCCAGCGATTCCGAGAGACCGGAGACCCGACTCAACAGCGGCGCCGAAGCGGTGTTGACGTCGACACCGACGGCGTTGACGCAATCCTCCACCACGGCGTCGAGCTGGCGTGCCAGCCGTACCTGGGAGACATCGTGCTGATACTGGCCGACGCCGATCGACTTGGGCTCGATCTTCACCAGCTCGGCCAGCGGGTCCTGCAGTCGACGGGCGATGGAGACAGCGCCGCGCAGGGAGACATCCAGCTCGGGAAATTCGGCGGCGGCGAAGGCAGAGGCGGAGTAGACCGAGGCACCGGCTTCGCTCACCATCACCTTGCTCAGGCGCAGTTCCGGGTGGCGCTTGATCAGCTCTCCCGCCAGCTTGTCGGTCTCCCGCGAGGCGGTACCGTTGCCGATGCTGATCAGGTCGGCGTTGTGCTTCTTCGCCAGTGTGGCCAGTAGATGGAGCGATTGGTCCCACTGGTTCTTCGGCACATGGGGGTAGATGGTGGCGGTCTCCAGCAGTTTGCCGGTGGCATCAACCACTGCCACCTTGACCCCGGTGCGCAGGCCCGGATCGAGACCGATGGTGGCGTGGGGACCGGCCGGAGCAGCCAGCAGCAGGTCATGCAGGTTGCGCGCGAAGACCTGAATCGCCTCCTCCTCGGCCGCCTCGCGCAGGCGTGATTTCAGATTGGTGTCGAGATGGGTCAGGATCTTGATGCGCCAGGTCCAACGTACCACCCCCTTGAGCCAGGCGTCAGCGGGTCGTCCCTCATCGCGGATACCGGCATGGGCGGCGATCATGCGTTCCGCCGCGCCGGCTTCGTTATGTTTCAGCTCAGCATCTTCGGGCAGCACCAGTTCCAGCTGCAGTACCCCCTCTTTGCTGCCGCGAAAGAGGGCGAGGGCGCGGTGGGAGGGGATTTTGTCGAGGCGTTCGGCGAAGTCGAAGTAGTCGCTGAACTTGGCGCCTTCCTGCTGCTTGCCATCGACCACCTTGGAAACCAGATGACCGTTTTCCCACAGATATTCGCGCAAGCGTCCCACCAGTTCCGCATCCTCGGCGAAGCGCTCCATGAGAATCTGTTTGGCGCCGTCGAGGGCAGCCGTAGCGTCCGCCACACCTTTGTCCGCGTCGATATAGGCACTGGCCTCGTTCTCCGGATTTCGTGTGGAATCCTCCAACAGCGCCAGCGCCAGGGGTTCCAGTCCCGCCTCACGGGCGATCTGCGCCTTGGTGCGCCGTTTCGGCTTGTAGGGCAGATAGAGGTCCTCCAGCCGGGTCTTGCTCTCGGCGCTCAACAGGGATTGCTTCAGCGCCGGGGTCAGTTTGCCTTGCTCTTCGATCGACTTGATTACTGTCTCACGGCGCTCCTCCAGCTCTCGCAGATAGATCAGCCGTTCGTCCAGGTGGCGCAGCTGGGTGTCGTCGAGACCGCCGGTGGCCTCCTTGCGGTAGCGGGCGACGAAGGGCACTGTGGCTCCCTCATCGAGCAGCCCGATGGCCGATTCAACCTGATTGACGCGAACCTTCAGCTCTTCGGCGATGCGCTGGGCAATGGACATGACTTCCTCTGGAGTGGATTGAGCAGGCGGCGATGGTAGCAGAGGCCACAGGATCACGAAATCTTGACAAACAACGGCTGTGCGGTCCGTTACACACACGGCGATCCGGTCAGCCCGCAGGGCCTGTTCGATCAAGGCAGAGCGCAGGAGCGCATCAGCTGGGAGGTGAAAAAGCTTTCCAGGCCGGTTGGCCTGAGGAATCTAAGGTGATTCGCTACCACTCTCCTCTCAGTTTGTTAACATGGTACGAAGACCTCCGAATGGGTAGCTCCATCGGTCCATCCATTCAATACGATAGTACGAATAAACACCGGATCAACCCGGCCTGTCGCAGCAGTTGTCAGCAACGTAGATCGACGGCAGGCTCGAACGAATCGTCCATGCCACCCGACTGTTACAAGCGGCTTCGTGGTTCGATCACTGGATATTCATCATGTACATCTGCCTAATTAGCATTCATGGCCTCATCCGGGGTCACGACCTGGAGTTGGGGCGGGACCCCGATACGGGGGGTCAGACCAAATATGTTGTCGATCTTGCCCGCGCCCTGTCAGAGCGGGAGGATGTTTCGCGGGTCGACCTGTTCACCCGCCGGGTGGTCGACAGCCACATCAGCGACGATTATGCGCAGCCTATCGAGGCGTTGACGGAGAAGGCGCGGATCGTACGCGTCGATGCCGGTCCTGATGGTTATCTGCAGAAGGAGCAGTTGTGGGACCATCTGGACAGCTTCATGGACAACCTGCTCGACTGGCTCAACGAGCAGCCGCGCATGCCGGACATCATCCACAGCCACTATGCCGATGCCGGCTATGTCGGGGTGCGTATCGCGCATCTGCTCGGCCTGCCGCTGGTGCATACCGGACACTCTCTGGGACGCGACAAGCTGCAGCGTCTGCTCGCCAAGGGGCTCTCCCGCGAAGAGATCAATTCCCGCTACAATATCGATCGGCGCATCGAGGCGGAGGAGGAGACGCTGGCCAATGCTGATCTGGTGATTACCAGTACGCACAACGAAATCGAACAACAGTACGGTCTCTATAACTACTATCAACCCGATCGCATGGCGGTCATTCCACCGGGTACCGATCTGACCCAGTTCCATCCGCCGACCAATACAAGCGAGGCCTACCATTTCAGCAAGTCGCTGGAGCGATTTCTCACCAACCCGAACAAGCCGATGCTGCTGGCCCTCTCCCGGGCAGATGAGCGCAAGAATATCCAGACTCTGCTGGAGGCATACGGCGAGTCGAGCCAGCTGCAGAAAGCGGCCAACCTGGTGATTATCGCCGGCAATCGGGACGATATTCGGGAGATGGAAAGCGGTCCCCAGACGGTGCTTACCGATCTCTTGCTGCTGATCGACCTGTATGATCTCTATGGCCATGTGGCGATGCCAAAACGCCATCTGGCCGATGAGGTGTCGGAGATCTACCGCATCGCTGCCCAATCCAAGGGCATCTTTATCAATCCCGCCCTGACCGAGCCCTTTGGTCTGACCCTGCTGGAGGCCGCCGCCAGCGGCCTGCCGCTGGTGGCGACAGAGAACGGCGGACCGGTGGATATCATCGGCAACTGTCACAATGGACTTCTGGTCGATCCCCTGGATAAGACGGCGATCGGACGCAGTTTGTTGCAGATTCTGCATGATCGCGACCAGTGGAACAGCTACTCGCGAAACGGTCTCCTGGGTGTCAGGAAACACTACTCCTGGCAGGCACACGCGGCCAAGTACCTGGATGCTATCGGGCCCTTGCCGGCCGATCATGAGAAGACGCCAAGCTCGCCGCCAAAGCATGTTAAACACCGCTATCGGGACCGCGCCATCTTCACCGATCTCGATCAGAACCTGGTGGGCAATCCCGCCGGGCTCAAGCAGTTCATCGAAGTGGTGCGGAGCAATCGTAAGTGCGCCACTTTCGGCATCGCAACCGGACGGCGCCTCGATGCGGCTTTGTCGATCCTGAAGAAGTACGGCATTCCAACCCCGGATGTGCTGATCAGCAGCCTGGGTACCAAGATCCACTATTCACAGGATCTGACCGAGGATGATTTCTGGACCGAGCACATCGATCACTTGTGGCAGCCCAAGCAGGTGAGAAAACTGATGTCTCAGTTGCCTGGTATTACCCCCCAGGGCAAGTCGGAACAGGGTTTTTTCAAGATCGCTTACCACTACGATCCAACCAAGGCGCCTTCGGTGGAAGAGATCTACGAACTGCTGCACAAGCAGGAGCTGACCTGTAACGTGGTCCACGCCTTTGGGCAGTTTCTCGATATTCTTCCGTCGCGGGCCTCCAAAGGGCAGGCGCTGCGCTATGTGGCCCACCGCTGGGAGATACCCATGGAACATATTCTGGTGGCAGGAGGATCTGGCGCCGACGAGGATATGATGCGGGGCAATACCCTGGCGGTGGTGGTGGCCAACCGCCATCACGAGGAGCTTTCACACATGGTCGATCACGAGCGGATCTATTTCGCCAATCAGGCCCATGCGCTGGGTATCCTTGAGGCTATCGATCATTACGATTTCTTCAACTCCTGTGAAGTACCCGTGAACCCATGAGTGATCCGTTGCTGCTCTGTACCGATCTCGATCGGACATTGATACCCAATGGACCACAGTCGGAGTCACCGCTTGCACGCGCGCATTTTCGCCGTCTTTGCGCCTCTTCCAATCTGACCCTGGCCTATGTCAGCGGCCGTCACCGCGCTTTGGTGCGCAAGGCGATCACCAACTACACACTGCCTCAACCCGACTACGTGGTGGGTGATGTAGGCACAACCATCTACCGGGTCGAAAGTGCCGAGGAGTGGCAACATCTCACCGAATGGGAGCAGAAGATCGGCAGTGATTGGGCGGGTCGAAACCACGCTGACCTGGTTCAACTCTTTACCGATCAGAGCCAGCTTCGCCTGCAGGAGAAGAGAAATCAAAACCGCTACAAGCTGAGTTATTACGTTCCTCTGCAAGCAGACAGGGGAGATATCGAGGCGACGATGAGAGAGCGTCTACAGGCGGCGGGCATCAATGCCACGCTGGTCTGGAGTGTGGACGAACCGGCCGGTGTCGGGCTGCTCGATGTGCTTCCCGCCAGTGCCACAAAACTGCATGCAGTGGAGTTTCTCATGCAGACATTGGGTTTCAGCCGGGAGAACAGCGTTTTCTCCGGTGACAGTGGCAACGATATGCCGGTGCTGGTGAGTGAGATTCCAGCAGTGCTGGTGAAAAATGCACCACCGGAAGTGCGTGAGGAGGCTGTGCGGATTGCCGATGAACGGCAAACCCGTGACGCCCTCTATCTTGCCAAGGGGGGGTATCTGCAGATGAACGGCAACTACAGTGCCGGTATCCTTGAGGGCATTGCTCACTACCATCCGGGGTGGATAGAGCAAGAGCTTACCGATCGCTGACAGTGGAAGAGGCGCTATGGATCGTATAACCGTTTTTGGCGAAGTACTGTTCGACTGCTTTCCCAGTGGAGAGAAGATTCTCGGCGGTGCCCCTTTCAACGTGGCCTGGCATCTGCAGGCGTTCGGTCAACAGCCACGATTCGTCAGTCGCGTTGGCGAAGATGAGCCGGGCAGAGCAATTCGCCAGGCCATGAGCGCATGGGGTATGGACACTGAAGGCCTGCAGCAAGACGCCGAACATGCGACCGGCCAGGTGCAGGTCAGCCTGATTCAGGGCGAGCCCAGCTATGACATTGTCGACGGGGTAGCTTATGATTTCATCCAGGCTGAGGCGCTGGATCCGCAACCCTGTAGCATGCTCTATCACGGTAGCCTCGGTCTGCGCCGCGAGGGCTCGCAGCAGGCGCTGGAACAGATCAAAAGCACGCAGAGCCCGGTTGTCTTCATGGATGTAAATCTGCGAGATCCCTGGTGGCGGCGTGAGCAGGTGCTGGAGTGGGTCGCCCAGGCGGACTGGGTCAAGTTGAACGAAGAGGAGCTGGAACGATTGCAGGAGGGCGAGGGTGATCTGAACTCGCGTGCCGGTGAGTTCCTCCAGCGACATGGACTTGCGGGGCTGGTGGTGACGCGCGGATCGAAAGGTGCGACCCTGCTGCAGCGGGGACAGTCGGTGATCGAAGTGGCGCCGGTAAAAGCGCTACAGGTGATCGATACGGTCGGCGCCGGCGATGCCCTGGCATCGGTTCTGCTGCTCGGGCTGATGCAGAAGTGGCCCATGCAGGAGACCCTGGAACGGGCGCAGCATTTTGCTTCCGCCGTCGTGGGCCAGCGTGGCGCGACCGCTGAACAGCCCGATTTTTACCGACCATTTATTGAGGCCTGGGGCCTGAGCCGTTAACCCGAATACGAGTCAGTCACGATGTACGAACAGGTCTCACACTCACTGCTCAATCAGATCCTCGATGAGCTCAAGCCCGATCTTCAGCACCGGGATCTGCGCCACTTCTATACCCGGCTCGGCGCCAATTTCTACGCTATCTATACCCTGTTCCTCCATCTCTACGGACATCGGGATGACTTCAAGGAGCAGATCATCGCTTTGGTCGAGGTGATGGCGACCCGCTATGTGCAGCGCCACGCCAACCTGAAGCGGCTGGATGATATGCGTGAAAAGGACCACAACTGGTTTCTCAGTCAGGAGTGGGTCGGCATGGCGCTCTATGCGGACGGCTTTGGCGGCAATCTGCAGGGTGTTACTGAGCGGCTCCCGTACCTGCAGGAACTGGGCGTCAATCTGTTGCATGTCATGCCGGTACTGCTCTGTCCCGAAGGGGCCAGCGATGGCGGCTATGCGGTGAGTGACTTCCGCAATGTGGACCCCCGGGTCGGCACCCTGGAAGATCTCAACGAACTGGCCACTTCAGCCCGTAAGCGGGGCATGCTGCTGACTCTCGATATGGTGGTCAACCACACCTCCGATGAGCACGAGTGGGCGCAGCGAGCCCGCGCCAACGAGCAGAAATACCAGGACTACTTCTATATCTTCGACAACCGGGATGTACCCGACATGTTCGAGGAGAGCATGCCGGAGATCTTTCCCGAAACCTCGCCCGGCAACTTCACCTGGGACGAGTCGATGCAGAAGTGGGTGATGACCGTCTTCAACAGCTATCAGTGGGATCTGAACTACAGCAACCCAGCGGTCTTCATCGAGATGATCGACAACATTCTGTTTTGGGCCAACCAGGGTGGTGACATCATCCGTCTCGATGCAGTGGCCTTTCTGTGGAAGAAGATCGGCACCACTTGTCAGAACCTGCGCGAGGCCCACCTGATTCTGCAGATGATGAAGGACTGTTGCCAGGTCACTGCTCCTGGTGTGCTGTTTATTGCTGAAGCGATCGTCGCTCCGGTGGAGATCATCAAGTACTTCGGCGAGGACGCGGTCATCGCCAAGGAGTGCGAGATCGCCTACAACGCGACCTATATGGCTCTGCTGTGGGATGCGGTGGCGACCAAGAACACCCAGCTGTTGCGCCGGGGCATCCAGAGTCTGCCGACAAAACTCGATCGGGCGACCTGGCTCAATTACGTGCGTTGCCATGACGATATCGGCCTCGGCTTCGACGATAACGACATTCGCGCCGCCGGTTACGAGCCGATCGCTCACCGGCGTTTTCTGGTCGACTTTTTTACCGGCAAGTATGATGATTCCGCCGCCCGCGGACAGCCCTTCGGTGTCAACCTAAAGACCGGCGATGCACGTATCTCAGGCTCGCTGGCCTCACTGGTCGGACTCGAAGAGGCCATCGAGAGCAGTGACGAAGAGGAGATCGACCGCTCGATCAAGCTGATTCTGCTGATGCACAGCATGATCTGCTCCTTCGGTGGCATTCCGCTGCTCTACTATGGTGATGAGATCGGCACCCTCAACGACTGCCGTTTTCTGGAAGACGAAAACAAGGCGGGCGACAACCGTTGGATGCACCGCCCCATCATCGACTGGGAGAAGGCCGAGATGCGGTTGCATCGCGGCAGTGTGGAGCAGAGAATCTTTGACGGTCTGAAGAAGATGATTGACGTACGCAAGGGCATACCGGCCTTTGCCGACTTCAACAACCGTGAGCTGATCGATGTGGGTAACCCCCACCTTTTCGTCTTCTGGCGTACCGACTACCTGTTGCCAACCGGCTCGGTGCTGGTGGTGGCCAACTTCGACGATTCGCCCCAGTACATGGAACTGAGTGCGCTGGGCAATCGCGGCATGTTCGGCTACGGCAATCTGCACGACCACTATTCCGGTGAATCACCCAGGCTGTTCAAGGATCAGCTGGTGGTTCCCCCTTATCATTTCTATTGGCTCACCGATCAGTAACCTGAATTTGTGAATTTTTGGTGGGGCAGGGCCCCACCCTACACGCTGAATCACAGGTAGGGCGAGGATCCGTCCCACTGAAAAACTGCTCAAGCCAATCGCATTCAGCCTTTACCCGCCGTTTCGGCTGCTGTGATGATTTCGTGATTTTCCTGTGATGCTTGCGCTATTGCGCCATGGTGACATGGGCGCATGGAAGTAGATGCCGCCGTGGCTGTGTATCAGCTAGACTTTCGTAATGCAGTAGCTGGAGAGAGGTGTTGGAACCGATGCGACGCAAAGTTCTCATTGTTGAAGATGAGCCCGATATTGCACGTCTTGTGCAGACCCATCTGAATGATGCCGGCTATCAGGCCGATATCGCCGGTAATGGCGCGGCCGCCATGAAGCTATTCGATAAGGGCGAATACCAACTAGTGGTGTTGGACCTGATGTTGCCCGATACCGATGGGCTGACCCTCTGCCGCAAGATGCGGGACAGCGAAGGCTATGTGGCGATCCTCATGTTGACCGCCAAGTCGACGGAACTGGATCGGGTGGTTGGTTTGGAGGTCGGTGCGGACGACTATCTGACCAAGCCATTCAGCGTGCCGGAACTGCTGGCCAGGATCAAAGCTCTGTTCCGTCGTAGCGAAGCGATGCAGGCGCGCTCGCAGGCAGAACCGGCCGAGGAGGTTATCGAACGCGACGGCCTTGTTATCGATGTCACCAGACGAAGCGTACGCGTAGATGACCAGGCAGTGGAACTGACTGCCCGCGAGTTTGAACTTTTACTCTTCTTTGTCAGGCATCCGGGACGCGTCTTCAGCCGCATCCAGTTACTCGACCAGGTGTGGGGATATAACCACGATGGTTATGAACATACCGTCAACTCTCACATCAACCGGCTGCGCGCCAAGATCGAAGCGAATCCCGCCGATCCACGCTATGTGCTGACGGTGTGGGGGGTGGGTTATAAATTCAGCGACGAGTCTACGCATAACTAAGAATTGCCATGCTACGTACCCTCTATGCCCGCCTCTCCCTCACCCTGATTGGTCTCTTTCTGGCCACCGGGCTGCTCTACATCCTTATCTCCAGTGCGGTGACCGAGCGCTATCTGCAGGAGATTACTCAGCACTTCAATCGCGACCTGGCGCAGCGCATCGTGGCGGATCGCAAGCTGGTGATCAATGGCGAAATGAACGATGACGCATTGAAGTCCACCTTCAGTGCCTACATGGATATCAACCCGAGTATCGAGATCTATCTGCTGGATAAGAGCGGCAGGATTCTCGCCTACTCCGCCGATCCGGGGCAGGTCAAGCGGGAGCAGGTCGATCTGGCGCCGATCAAGGCGTTTCTGCGGGGCGAGGGATTTCCGTTGCTGGGTGACGATCCGCGCTCCCATGACCGTCGCAAGGCCTTTTCGGTGACACCGGTGCCTGCCGGGGATATGCCGGCAGGTTATCTCTATGTGGTGCTGCGCGGCGAGGAGTATGACAACGCCGAACAGGCGGTGGAGGAGAGTTATGTCTTCAAGCTGAGTGCCAGCGCGGCTGCCATCAGCCTCGGCTTCGGTCTGCTGACCGGCCTGCTGCTGTTCCATTGGCTGACCCGGCGCCTGCAGCGGCTCTCCACGGTGATATCGACCTTTCATCAGAGCGAGTTCACCCGTCACGAGCCCTATATGATCGATCCGGCGTCAGGCGGTGACGAGGTGGATCGGCTTGGCGCCGCCTTCGACGAAATGGCGGCACGCATCATCAAGCAGTGGGGACTACTCAAGGAACAGGATCGCTTGCGCCGCGAACTGGTGGCGCAGGTCTCTCACGATCTGCGTACCCCGCTGGCGGTGTTGCATGGTTATCTTGAAACGCTCGACATGAAGCAGCCGACGCTGGAGCCGGCTGCGCAACAGGAGTATGTGGCCATCGCCCTGCGCCAGAGTGATCGGCTCAAACAGATGGTCGAGGATCTGTTCGAACTGGCCCAGCTGGAGGCGCGCGAAACCAAACCCGCCTGCGAGCCGATGGCGATCGCAGAACTGGTGCAGGATGTGATGCAGAAGTTTCAGTTGCAGGCGAAACAGTCCCACATCAGCCTGCAGTGGGAGCCGCCGCGGGAGCAGCTCTTTGTGATGGCCGATTTTGCCCTAACCGAAAGGGTGTTGAACAATCTGATCTCTAACGCTTTTGATCACGTAGCGGCAGATGGCCGCATCTGGTTGCAGATCGAGCCGCTAGCCGAGGCGCATGTCGGAGTCTCGGTGTTTGATAGCGGTAGCGGCATCTCGCCTGAGGATCTGCCGCATCTCTTCGAACCCTTCTATCGTTCGCGAAAGTCAGGCAATGGCTCGGGGCATGCCGGGCTCGGCCTGGCCATCGCCCAGCGTATGGTCGAGTTGCAGGGTGGGGAGATCAGCGTGGAAAATCATGCGGCTGGAGGCGCCTGTTTTCGCTTTACTCTGCCGATTGCCAGGTTGTGATTCTCTTGTGAACTTTGCGTGATCCGTGAGGGATTCGAGGCTTCTATTCTAGAACGTATCAACTCGGTTTTAGGCGCACTTCTGCTGAAGACGACCTATTTAGTTGCCGGGTTAATGACTTATCAGCGACCGGTTATAACGTCAGAAACCGTAGGGCGAAGAATCTTGCCCTCCGCTGTCACAATTGAAGTGAGGAGGAGCCATGAAACGTAGAAGCTTGATCAAACTCTTAGGTGCCGCGGCACTTGCCCCGGTGATTGGACATTCGGTATTTGCCAGACAGGATTCGACCATGACCCAAGTGGAAAAGCTCGAACTGAGTGAGGACGAATGGCGTGAGCGACTGAACTCGGCCCAGTACAACATACTGCGGGAGGAGGGTACCGAGCCCCCCGGCAGCAGCTCTCTACTGAAGGAGAAACGGGATGGTACCTACGTCTGTGCCGGCTGCGACCACCCCCTGTTTGACGCCTCGATGAAGTATGATAGCGGCACCGGCTGGCCGAGTTTTTTTACCACCCTGCCAGCCGCCTTTGAGACCAAACGCGACTTCAAGCTGATCTGGCCCCGCACCGAGTACCACTGTGCCAAGTGTGGCGGTCATCACGGTCATGTTTTCGAGGATGGTCCGGAGCCCACAGGCCTGCGCTACTGCAACAACGGCGTGGCGCTGAAATTCATCCCGACCGGGACATGATCCCCCTCAAGGGTCTGAGTATGGGTTGCTACGCACTCTGTCTGGCTGCTTCCACCCTGTCAGCGCAGGCTGCCGGCCAGCATTTTGAAAGCTCCGAGCAGCGGGTCAGCGTGGTGGAACTGTTTACCTCCCAGGGTTGCAGCAGCTGCCCCCCGGCGGACGACTGGCTGAGTGGTCTGAGTGATGCCCCGGGACTTTGGCGGCAGGTGATACCGCTCGCCTTTCACGTCGACTACTGGGACTACCTGGGTTGGCGGGATCGTTTTGCCGCTCCTGAGTTCAGCCAGCGCCAGCGGGCATATCGACACTCAGGCGGCCTCGGTTCCGTCTATACCCCCGGCGTCCTGGTCAACGGCGAGGAGTGGCGTGGCTGGTACTGGGGGCGAAACATCCCAAGCGAAGAGCGGCCGCTGGTCGGTCGGCTGCAGCTCGATGTGGTGACCGATGGCCCGGCTACACTCCGTTTCACTCCCGGTCCGGCCTGGAACTCGGATCAGTTACGGGCCAATCTGGTGATACTCGGCAGCGAGTTGGAGAGCCCTATCGGTGGTGGTGAGAACGGCGGCCGTACCCTGCAGGAGTCTTTCGTGGTACTCGCCCATCGAGTTTCAGTTGATCCTGTCGCTGCCCACACTTGGCGTCTGAGTTGGCCTGATGTCGAAGTAAAAGGAGGCGGACGGCAGGCCGTCGTTGCCTGGCTCAGCAGTGGCGAGAATCCGACCCCGCTGCAGGCAGTGGGGGGATGGCTGGACGAGTCGACGCCCTGAGCTCTCCGGCGGTAGCCGGGCTCTTCCAGCCAATTGCCATGGCAGGGGGGGTGTGGTATTCTTCGCGCCGATTGCGGTTGAGTGCAGGCACTGTTTAATCGGTCTTGGCCTCCTGCGGTGAATTATAATAAAAACCCCGTCAGCGGGGTTTTTTTGTTTTTGTTTTCAGCCCCCTTTCGCACTGTTAGCGGCTGACGGCAATCGTCGTCGGTGGTGTGTTCGGGCAGATCACGAAGACACAGGATGGGCCAAGTGCCCATTTTTTATTGGGTGAATGTATGCGGTCTGCGCCGGAAAAACTCAGGTTGCTCGTCAAGCAGGAGGTCGAACTCCTGGGCTACGAGCTGGTCGGTATCGAATTTACCAGCCAAGGTAAGGGTGCGTCCTTGCTGCGGATCTATATCGACCATGCCGACGGCATCACGCTGGATGACTGTGTGGAAGTGAGTCATCAGGTGAGCGGTGTTCTCGATGTGGAAGATCCCATCAAGGAGAACTACCAGCTCGAGGTTTCATCTCCGGGACTGGACCGGCCGCTGTTCGAGCTGGCGCACTTCGAGCGCTTCAAGGGCAGCAAGGTGAGGGTCAAGACCCGTACCAAGATAGAGAACCGCCATCGCTTCACTGGAGTGCTGGGCGGAGTGGAAGAGAATCAGGTTTTGATTGAAGAAGATGGGACCTGCTACCGAATTCCTTTCGAGGAGATCGATTCGGCAAAGGTGGTACCGGAATTTTGAATTGGGTAACAACTGATGAGTAAAGAGATACTGCTGGTCGTAGATGCGGTTTCCAACGAGAAAGACGTAGAAAAGAAGATTATCTTCGAAGCGATCGAAGCGGCGCTGGCGTCCGCCACCCGAAAACGCAACGGTGACGATATTCTGGTGCGTGTCGCCATCGATCGCACCACGGGCGACTACGATACCTTCCGTCGCTGGGAGGTGGTCGAGGCCTATGCCGAGGACGAGCCCGATGCGGCCCTGCGCCAGATCACGCTGGACGCAGCCCGTGAGGAGGACCCCGAGGTCCAGGTTGGCGACTTCGTCGAAGAGCCCATCGAGTCGATCGAGTTCGGCCGTATCGCTGCCCAGGCTGCCAAGCAGGTCATCGTGCAGAAAGTGCGCGAGGCGGAGCGGGCCAAAGTGGTGGAGGCCTTCAGTGGTCGCGAGGGCGAGTTGGTCACCGGTGTGGTCAAACGTATCGATCGCGGCAATGTGTTTCTCGATCTGGGCGGTAACGCCGAGGCCTTCATCGGCCGTGAACACATGATTCCCAAGGAGTCTGTGCGGGTCGGTGACCGTCTGCGTGGTTATCTCTATGAAGTGCGCTCCGAGCCCCGTGGGCCTCAGCTCTTCATCAGTCGCGCCATGCCGGAACTGCTGATTGAACTGTTCAAGCTGGAAGTGCCCGAAGTGGGCGAGGGCTTGATCGATATTCGCGGCGCTGCGCGTGATCCCGGTCTGCGGGCGAAGATTGCCGTGAAGGCGCTGGATCAGCGCATCGATCCGGTCGGCGCTTGTGTCGGCATGCGTGGCTCCCGCGTCCAGGCGGTCTCCAACGAGCTTAACGGTGAGCGGGTCGATATTATTCTGTGGAACGAGAATCCGGCACAGTACGTGATCAACGCCATGTCGCCGGCGGATGTGGTCTCCATCGTAGTCGACGAGGATACTCACGCTATGGATGTGGCGGTGAGCGAGGAAAATCTCTCCCAGGCGATCGGACGCGGCGGCCAGAATGTTCGCCTGGCCAGTCAGTTGACAGGCTGGGAACTGAATGTGATGGACGAGGCCCAGGCCTCAGAGAAGAACGAAGCCGAAGCCCGCAGCTTTATGCAGTCGTTCATGGAGCAGCTCGATGTGGATGAGGATGTGGCTGCGATCCTGGTGCAGGAAGGTTTCACCACGGTCGACGAAGTGGCCTATGTCCCGCTTGAAGAGTTGGTGAGCATCGATGAGTTCGATGAGGATCTGGTGAATGAGCTGCGCAACCGGGCCAAGGACTTCCTGTTGACCCGCGCCATCGCCAATGAGGAGGCCTTCCGTGAACCGGCGGAGGACCTGCTCGCGATGGACGGCATGGAAGAGAGCCTCGCTTTTACCCTCGCTGGTAAAGGTGTGGTGACCATGGAGGATCTCGCTGAGCAGTCCATCGATGACCTGATGGAGATCGATGGCATGGACGAGGAGCGAGCGGGTCAGCTGATTATGACCGCCCGCGCGCCCTGGTTTGAAGAAGCGGAATAGCAAGCGAAGACGTAGAGGGTCCGGCATGGGGCCGGCAATAGAGTCAGATACGGTAGATAAGGCAAACTCGAGAGGCCTGATGTATGAGTGAAGTGACGGTAACACAACTTGCAAAAGTCGTAGGCATTCCTGCCGATCGGTTGATGGAACAGTTGGCTGATGCCGGGATCCAGGCTAAAGACCCCGAGGATAAGATCTCCGACGAGGAGAAGAGCAAGCTGTTGCAGCATTTGCGCGAGAGCCACGGTAAGAAGAAAACCGCCGCTATCTCCACCCCGAGCAAGGTAACACTGCGCCGCAAGACGGTCAGTGAGCTTCGTCAGCCTACTGCCAGCGGACGCGGCACAATGAGTCGTTCCGCTCCCGCCGCTGCCAAGACGGTCAGTGTCGAAGTGCGCAAGAAACGCACCTACGTCAAACGCGGCGCGGTTGAGCCTACTGAAAACCACTCGCAAGAGGCCGAAGAGGCGCGTAAGGCGCTCGACGAGCAGGCCAAGCAGAAGGCTGCTTTCGAGGCGGAAGTCGAAGCACGCAAAGCGGCTGAAGCCGCCAAACGGGCTGAAGAGGAAGCTGCCAAGCGCCAGGCCGAAGAAGAGGCCAAGCGCCGCGCTGAGGAAGAGGCAAAGCTGCTCGTGCAAGCGGAAGAGGCTGCGAAGGAAAAAACAGAGCCGCCAGCCGGCGAGAAGGCCGCTGCGAAAGCAGAGCCTGGCCGTAACCGTAAAGGACGCACCAAGGAAAAACGCGAAGGCAAGGAGATCGAGGGCGAGCAGCGTTTTGAACGCAAAGAACTGCACGTCTCCGAAGAGTTACGCGGTAAGCGCAAGAAGAAGCCTTCCCGGCGAAGGAGCAGTTCCCCGTCCACGGCAGACACTCAACACGGTTTCCAGCGGCCGACAGCCCCCGTGGTTCACGAGGTCAAGGTCCCCGAGAGTATCACCGTGGCCGATCTGGCCCAGCGCATGAGCATCAAGGCCGCTGAGGTGATCAAGGTGCTGATGAAGATGGGCATGATGGTCACCATCAACCAGCCACTGGATCGCGATACGGCGGTTCTGGTGGTAGAAGAGATGGGCCATATACCGGTGCAGCAGCGCGATGAAGATGTGGAAGCGGATCTGCTGAGCTCTGAAGACCAGACTCATGCCGAGGGCGAACTGAAATCGCGTCCTCCGGTGGTCACCATCATGGGCCATGTCGATCACGGTAAGACTTCACTGCTCGATCATATCCGCGCCAGCCGCGTGGCGGCAGGCGAGGCGGGCGGCATCACCCAGCATATCGGCGCCTACCATGTGGACACCGACAAGGGGACCATCTCCTTTCTCGATACCCCCGGCCATGCTGCCTTTACGGCCATGCGAGCCCGTGGCGCCAAGGTGACCGACATTGTCATTCTGGTGGTGGCGGCTGACGACGGCGTGATGCCGCAGACCAAAGAGGCGATCCAGCATGCCAAGGCGGCCAGCGTGCCGCTGATCGTGGCTATCAACAAGATCGATAAAGAGAACGCCAATCCTGATCGCGTGATCCAGGAACTCTCCCAGGAGGAGGTTATCCCGGAGGATTGGGGCGGCGATACCATGTTTGTTCGCGTCTCCGCCAAGACTGGCGAAGGCATCGACGATCTGCTCGACGCGATCCTGCTGCAGTCAGAGGTACTTGAGCTGAAAGCGGTCGAAGAGGGGCCGGCTGCCGGCTCCATCGTGGAATCCTCCCTCGACAAGGGCCGGGGACCGGTGGCCACCGTGCTGGTGCAGTCGGGTACGCTGAACCGTGGCGATATGATCGTCTCCGGTCAGGAGTTTGGTCGGGTTCGTGCCATGTTTGACGAGACCGGTCGCTCCATCAAGAGTGCTGGACCCTCCATTCCCGTGGTGGTGCTGGGACTTTCCGGCGCACCGGAAGCGGGCGATGACGTGCGTGCAGTGACCGACGAGCGTCGTGCTCGTGAGATCGCCGAAGTGCGTCGCGACAAACAACGTGATACCCGCCTTGCCGCGCAGAAGGCAGCCAAGCTGGATGAGATGTTCACCCAGATGGCCGAAGGCGAGGTGCAGAATCTCAACATCATCGTTAAGGCCGATGTGCAGGGCAGCGTCGAGGCGCTTAAGGAGTCCCTGGTCAAGACCTCCTCCGATGAGGTGAAGGTGCGGGTGGTCGCTTCCGGTGTCGGCGGCATCAATGAGTCCGACGCCAACCTGGCAGTGACCTCCAACGCCATCATCATCGGCTTTAATGTGCGTGCCGACGCCGGTGCCCGACGGGTGGTGGAGGAGCAGGGGCTCGATATGCGCTACTACAGCATCATCTATGAAGTCATCGATGATGTGAAAAAGGCTATCTCCGGCATGCTGTCGCCTGAGATCCGCGAGGAGATCATTGGCCTGGCCGAGGTACGCGATGTGTTCCGCAACTCCAAGCTGGGCGCCATTGCCGGTTGTATGGTGGTCGAAGGTACCGTCAAGCGTAACAGCCCGATCCGTGTGTTGCGCGATAACGTGGTGATCTACGAAGGCACGCTGGAATCCCTGCGCCGCTTCAAGGACGACGTCAACGAAGTGAAGAACGGTACCGAGTGCGGTATCGGTGTGAAGAACTACAACGACGTGCAGCCGGGTGACCACATCGAAGTCTTCGAGCGTTCCGAAGTCGCGCGTACGGTGGACTGATTTCGTCATGTCACGTGACTTCAAGCGAACCGACCGGGTCGGCGCGGAGATGCGTCGTGAACTGTCGGAGCTGATCCGCAACGAGATCAAGGATCCCGCACTCGGTATGATCACACTGCAGGAGGTCCGCGTGGTCCGTGATTTCTCGCAGGCCAAGGTCTTCTTCACCACCATGGCCAGCCAGTTATCGCATAAAGAGCTTGCAGGCCATCTCAACCAGGCAGCAGGGCATTTACGCTGGCTGTTGGGACAGCGCATGGTGTTGCGTACCGTCCCCAAACTCAAATTTGTCTATGACACTTCAGTGGAAGAGGGTGAGCACCTCTCTGCCCTGATCGAGCGTGCGGTGGGTGAGCAGCATGACGAATAGTGGGCAGAGACAGCAGTTCGGTGCGGCAAGCTGCACCCTACATATAAATAACGCGTAGGGTGCGGCTTGCCGCACCCTTTGCTACAACCAACCAATTCCAAAATTATTTCAAGAGATTATTCATGGGACGTCGTCGCAACAGAGGGCGCAATATCAGTGGGGTATTGCTACTCGATAAGCCAATCGGTATGACCTCCAACAAGGCCTTGCAGGAAGTGAAGTTCCTGTTCAAGGCAGCCAAGGCGGGACATACCGGCAGCCTTGATCCACTCGCGACCGGCCTGTTGCCGATCTGCTTCGGTGAAGCGACCAAGCTGTCGGCCTTTCTTCTCGATGCAGACAAGCACTATCGGGTGCGCGTCAAACTGGGCGAGACCACCACCACCGCTGATGCCGAAGGCGAGGTGGTTGAGAAGATCGATCCCAGTGGCGTGAGTGAGCAGGATCTGCGTGAGGTGATGGGTGATTTTCTCGGCGAGCAGCAGCAGTTGCCGCCAATGTATTCAGCCATCAAGCACCAGGGCGAGCGCCTCTATAAGCTGGCCCGCCAGGGTGTCGAGGTCGAGCGTGAAACGCGCACCATCCATATCCACTCCCTCGATCTGCTGAGTTTCGAGCTACCTGAGTTCGAGCTCAATGTGCACTGTTCCAAGGGTACCTATGTCCGGACACTGGCCGAAGACATCGGCAAAAGGCTCGGCTGTGGCGCACATGTGATAGGCCTGCGGAGAACCGGCGTGGGCCCCTACGACGACCAGTCGATGGTGACCCTGGAGCAGATTCAATCTGCCTTTGCCGACAAGCGTTTCCAGGAGATGGACGAGTGGATGTTGCCGTTGGAGAGTGCCCTGGCCGAGTGGCCGGAGGTGAATCTTACCGCCGATGCCGCCTTCTACCTGCAGCAAGGGCAGCCGATTATGGTACCCAATGCACCGACCAGTGGTTGGGTACGTCTCTACGCCAACCAGAGCGATTTTCTCGGTGTCGGCCAAATTCTTGACGACGGGCGCGTTGCGCCTAAACGTCTGATGCAGGTAACGAGTTGAAAAGCTGATGAATTCCAGGCTTGAAAGGGCGATTTCGGCTTGCTGTCGGCGTCCATAACGCGCATACTACGCGGTCTTTCGGGTACGGCCCGAAACTGAGAGATTTTTAACCGGTCCGATCCGCCTGAACTCATTGTCGGGTTGATCTGAAACGTGGCCTTTATAGCAAAGACGCAACCCATAGGAGAACGTCATGACAATGAGTGCAGCCGATAAAAAAGCTATCGTAGAAGAGTACCAGCGTGCGCCTGGCGACACCGGTTCCCCGGAAGTCCAGGTGGCCCTGATGACCAACCGTATCACCCAGCTGACCGAGCACTTCAAGGAGCATAAACAGGATCACCACTCCCGTCAGGGTCTGGTCCGCCTGGTTAACTCCCGTCGCAAACTGCTCGATTATCTGAAAGCCAAGGATCAGCAGCGCTATCGCGATCTCATCGCTCGTCTGGGCCTGCGTCGATAAGCCGTTCCGCCAAACCACAGATCCCAAGGATTTAACAGTGACTTTGATAAAGAAAGAATTTCAATGGGGAGACCACAGGGTTTCCATCGAAACGGGTGAAATAGCAAGGCAGGCGGATGGCGCCGTCATGGTCAACATGGACGATACCGTGGTCCAGGTGACCGTGGTCGAGGCCAAGAGCAGCGTCCCGCGGGATTTCTTCCCGCTGACTGTCGACTACCAGGAGAAGACCTACGCCGCCGGCATGATCCCCGGCGGTTTTTTTCGTCGAGAGGGCCGTCCCAGCGAGAAGGAGATTCTCACTGCACGCCTGATTGACCGTCCTATCCGTCCGCTCTTCCCTAAAGGTTTTACCAGCGAAGTTCAGGTCATCATCACTGTTATGTCCCTGAATCCGGCTGTCGATCCGGAAATCCCCTCCCTGATCGGTACCTCAGCGGCACTGTCCATCTCCGGCCTGCCGTTCCAGGGCCCGATCAGCGCCGCCCGTGTTGGCTATAAGGATGGCGAGTACATCCTCAACGCCGCCAACACCGGCATCCATGCTGACTCCGATCTGGACCTGATCGTCGCCGGTACCGAGGATGCGGTGCTGATGGTGGAATCAGAAGCCAATCAGCTCTCAGAAGAGGTTATGCTGGGTGCGGTGCTGTTCGGTCACGAGCAGTCCAAAGTCGCCCTGCAGGCAATCAAGGAGCTGGCCGCCGAGGTGGGTAAGGCTGCTGCTGATTACGAAGTCCCGGTGGAAGATGCCGAACTGACCGCCGCTGTCGAGGCCAGTGCGGCCCAGGGTATCGGCGATGCCTACAAGATCGGTGATAAGCTGGACCGTTACGCCGCCATCGACAAGGTGGTTGCGGCTACCGTTGAGACACTGTGTGCTGCGGAAGAGGGTAGCGAACCCCGCTGGAGCACTGATCAGGTTAAGGGCGCACTGGAGAAGCTGAAGAAGCGCACCGTTCGTGGGCGTATCCTCGACGGTGAGCCCCGTATCGACGGCCGCGATACCCGCACTGTACGTCCCATCAGTGTGCGTACCGGCGTGTTGCCGCGCACCCATGGTTCTGCCCTCTTTACCCGGGGTGAGACCCAGGCCATCGTGGTTACCACTTTGGGTACCGAACGCGACTCGCAGATCATCGATGCCCTGGAGGGTTCACGCCGTGAGCACTTCATGCTGCACTACAACTTCCCTCCCTTCTGTGTCGGCGAGACCGGTCGTGTGGGTAGTCCCAAGCGTCGCGAGATCGGCCACGGTCGTCTGGCCAAGCGTGGTGTGCTGGCCTGTATGCCCACCATCGCCGAGTTCCCCTATGCGATCCGTGTGGTCTCCGAGATCACCGAGTCCAACGGCTCCTCCTCCATGGCTTCTGTCTGTGGCACCAGTCTGGCGCTGATGGACGCCGGCGTGCCGATCAAGGCGCCGGTGGCCGGTGTGGCCATGGGTCTGATCAAAGAGGACGATAAGTTTGCCGTACTCACCGACATCATGGGTGACGAGGACCATCTCGGCGATATGGATTTCAAGGTGGCAGGTACTGCCAACGGCATCAACGCCCTGCAGATGGATATCAAGATCAACGGCATTACCAAGCAGATTATGGAGATTGCCCTGGATCAGGCCAAAGAGGGTCGTTTGCATATCCTCGGCGAGATGAACAAGGTGATCGACTCCCATCGTGAGCAGATGTCAGAGCATGCCCCGCGCATCATCGAGTTCAAGATCCATCCTGACAAAATCCGTGATGTCATCGGTAAGGGTGGCGTCACCATTCGTGGTATTACCGAAGAGACCGGCGCCACAGTCGACATTACTGACGACGGTGTGGTGAAGATCTTCTCTGTCGATAAGTCGGCGGGTGAAGAGGCTAAGAAGCGGGTTGAATTGATCACCGCAGACGTCGAGGTCGGTACCATCTACGAAGGCCGGGTGGCTAAATTGATGGATTTCGGTGCCTTTGTCACTATCCTGCCGGGTAAGGACGGACTGGTGCATATCTCCCAGATCTCCAACGAGCGGGTCGAGAAGGTGAGCGACAAGCTTTCCGAGGGTGATAGCGTCAAGGTCAAGGTGCTTGAAGTCGACAAGCAGGGTCGTATCCGCCTCAGCATGAAGGCGGTGGATGAAGCCTGAGGGCATTTCATCCTTCATGAAAATAAAGAAAGGGGCCTTTGGCCCCTTTTTTTATGGCGGTCAGGCAGTTTGTAAGCTAACTTGAGAATCGGCCTGAATATGAGCGTGGCGCTTGATCTGAGTGTGCGACATCTCACTGCAGCCTGATAGTCAGTGCAGGTGTTTACCTCTGTTCAAATTGTGGGTATATAATTAGGCATCGCGTATCCAACGCTCCATGATGGACAAGCCACAGGTGACCTGTGTCGATGCAAGGAAGCAGATTTTTATGCGGTTTTTTAATCAGATAACATCATATGGAATTCTTGGATTTGTGGCCTCTCTGTTTCTCGTGATGGGGTACGCCTCTATCAATCACGATCCCCATTGGCAGATTGAAGAACGAGCGGTTGCTTCATTCGAGTATCCACTGGCCGGATTTTGGAAACAGGATGACTGCGAAGAGCCCTGGGGTCTAGCGATCGGGCCCGCTGAGCCTGGCATCTACTACGTCTCATTTTGTGGCCCTGGCGGCTGTTTGAAACCGGGTGAATACAGGCCCAACACGCCCTTACACAATGATCCGGACTACAAGGTGATTGATAAAAACACCCTGAAGTTCCTGAGCGAAAAGAAATGGTCGACGCTGGTCAGGTGTAGCAGGAGAAACTAGCCCGAATATTTCACCCGGCCGCTTGGAAGTGCGCTAACGCACGATATTTTTTGAATATTCCTGGACTATTGAAAACGACAGCGTGTTACCGCCCCACGCTGAACGCGCCCTCGCACCGATCTCGTCGTCCAGCTGCGGTATTGGCTCAATCATCAATAGCTGGGCTATTGACTCAATCGCCAATCCGCATCTGAACGCGTTCCCGGGTAAAACATTCGGGCTAGCCCGAATATTTCACCCGGCCGCTTGGAAATCCGATTAACGCACTATGTTAATTGAAAATTCCTGGGCTATTAACAAAGTACAAAGTGTTACCGCCCCACGCTGAACGCACCCTCGCACCGATCTCGTATTTCCTCAATCATCAATAGCTTAGGCTATTGACTCAATGGCAACTCCGCATCTGAACAACGATCCCGGCACGATCATCGCGTTCCCGGGTGAAACATTCAGGCAAGCCCGCGCTGGCGGCGCATAGGAAAAACCGATTTTGGCGAATTATTTAATATTAGTTTAAATCGACAAAAACTTTGTTCAGGGTCAATTGTCCGGTAGCATCCTACAGTATACTGCGATCACAGTGCCCAACCTCAACGAGTGCCTGTCGTTAAGACCGGGACAATGGTCACTCTCTTCAGCACATGAGGAGAGGCGCCTACGGCACTATTACAATACTGATCATGCGTCAATCATTACCGATGGGTCGGAAAAGAACCCAGGGTAATCTTGCCGGTTCGAGTAGATAGCCGGCCAGCGCAAGCGAAAAAAGGTGATTTGTTCAGATGCTCAAGGAGTTGATTCCCGGTCTGGGCTCTTATCGAGGGCGCTATGCGTACCTTTCGCTGCTTGCCTGTATCACCCTGATGGCAATTGCCTTTCTGAGTTGGAGTCGGTTCAGTCAATCCACAGAATCGCAGATTTCGTCCATCACTGACCGATCGAAAACAGCCAGCCTGCTGGTCGATGTGCAGTCTCGCCTCAATCTGTTGGAGAATCATCTACAGCGCGTTGTCATCGAACCCGATACCGATGCCATCGAGGCAGTTACCAATACCTACCAGGACCTCGATGATCATCTCCATATACTGGCGGATTTCCTCGGATTGACTGCCAACGGTGAGACGGAGAGTCTGCTCGCCGACAACCGTAAACTGGGTATAGAAGTTGAGCAGCTGCTACAGGTCCGTCAGGACGTGGACCGCTGGTTTCCCGCCATACGCCTGTTACAGGAGGAGATGAATCCCACCAGTAAGGCGCTGCAGGCAGAGCTGGAGAGCCTCCGGCAGGAGACGCAAGGCGGGTTGACTGCCGAGCAGCAATTGGCGGCGATGGAGGTGATTGGCGAGCTGCGTCGCACCTGGTCTGCCATGCAGGAGGAGATGCACCATCTCATCGCCTACCGTTTCAGCGCTTATGTCGGCAACATAGTGGCTACTCCTGCCGATCATCCCGCCAACGTCAACTACTTAGCCGGTCTTGTGGCGAAACATATTGCGACCCTGCGGCAGCTCTTTAACAACCAGTGGGGTCTTGTCGAGGCCGCAGAGCGGATAGATCAGCTTGAGTCCTACTCTCAGCGTTGGTTGCATACCAGTCGGCTGGTCTTCCAGCTCATGGAAAAGGACGTCGGGAGGCGTGATTTTCAGGTGATGCGGGAGAATCTCAAGCCGATTTTATCGTCCATGCATGAGCATATGTCACAGATTGACTTGCAGCTCGATAAAGATGCGGCCTCAGATATCGCTCGACTGACCGTGACCGCAAGGAGGCTGTCAGAGTCGATTCTTGCTATCGCTCTGATAGGTATGTTGATGATCTTTGTGGCCTACCTGTATATCAACCGTAACCTGCTGAAGCCCATTGCGCTGACCGCACACGCGCTCAAAGAGGAGGCTAGGGGGGTGAGCGATGTTCGACCTCCTCCCACCGATCTCAGCGAGACCCGCGATCTGGTAGAGGCCTTTGACGAGATGCGGCGTCAAGTGCATCAACGCCAACGCTATCTGGACCATATCGCCCACCACGATGCTTTGACTCAACTACCCAATCGCACGCTCTTTCGTGACCGTCTGGAACATGCGTTGGCGATCGCTTTGCGCGGCGAGACCCAGGTGGGTCTGATGTTTCTCGATCTTGATCAGTTCAAACAGGTGAATGACAGTCTCGGCCACCTGGTCGGTGATGAATTGCTGCGGACAGTGGCGGACAGGTTGGTCTCGTTGGTGCGCAATTCGGATACCGTGGCGAGACTGGGTGGGGACGAGTTCGCCATCCTGGTTGAGGGAATCGGGCAGCGTGAGGATATGAGCGTCCTGGCACAAAAAATTCTGCAAGTGGTCGAGCAGCCGATGATGCTAAATGATCAGCAGTTGCAGATCTCCGTCTCCATCGGTATCGCCACTGCCCCTCATGATGATATTTCGGCCGAGTATCTGATTCGCGATGCGGACGCGGCGATGTATGAGGCAAAGCGCCAGGGACGAGCCGCCTATCGCTTCTTTAGCGGTGAGTTGACCTCCAGGGCCACAGAGGCACTGCAGCTCGAAAATCAGGTACGCCAGGCCGCCGACCGGGATGAGTACAGTTTCCACTTCCAACCGATTATCAACGCCGTCAGTGGTGAACTATTCTGCTTTGAAGCGTTGATCCGTTGGAATCACCCCCAGCGGGGCATCCTCTATCCCGATGAGTTTCTTTCGGTGCTGGATCAAACCGGGGTTATCACGGCTGTTGCCGATCCGTTGGTGGAGCAGGCGATTCTCTATCAGCAGGATCAGTATCACCAACACGGGATTAAGGTGGCGATAGCGATCAATCTGTCGGTGAGACTGCTAAACGATACGGGGTTCCGGAAAAAGATTCTGGAACGCCTGATCGCCCACGACTTCTTTGCTGATAGCCTGATTCTCGAGATTACCGAGGATATCCTGGTGCAGGATCTGGTCGAAGCAGAGGTCTTTCTACAACAGGCCAAGACGCTTGGCGCCCGAATTGCGCTGGATGATTTCGGCACCGGCCAGTCATCGCTGAGTCATCTGCGGCAATTCCCCTTCGACTTCCTGAAAATTGATCGTGAGTTCATTCGTAACGCCGATACCGACACCAATGACGCCAGTCTGGTGCAGGCAATGGTGCAGTTGGCTCATGCCTTCAACATTCAGGTCATCGCCGAAGGTGTGGAAACCGAATCCCAGTTGACCTTTCTGAAGTCTCTCGGTTGTGATTACCTGCAAGGCTATCTGATCGGTGTGCCAAATCATGCTGAATATCAGCATGAGCTCACGGCGCTGACGCCGCTCTTCGCGGAGTGATTGCTAGCGGCCTCTTGGCCCGAGTTTTTCTAACGAGATCATAGGGTTGAGAAGTTTCTCGGCAATATCGGCGCCGACTGATTCCCCCCGCTCGTCGACCAGCGGCTGATCATAGTCATTCCATCCCTTGAGCCCGGTTTTAAGCGAGGCTGTGCGGGTGAATCCCAGCAGCTGCAGTGTGTGAGCGGCCAGCACGCTGCGATTGCCCGAGCGGCAGACCACCACCAGCCGTCTGCCTCTGGCCATCTCCTCCGTCAGATCCCAAGGAAATATCTCCTCGATCAGCGGAATATGTTTCTTGATCAGTTCATTGAAAGTCATTCTCATGCGATCACCAAGGATTGGGGCCATGATCCTGCCATTCTTTGGAGATCGGGCTTGGGATGGCAATGACAACGGACAATCGGCCGCAAACAGGGCCCGATAACTTGCCCTGTCCCCCGTCTCAGTCAGGAGAGACCTTGACACATGTGAGAAAAAACATTAGATTTCGCGCTCGCTTTGCGTATGCGACTGAATTATCAGTCCATTGCAAACCTGTCCCCATCGTCTAGAGGCCTAGGACACTGGCCTTTCACGCCGGTAACAGGGGTTCGACTCCCCTTGGGGACGCCAATAGATCAAGGGCTTACGTTAATTCGTAAGCCCTTTTTTTGTGCCTGCAGATGCGGCTGTCCCCTATTTATGCACACGACGACCCCCTGGCCTGGTAAAGCCTGATTTGAGACGTCTATATTGGTTAGGAAGCGTCAGACTCTCTTAAGGCGCTTACGCTTTATCTATCCTGCTCCAGGAGGGGTGCTTTGAATTAGATGCAACGCCAATGGCCGCCGATACTGCGAATGTTCGCTCAATGGGATTTCCTGCAGGGAGCATTAGCGTGAATTTGCGGTTAGGTAAGTGCCATACACTTCAGGCCTGAAAGTTACTTGGTTAACAGCTTTTTTGAGGTCGGGTTGGATCCCATCCTACACCCGGAAATTGAACGGTAGGGTGGGGCCCTGCCCCACCGGTAACCGTTGATCTGCCAAGCAGTCAGATATCTTGGTGCTTGAGTGAGTGCCTTTCACTTCAGACTCGAAAATCGTGCTTCCATTCTCTCTCAGGCAGAAGGAGAGGATGAGGGGCCGGATAATCGAAGCGTTAACTTACAACTTCCCTCAGCCCAACCCTCTCCCAGAGGAAGAGGTGGATTAAGTAGGTTAGAGTCGCGGGGAGATATAGCCCGAATATTTCACCCGGGAGCGCGCCCTCGTACCGATCTCGCCGTCCAGCTGCGGTATTGACTCAATCGCCAATCCGCATCTGAACAACGATCTCGGCGCGATCATCGCGTTCCCGGGTAAAACATTCGGGCTAACCACTGTCACCACCAGGGGATCACGCCAGGCCAGTGTCTTCTATAGCCACCCCACCTGATTGACTGCCCGGTTTCAACCACTGGCTACAGCAGGCACTGTCTCTTCACTACCAGTCGTGGCAAAGGTTTCAAGCCGTTCAAAAAACTCTTTGTGATCGATATAGTGAGTGCCATCGCAGGAAAACGTCATGCCAATGATGCCGTTGATCCTGTTGACCGAAGCGTTACGCAGGTAAATCGTTTCGTCAGTAGTTCTCAGGCGCTTGAATTCTGCGAGGATGTCATTGGTATCATCGTCACTGATGACGGGCAGCAGGTGATCAAGACGTGCATCGCGGAACTGTTCAATGAATCCGCGTGCCAGGACTTCTTCACGTACAAAGACTCTGTAGCGATAAGCATCATCAGAGAACCAGCAGGTAAGCTGACTCGACGAATAGTGAATCTTAACGTGAAAGGCTCCTTTTTCTGTCAGTAGATCACGCACTATGGCATGAACCCGGTCCAGTTCGGTGTCAAACAAACTCTCGACCCGTGATTGCTGGAATAGAAACGCCCTGACTGAGGGATCTCCTTTGACCTGTAACCATTTCTGTGGCATTGCAATATCTCCTCTGATGGTGTGTGTAATTGATTACTGCTAATGCCCGAACCCTGATTAAAGATCAGGTATCAAGGCTGGTCTGAAGAAAAAACATAAATGGAAAATCCTCTATTCTTTACCTGATTGAAGTGGGGTTTGGAGCGATGGCTGAGCATATGACGTGCATATGGTTTTATCAGCCATCTTGCGTAAATCTACTCCTCACTACCCAGCACACCGAACAGATGTAGCAGGCTGGTAAACAGGTTATAGATAGCCACATACAAGGTGACAGTTGCCATGATGTAGTTGGTCTCGCCACCGTGGATGATGTTGCTCGTCTCATACAGTATGAGACCTGACATCAACAGTACAAACATCGCCGATACAGCCAATGACAGACCAGGCATTTCAAAAAATATCGCACCGATACCGGCAAGAAATGCCACCAGGATGCCAATCATGAGAAAACTTCCCATGAAGCTGAAGTCACGTCGACTGGTAAGTGCATAGCCTGAGAGTGCCAGGAAAACAATGCCAGTCCCTGCCATCGCTGTCATGACCAATTGACCGCCATTAGGCAAGCCCAGGTAGCTGTTGAGTATGGGGCCAAGTGTATAGCCCATGAATCCTGTCAGGCCAAACACCATCAGTAGTCCCATACTGCTATTGCGGAATCGCGTTGTCAGGTAGAGCAGGCCGAAATAGCCGACCAGAGTCAGCAGCAAACCTGGATGAGGCAGGTTCAGTGCCATTGAAACGCCTGCGGTGATGGCACTGAAAACAAGGGTCATCGCCAACAGCGCATATGTGTTGCGTAGAACGCGATTGTCAACGCCACTGTCAGTCAGTGTGCCGACGCTATTATTGGTATAACTGTTCATTCTTAATTCACTCTCTTATGTGACCTCTGATCAATTCATGATTGTGTCAAGGCGTCATAAAGGCTTGGCTTGTGCATTGAAAAGCTTTGCTATAGCTATCTATTGGCTATGCTTTACTTACCCAAAGGAGGTTCCTTTTGGGCATGCCTTTATCCGCAGCATTTCATCTCACGACGCACTCTATGCGGAATCAATCAGAGGTTGCTTGGTGTTGTTCTTCAGGCTGCAAATGTAGCCTGTTCGTCTTGTGTCCGCTGCTGCCAAAGCATGCGGCTCGCTTCAGCACGGTGTCTGCTACTGAAAAGTGCCATGCGTCGCAGTACGGTACGTGAAGCGCGGCCGGCTGCCCGGTCGATTGCTACGTATAGATCGGATTGGATGTCCTCGATAATGACGGGGCGAAGTCCGACAATACTGACTTTGACCAGGCAGCGCTTATCCACGCCACCGCGTGGTCCATTCAGGTCAGACAGGGTGACGTCCACCCGACGTACTCTTCGGATGCCGTGACCCAAGAGAAATTTAAGACGTTTCTGCACATGTCCCGCGATAGCGCTGGTTATGGAAAAGCCTCTGCATTGAATGCCAATCTTCATGGTCTTGTCCTCTGTTGTTGCCTGGATCCTCTGACCACTAGACTAGCTTCCTGGTGCCCGGTAAGTAATTCGAAATGTAGTGTGAAAAGGTTCGAAAAATACGAAGTGTTGAAAACATCGCCAGAATAGAGGCTGGCAGATCAACCGCTGGCTGAGTGTATGAACTCTATGCCCTGGCTAGTATAGGAGTTGGCGAAAAAGGGAATCAGGCGGTTGTGAATAGTGCGCTGCGAGCTGCCTCGGTGATTACCGAGACCGCAGGGTGTTTGATACGGCGTTCCGCTGAAATCGCATAATAACTTTCGCTGATTTCGCTGGTGCGCCCGATTACGCGTACCCCGTACTTGGCGATTACGTCATCCTCAACTGCAGTCGGTGAAGTGAAAATTCCGGCATTGGCTTCGCCAAAGGCTTTCATCAATGCGCGATCGTCGAACTCGGCGATGATCACTGGGCTGATGTCCATCGTCTCAAACCAGTGTTCCAACATCCTGCGCAGTGTACTGCTGACAGTGGGCATGAGCATGGGCGCACCATCAAGTGAAAGCGGAAAATTATTGAGGTATTTTCTGGCCCCTGATCGTGCGGCAAAAAAACTGATCCCGGATTCGCCGAGCGGATGATTGTAGGCGCGTACATTGAGGGTCGGGCTGATCGGGCAGTCGGCAATAACCAGATCGAGCTTATGTACTGAAAGGTCCGCCAGCAAGTCCGATAATGGTGCCTCATGGCAGACCAGACGTACTGCATCGTCCATTGCCAGCACAGGTTCAAGCAGGCGATAGGCGAGTAGTTTTGGTACGACCATGGCAACGCCGACGTTGAGCGTTAGTGTGGTTCCGGGGATGCGCCCATTCAGTACATCCTGTAATTCATTGCCCAGGCGGAACATCTCATCCGCATAGGAAAAGACCAGACGCCCGGCCTCAGTCAGGGCCAGATTGCGGCCGCTTTTTTCAAACAGTTTTACACCCATCTGTTCTTCAAGTTCCCGTAACTGGCCGCTGATGGTTTGTGGGGTCAGATGGAGGATGCTTGATGCCTGGGCGATGGAACCGTTTTTGGCCACCGCCCAGAAATAGCGCAGATGTTTGAAGTTGAGATTGGCCATGACTTACTCGCGCAGTTACTGTTGGTTTCACGGCTACTATAGTCAACTTGGCACAATGCCACAGCTTTGGGCCAGTAGTCCAACGAAAGGCAATATGGATCGTGGTGCTTTCTCACCGATCGCGAAGAGAATGCTTGAGGGTTTCCCCGTCTGCTCAGTGCCAGGATCTCAAGTGGCAGGATGTGAGGGTAATATCCGGAAAACTTTCATGGTGGTTTCTGCTTCTGAGCATGGCTCCGGCGAAGCATGACTGGGCGGTTACTGGCCTTACTACTCGTGAGTTGCATGGTTTGATCGCAGGTAAGGCACTTGAATACGCTTCGTCGCTCAGTGATCCCGTAGTGGGCATTCTTGCATGGCCTGTTCTCAAAGAACATGCTTTGGGAATTGGCCGGGTTATACCAAAGTAGTCCGTGTAGCCACGATACATAAACAAAATGCTGCCTTTGGGTAGCTAAAGCGCCGAGGACTCATTGATCTTGTCGTCCGGTGTAAGCCAGTAATACAAAAAAGAATTTCCTTATTCGAAAAGCGTTTTGAAGTGTCAGTGATACAAAAATTACTTAAAGTATGTATAAAGGCGTTTAATTCCTCAGTTGAGTCACGCTCATTGATGTGCTGGATCTGCCGAGTAAAATCAAAATTTGTGATAATGCACCTAAAGTCAGATGGCTTGTGCCTTGAAGAGAGAAGTTGCTTTTGCACTGTGCTTGATTGAACATTGATCAGGCATATCCCTTGCGCCAAATTTTAATTCTTAAAGATGCGTTTTATGGTGGGCGATAATAATATTGATGCTTTGAACAAGCAGACCATGTGCGATTCTGTCAAACAGTACTCACTGAATGCTGAGTTAACAAAGCCTGAAGCTGCTGCGCTATCCACAGTTACAAACGCCAAGGATAAACCTATTCTGGATCTTGGTGTGGGTGCTGGGAGAACAGTAAGCGCCTTGCGCAAAATCAGCGAGAATTATGTAGGCATTGACTATGTTGCAGATATGGTTGACGAATGTAGGCGTAAATATCCTGGAGTTCGATTTGAGCAGGGTGATGCGCGCAAGCTGACAAAGTTTCACGATAACACTTTTCACATGGTTATGTTTTCGATGAACGGTATCAGCATGGTGAACCATGAAGGACGCATCGAAATACTAAAAGAGGTATTTCGCGTGCTTGCTCCTGGAGGTACTTTTCTTTTTTCAACGTACAATCGTGATTTTGATGGGCACATGAAGTTCTTTCGTTTCCCAAAATTCCATTATTCTTCCAATCCGTTGAAATTCGGCGTCAGAGCTTTGAAATACGGCTTTAATATGTTGCTTGCATTGGGTAATCGGCTTCGATTTCGAAGACTGGAAATCCACACTGAAGAGTATTCCCTTGTTAATGATCGATGCCATAACTATGCAACCATGCTGTACTACATAACGCATCCGCACCAGCAACAACAGTTGATCGCTGCTGGGTTCGATCGTGATGTTTTAGCATTCGATGCTTTGGGTTCCCAATTGCTTGACAGCACCGCCTTCGACTCTATCTTCTACGTGGCTCGCAAGCCGTTATAGTCAAGATCCCTACTTGATAATCGATGGTATGTATTCAATGCATTACCACCGCGTGACAATAGTGTGTGCCTGACGCAATGGTATGCATTTGTTGCATGTATGCAGTGATTTTCCCTTGGTAAAGAGAATGCCGAAATCGGATTATTCTGCTCGCTTGGCGAGCTAAACCGTCGCTAAAAAATAAGGCTTACTCGATACGGGTGGTTATTGAGGATGATTGCCTAAGTTCGCCCTTTCACTGGCGTAGTGTCACCGTCGATAACATTATCTTTTTCACCTTCCTGTCTGTGGGCTCACTATTGAGTTGCCCTGTTCAGGCTCTTCCGCGAGTTTTTGTCCGGAAACTTCAGTCGATACCTTTTTTTCGCGCGCAAGCCCTGTGCTGGATAGTCCTATTGGCTAAGAGGCAATAAGCCGGATATGAGTTGTGTAGGGTCGGTTAACACGAATTCTGAGTAGAGATTCAGTGCAATGCTGGCGAGCAGCAACATCACCAGACTATAGAGGCCATTCCACTTCAGACTGTCCAGGCTTTTTTGACTGTAACGTCCCTGCATGGAGAGATTGATGCCAGAGAAAGGGCTGCTCGCCACGCCTATGGCCCAGGCTGAGAGAAAGGTCATTGCCAGCAGCGTTCCGTCCGGTTCAATCGGCGCCAGCAGGGTGCCGAGCGCGGCGATGTTGATCACCGGGTGTACCCCCAGAGTCGAGGTGGCCACCATGAAGAGCAGTAACAGGGTCGCTTCGAGGCCACCAAAGTGGCTGAAGGGAAGCCAGTCTCCAAACCCGGCAAAGACGGCGTTGAGCCCTGCCGCCATGACACCTGCGGCGAGAAACAGGCAGAGCTCGTTTTGCATGCCGGGTAGATTGTGTTCGATCTGTTGGCGCAGACGGGTCAGCGGCTGGTCCCGCCTAACGGCTACCGTGATTATTGCGAGTGAAGGCGCCAGCAAGCAGATCACGCCGAGGATGTGCCACTCGTGGTGCCACTGATGCAGCACAAGCACCGCCACCGCCAGCAATCCAGGCAGGGCCAGAGCTGAGGGGTGCATGGGATAACCGATGAACGCCTGCTGTTTTCGGCAACCCAACGCGGTCAGCAGAAGGGCGGCGGTTGCCAGCGGTATCCCCATTAGCCAGATCTGCGGCAAGCTGGCGCCGGGGGCATAGGTCATGGCGGCTGCCATGGCGGCGAAGAAGGGCGACCAGAAGGCGGCTGATGAAAAGCCCCGGGTCAATACCACGGTCTGGGCACGATTCAGACGGCTATCTTTGCCGATGCGGTCACCCATGATGAAGACCGAGGAGAGGTTGATTACCGCTCCAAAGAGATGGACGCCAAGCAGCGTCGACCAGACTGCCCGCCGCCCGGTGGGCAGAGACTCATTGGCTTCGGTCTCAGGGCGGGTGATCAGACGCAGGAAGCTGACAGCGGCCAGCATCGCCAGCAGCAGGGCGTTGCCGGCGAGGATCATGCGCCAGTCGGGGACGATGCCCTGTGTCGCTCCCCAGCCAATCCCAGCAAGACCGATCAGCAGCAGAATGGAGACCTGCTGGCGTGCCTGTCGCGGGAGATCTTTCCACAGCAGCAGGCCGGCGCTCCAGGCGCATATGCCTGAGATCAGTTTCGGAAAATCCGGCAGGAAGGTATAGCCCACCGCTGCGATCACCGTGGCCAGCAACAGCCAGCCAGCTACTGCACGCCGTTGCTTCACAGGATGAAGGCCAGCGATACAGGAATGATCAGCAGGCTGGCAAGATTACCAAAGGCGACCATGGAGGCGACTTGATCGGGCGACTGCAGGTAGCGTTCAGCCAGCAGGAAGTTCATCACCGCTGGTGGCAGGATGGAGAAAAGCAGCAGGATGCGTTGCATCGCCTCTGTGGGCTCAAGCCATAGGATTGCCAGCCAGGCACTGAGCAGGCCGGTTGCGGGGCAGAGCAGGGCGCCGAGCAGTCCCGCTTTCCAGTGAGTCATGTCGACATGGATCAGGCGTACGCCGAGGGCAACCAGCATCAGGGGGATGGCTACCTGGGAGAGCATCTCCAGGCCCGGCATCAGTAGATCAGGCGTGTGCCAGTCAAAGGCATAGGCGAAGATACCGGCCAGGGTGGCGAGGGTGACCGGATTCTTCAGCAGGTGTTTTGGATGCAGATGACCACTGACCAGCCAGATACCAAGACTGAAGTGGAGACTGGTCGAGACCACAAAGGCGACAACGGAGAAGGGCAGCATCTCCTCGCCAAAGGCAAGTGCCGCCAGGGGTAGCCCCAGGTTGCCCGAGTTGTTGAACATCATCGACGGCAATAGCATGCGGGAGGGCATTTTCAGCAGCAGGGCCACCGGCCAGGCCAACAGGCCTGAGCCGACAACGATGATCGCTGTACCCCAGGCGACCGACTGCCACTCGGGGGAGTCGGGGATCTTTTCTGACAGCACATAGAAGAGCAGCGCCGGGACGAATAGATTCATGTTGATGCGATTGGCCGAATCCATATCGCTGCCATTGATACGGCCGTAGAGATAGCCGAGGGCGGCGATGCCGAACACCGGGAGGGTGACTTCGAGGATCTGGCTGAACATCAGCTGTTCTGCTGCCAGGTCAATGGGTATCCCGGTGCGGCAAAGCGCACCCTACAGCTTGTCAACGCATGGGGTGTGGTTTGCTGTGTTGTTGAAGCGTCTATTATCGAGGACATTCGGCCAATCGTTATTTCTAATCGCTGTCCCGTTTCTTCAGCCGATAAGCCAGTTGCGGTCGTGTCATGCCGAGCATGCGCGCGGCCTGACTCAGGTTGCCGTTGGCCTGCTCCACTGCGGTTTCCAACATGATCGTCTCCACATCCTCCAGACTACCGGATTGTTCGAGTAGTCTTCTGACCAGGGTGTCCACAGGCAGTTCCTCGCTGTCGGCAAGCGGCGATGAAGGAAGCGTGTCTTTGCTCATATTGAGACAGGGAAAGAGATCCTTGAGATCGATCGCTTCGCTATTACTGACGATGATGACGCCGCGCTCGATCATGTTCTCCAGCTCGCGGATGTTGCCTGGCCAGTTGTAGTCGAGCAGCGACTGCAAAGCCCGTTCAGTAATGCCATTTACCCGTTTGGCGTGCCGTGCAGTGTACTTCTCGAGAAATCTATTCACCAGTAATTCGATGTCGTCCTTGCGCTCGCGCAGGGGAGGAATGATCACGGGATAGATATTCAGCCTATAGTAGAGGTCGGAGCGGAAACGTCCAGCGGCCACCGCCTCCTGCAGATCGACGTTGGTAGCAGCGATCACACGTACATCGACTTTGCGCGTGCGGGTATCGCCAACCCGTTCAATCTCACCCTCCTGCAAGACGCGCAACAACTTGGCTTGGGCGCTCAGCGAAAGTTCACCGACCTCATCGAGGAAGAGGGTGCCACCGTGAGCCCGTTCGAAACGCCCGGGACGCGACTGCAGGGCGCCGGTGTAGGCTCCCTTCTCGACGCCGAAGAGTTCAGATTCGATCAGCTCCTCCGGGATGGTGGTGCAGTTGATGGCGATGAAAGCGCTCTTAGCCTGAGGGCTGATGCTGTGCAGCGCGCGGGCAAACATCTCTTTGCCGACGCCGGTCTCCCCCAGCAGCAGGACAGTGACATGACTGTCTGCCACCTTGCGCAGCATGTCGCAGGCCTCTATGAATGCCTTGGAGGCACCGACCATGTCACCGATGCCGGTCTCCTCCTGCAGCGAATCGCGCAGATGGTTGACCTCGTCCTGCAGCGCCAACAGCTGTTCCGCCATCGGGTCGGGGCGATAGTGGCGGCGCTCTTCGTCGGCATTGTCCCACTCCTCGATGGACTTACCGATGATGCGGCAGTGACGATCGCCTTTGGCGCGACACTCCACCTCTTGGTAGGCGATAAAGCGACCCATAATCTCGCTGGTAAAGCCCGAGGCGTAGCCGATCTGGGTCCAGCAAACGGGTTCCGGGTGGATGCCGAAGAGTTTCAGGTGCTCCTCTGCTTCATGGGAGTTCTCCCACAGGAACTCGCCATAGTAGCGGCGCTGACGAATATCGATGTCGAGTTTTATCGGTTTGACGTGGACCACTCCCTCCAGGGTGTGTAGCCGGGGACCCATCATCAACAGGTCTTCGTCGTTTGCTTCCGGCATCAGCTTGCGAGCCAGTTCGGCATCCTTGGTGCCTGAGGCATAACCCATCCGGGTCAGCACGCCGCGTGCCCGATCGACACCGAGTGTGTCCACCAGCTCTTTGCGCAGCGCGCCCATGGCATGGGTATGCATGAGCACCATACGGTGGTCATTGAGTAGGATTTTTCCCGCGTCGAAAGTCAGGTGCAGGTTTCTATCCTCCGTGGGGAGGCCCGCGATACTGAGTTGTGAAGACATCTCTCCTCCGCTCCCGCCATCCTGGTCGTTTGGGGAGTCTTGGTAAAAAAATGAGGTTCTTCCATGGGGGTATGCGAGCTCTTTTCTTTTCTCTATCGATCCGCTGGATCGGCTCACACACCCTTTTTATAGATTGAACTGATTTTTTAATCAAATAATTAATCGCATTGCCCTATTTCCCGTTGTTGTTGATTTGAAAATTCGATCGGTCGGGAAATTGTGCAGTTGCAGCATAAATACCTGCATTTCTTGTTTGATTTGATCAAATTTTCCATTTGATAAAGATAATTTGATTGTTTCATCAATCCACGCTTGCCCCCTATTTGCTGGTAAAAGCAATAAAGCTTTATCAAACAGATAGATAGCAACCTTGGCATGCATTCTGCGATTTACTTCTGAGCAAACAGAGCGAGAAGTCCGCCAGAGACTTCGGCAATGCAACGAGGAGGATCAGATGCAGGAGTATGTCCCCAATATCGGTCAGGTCTATGTGAGGGTGACCGGCGAGCGTCTCGGTAAATATGTCGAGTTTGAGTTCTCCATCGACGATGAAGATCTGACTGTCGAACTGATCATGCCTCATGAGGCCTTTCGCCTCTTTTGTGAAAAGCACCAGGCCAGGCT
>JARRNY010000035.1:0-22744 GCA_037384445.1 Candidatus Thiodiazotropha sp.
GGCAGTGGGTTGAGACTGTGGAGCCGGTTCCGCTGGAGTGGCGGTCTCTGACTTCACCGGTGGTGTGTTGGTATCCACTGCGGGCTCCGGCTCGGGCTCAGGTGCCGGCGGTTCATAACGCTCAGCCTGTACCAGCACGCCCAGTACCGGATGGTCAAGATAGTGCAGCTTGCCGCTGCGCATGCGTCGGGTGGACTGCATACGATAGCTGCGCACGCTCGGGCCCATGAAGTAGGCGTCTCCGTCATCGGGGGTGAGCGGTAGGCGTAGCAACAGGTCGGCTTCCATATGGAGGTAGCGTTTGACGCCGATCTTTAGCGTGCCTTCCAGCTTTGGCGGGTTCATGGGGCCGGGCTCACCCGCATCGGGTGGCAGGTAGAGATAGAGGCTCAGCGCTTTTTCCGGATCGACGACCTGTTGACGCCAGGCGATGTGATAGAGCGGGCGGTAGTTGCGAGAGTTGCGAAAGGCGTTCCAGATGTTGCCGAGACGCCGCTCTGCGGCGGGCAGCGGACGGTAGGGTATCGGCAGATTGTTCCGCAGGGTGGCGCGGCCCCGGGTGTCGAAGGGGATGGCGTTTTCGAATGAGGGCGTACCCGGATCGTCTGGCCAGGCCTCCGTGGAACCCGCACCCTTGTCGATACGCCGGAAGACCAGCACCTCGAACTCATACCATGGAGGCTGGCTGTTGGCTTGCGTCCCTTCTGCGGGCAGGCGAGCGGGCAGGCTCAGCAGCAGGCCAAGGGCTAGGGTGGGCAGGGCAACTCTCAGGATTCCGTACATCATCAGGCTTGTGGCTCAGTCAGTCAGGGTGTCAAGCAGGTCATGCATCCGCTCGACCCGTTTTTCGGGGGCCTCGAGGTCGGCGGTACGAACAGCAAGCGAGCCCCCTTGGGGCCGGCCTCGATTTTACGAATGCCCAGGGGGTGAGAGCGCAGCTTCAGTTCCGTGATAGCAAAGAGGTTTTTCGCCGCTTCGGGCAGCAGACCGAAGCGGTCGATCATCTCCACCTGCAGTTCGCGCAGCTCTTCGCTGTTGGCGGCGCTGGCGATACGTTTGTAGAGCACCAGGCGGGTATGGACATCTGGCAGGTAGTCTTCAGGCAGCAGGGCCGGGATGTTGAGTTCGATCTCGGTACCATGGTCGAGAGGGCGATCGAGCTCGGGCTGGCGACCCGCTTTGAGGGCGGCCACGGCGCGTTCCAGCAGTTCTGTATAGAGGGAGAAGCCGATCTCCTGGATTTGACCGCTCTGTTCATCGCCCAGCAGTTCTCCCGCACCGCGGATCTCCAGATCGTGGGTTGCCAGGGTAAAGCCCGCCCCAAGATCTTCCAGCGATTCAATGGCTTCCAGTCGTTTCTTGGCATCACTTGTCATGCTTGCCGCAGGCGGCGTCAGCAGGTAGGCGTAGGCCCGGTGGTGTGAACGCCCGACCCGGCCACGGATCTGATGCAGCTGTGCCAACCCCAATTTGTCGGCCCGATTGATGATCATGGTGTTGGCGGTCGGTACATCGATGCCGCTCTCGACAATCGTGGTGCAGACCAGCAGGCTGAAGCGCTGGTGGTAGAAATCGCGCATGATGCCTTCTAGCTGACGCTCGCGCATCTGGCCGTGAGCCACCTGCAGGCGGATGCCCGGCAGCAGGGCTTGGATACGCTCAGCCATGTTGTCGATGGTTTTGACTTCGTTGTGCAGGAAGTAGATCTGGCCGCCGCGTTTGAGTTCGCGCTGGCAGGCCTCAACGATCAGACTGTCGCTCCAGGGGCTGACGAAGGTCTTGATCGGATGACGCAGCGCCGGCGGGGTGGCGATGATCGAGAGATCGCGCATACCCGACATCGCCATATTGAGGGTGCGGGGGATCGGCGTGGCGGTCAGCGTCAGCAGATCGACCTCGCTACGCAGGGCCTTAAGCCGCTCTTTGTGGCGCACACCGAAGCGGTGCTCTTCGTCGATGATCACCAGTCCCAGATTCTTGAACTTGATGCCCTCGGAGAGCAGCTTATGGGTGCCGACGACGATGTCGACAGTGCCGTTGGCGAGTCCGTCGAGCACCTTCTGTTGCTGAGCACCGCTGCGAAAGCGCGACAGGCTCTCCACCTTCACTGGCCAATCGGCGAAGCGGTCGGCGAAGTTCTGGTAGTGCTGCTGAGCCAGTAGCGTAGTGGGGACCAGTACCGCCACCTGGCGGTTGCCCTGGGTGGCTAAGAAGGCGGCGCGCATCGCCACCTCGGTCTTGCCGAAGCCGACGTCGCCGCAGACCACCCGGTCCATGGGTTGGGACGACTCCATATCGGCCAGTACCGCCTCGATGGTCTGGAGTTGGTCCGGGGTCTCCTCAAACTCGAAGGAGGTGGCAAAGGCCTGGTATTCAACTTCGGGCGCAGGGAAGGCGTAACCCTGCCGGGCGGCGCGGCGGGCGTAGATCTCCAGCAGCTCGGCCGCTACATCGCGGATCTGCTTGGCAGCCTTGCGCTTGGTCTTCTCCCACTGATCACCGCCGAGGCGGTGTAGCGGGGCGTTCTCCGGGGAGGCACCGGCATAGCGACTGATCAGATGCAGCGAGGCGACCGGTACGTAGAGTTTGTCCCCCTTGGCATACTCCAGGGTCAGGAACTCGGTGGTCATGCCGCCCACCTCCAGGGTCTGTAGCCCCAGATAGCGGCCAACCCCGTGATCCTCGTGTACCACCGGCGCGCCGATATGCAGTTCGGTCAGGTTGCGTACGATCTGATCCGGGTCCTGACTCACCTTGCGCCGACGCCGCTGCTGGCGTACCCGCTCGCCATAGAGCTGGGTCTCGGTGATCAGGGTGATGCCGGCCTCTTCCAGCCACAGACCCTGCTCCAGTGGCGCCACGCAGAGGCCGATGGGATCCTTGGCGTCGAGGAAGCCGCGCCAGTTCTCGAAGACCTTGAGTTGTATCTGCAGATCCCGCAGCGTGGCTTGCAGCATTTCACGCCGTCCGGCGCTCTCTGCGATAAACAGTACTCGCTGTGACTGTTCGCTCAGAAAGCGTTTGAGGGCGGCGGCTGGCTCGTTGTTACGGGCCTGGAAGGCGACCGGCGGCGGTAGCCGGGTGGCGAAGTTGATGGCTTCGGCATAGCCCCGGGTGCGCTGTGGCAGCTCATGATTACTGAGCTGCACCGACTGCCCCTGTTTCAGTGCGGCGACCAGCTCATCCGGGCGTAGATAGAGTTGCTCCGGCGGTAGTAGGGGACGTTCGATATCGTGGCGGCGTGACTCATAGCGCCGCTGTACATCATCCATGAAGTGCTCGCTCTGTTCGCGCGCGTCAGCGAACTGAACCAGCAGGCGATCAGCGGGCAGGTAGTCGAACAGGGTGGCCGTCTGCTCGAAGAACAGCGGCAGGTAGTATTCGATACCGCTGGGGGCCTTGCCGTCGGAGACGTCGCTATAGATCAGACTCTGCTGTAGATCCCCCTCGAACTGTACCCGGTAGTTGCGGCGAAACAGGGTGATGCCGGCCTCGTCGAGGGGGAACTCCCGTGCCGGTAGCATCTCGATGCGCTCCAGTTTCTCTGCCGAGCGCTGGGTCTCCGCGTCGAAAGTGCGGATGGTGTCGACCTCGTCATCGAACAGATCGATGCGATAGGGTACCGGACTGCCCATAGGGAAGATATCGATCAGCGATCCCCGCACCGCGAACTCGCCGTGGGTGAGCACCTGGGAGACACACTGGTAGCCGCCCCGTTGCAGTCGGGCGCGGGTCTCTTCCAGATTGAGTTGCTGACCGCGCTCCACGATCAGACTATGGGCCTCGAGGAAGCTCTGGGGCGGCAGCCGCTGCATCAGTGTCGAAATGGGTGTGATCAATACGCCGCGCCGCGTCTGCGGCAGGCGATAGAGTGTCAGCAGGCGCTGGGAGATCAGCTCAGGCAGCGGCGAGAAGAGATCGTAAGGCAGGGTTTCCCAGTCGGGGAAGTTGATGACCGCTACCCCGGCGTCACCGAGGAAGAAGCGCAGCTCCCGCTCCAGCCGGATCGCTGATGTCACATCCTGCGCCACCACCAACAGCAGGCCAGACGTATTCAGCGCCGCATTCGCAATTGCCAGGGCGCCACCACAACCATAGAGCTGGCCCCACTGCAGGCGCTCGTTGTCGGCCTGGGGCAGTGGCGGCTGGAAAGGGGAGGCGGTGTTAGGTGCTGCTTGGCTCATCGCGGGTGATGTTGACTGAAAGGCGGCGATTGTCGCATAACTTAGCGCATTGGTCAGGTCGAATGGTGCTCAGTGAGGCATGCATGGTTTTGCTACTGCAAGTCCCATCCTGTAGCAGAATCCAGCCGCTGAGTGGAGCGTCCTAAAGCGGCAGCGATTTCAGGCTGGCATCCGGAAACGCCTGTTCCAGCGACATATCCCAGATGGTCTGCGTCATGGACTGTTTGTACTCCTCCAGTACGGCTTTGTCGTGCTCGCTGGCAGGGGCCTTGTCGATCTTGTCGAGCAGCTGTAGAAATCCGGGATCTACGATGCCGTCTGCGAGTTGCAGACGGAGCTCACTGGTGGCATCGCTCAAGCGCCAGCGATACGCCATGTCGCCGACACAGCGCGCTGCGCGCGGGCCGCCTTCGAGGCTGAAGCGCCCGTCGCTGACGCAGCCGGTTACCAACTCCAGGGTGTCACGCACACCGGGCCCTGGGTGGCCGCTGACCACCTGCAGCCGATTGCGATCCCAGAGTCTCTTTTGCGAGAGGAGAGGGGCGGCACGCTGGAGCATACGAAAGGCAAGAGCGCAGCCCCAGTAGCTGTTGCCCTGGTGAAAGTCGAGGGCCTGGGCATAGTTGAAACGCAGAATCCGGTCACCATCGGCGATCTCCAGGTGGATGGGCTGGTTGGTCGGGACTAGACCGGGGTGGTCGTTCATTCGGGTTGGGCTCCTGGTTGTGGGGGCTTGCAAGCACCCTACGACGATTTCACGTCGATATCCAATTCATTGGTTGGTCCCGGTTCCAGCTTAAGGAATCATTAACAGGCCCTAGCCCGAATGGCGCTTACTTAAGCCAGTTTGGTGGGGCAGGGCCCCACCCTACACCCTGAATTGAACGCTAGGGCGGGGCCCTGCCCCAGCAAAATCCATTGCTTAAGTTAAGTGCCATTCGGTCTAGCCCACAGCTTTCTGCACCTGTTGCGCATTCGACGCTTGCCGCCTTGCTTTCGTTTCGGAGCCTGTTTAGTGTAGGCCCCCGTCGGCACAAGCTGTTCAACGCACTTCATGCTCAGGAGGTATATTTCAGATGGAGTACGGCCCGCGCGAGATCACCACCCCTTTCCGCCCCATACCACTTGATGTACCGGAGGGGATGAAGCCCAACGAGTTCTTCAACAGTACCGAGAACCTCAACGACCTGGTGCACAACAACGGTTTGTTGCTCAACCCGGAGAACCTGCTGCTCTACCGCAAGGCACTGGGGCACAGTAACGAGTTCGATACCTCCATCATCTACAACACGTCCAAGGTGATCCTCAATCCACTGGGTCGTCCGGTTCGCCGCACCCAGGTACCTCGGGAGGTGCGGCATGTCTGGAATCGGATGAACCAGATCATCATCGAGTATATGTTGGAGCGATATCCCGATCCCAAAGAGCATCTGTTTTTGGCCGGTGAAGCGAGTCTCGATGCCACCTGGGCACTGACAGCGCCGGGCGTGCCAAGCATTCGCATGTTGCACAACCACTTCATCGTCTTTCCCATGCGCCAGTTACGCCAGGCGCCGCTGGCCGATGCCAAGAATCCGAATCTCACCGATGGTGGTCAGCATAGCCTGTTCCAGTCCTACATGCGGGATGTCTACAGGGAGTTCTTCGACAGTTCACTGGAGCTCAAGGTGCTGAAGCCGATCAGCTCCGACGAGTCGCGTATCGAATTGACCGGCTATCCGCAGGGACTGCCCTGTTGGGAGATCCGCGGCGGTGAGGCGGCCTTGAAGAATATCCGGTTCTGGCATGAGTACGATGCCATTCTTGAGGGTTTTATCGATTTCTATCGTACCTTCTTCAGTCAGGTCTCGACCCGCAATGCGCCGATGCCGAAGGATGTCTACTTCCCTGAGCAGGTGCAGAGTGTCCTGCTTTTTAATAACGATTTTCTTGGCGCCGCCAAGAAGGTGCGCGACCGTTGTATCGTGGATGCCAAGTATGCAAATTCGATCCGCTGGCAGCCGGCGTTCAAGCAGCTGATCTACCGCAATGAGGCGGGCAAACTGATCGTTACTATCAGCCAGAACTCCATCGGCAACGCGATCACCGAGCTACTTGGGGTAGTGGTCAAACGCGTACCCGATGCGGAGGCCTATGCCAAGTATGAACCGGCATTGCTGGAGCGCCTGCTCGAAGTGAGACAGCGTTTGATAGAGGCCGATCTGGGGGAGGGCATCGCAACCGACTATTGGCCGGCGCAATTGGATTGAGTTAGCCGACAAGTCGATGCCAGTTACAGTTCGCTGAGACACTCGGCGGAGTGGGTGAGATAGCGTTCGAAGGCCTGACGATTCATCGGTTGGGCGATGTGGAAACCCTGAGCATACTCCACACCAAGATCTTTCAGATAGTCGTACTGAGCCTGTGTCTCAACACCTTCGGCAATGACTTTTATGCCAAGCCGCTGGCCCATGAGCACAATGGTCTCGGTCAATGAGCGATCATCGCTATCCTCAGGCAGGCCATCGACGAAGGTGCGGTCGATCTTCAAATAGTTCAAAGGAAAACGTTTGATATAAGCCAGGGAAGAGTAGCCGGTACCGAAATCATCCAAGGCGGACTTCACGCCCAGATCACTGAGGTGCTTGAAATTCTCAATCACCTTTTCCCCGTGTTGCAGAAACAGATTTTCCGTAAGCTCAACACAGAGTCCGAGGTCGATTCTTGATGCCTGTTGTGCTGCAGTTTCAATGTTCTGCCGAAAGGTGTCATCGCAGAAGTAACTGGGCGAGATGTTCACTGCAAGCCAGAATGGTTCTGGGCGGGTGCGCCAGGTGTTGGCATCTTCCAATACGGCGCATAGGAGCCAGTCGGTGATCGTGCGCATCAGGCCAGTCTGTTCAGCGATCGGAATGAACTCGGTAGGTGGTATGTTCCCCAATTCCGGGCTTTCCCAACGCAGCAGGGTTTCGGCGCCTACCAAGGCGCCGTCGGCGAGTCGGATCACCGGGTGGTAGACGGTGTAGAGTTCGCCGGTCTTCAGTGCATTTCTGAGGCGGGATTCCAGTGTCATTTTGTCCTGGATCTTGCGGTTCATCTCCGGCGTGAAAAAGCGGAAGGTATTGCGGCCCGAACGCTTGGCTTCATACATCGCCATATCTGCATTGCTCATCAGGGTGCCCACCTTGTCCCCATCTTCAGGGAATAGTGCAATACCGAGACTCGATGTGACATTGATAGTCTGGCCGCTGAGTTTGTAAGGCGCCTGCAAAGCGGTTACCACGCGGTTGAGTATCAGCTTCAGGTCTTCGATCGGGCTTTGCAGATTGGGGATCAGGGCCATAAATTCATCGCCACCCAGTCGGCACAGGGTGTCCTCATCGCGCAGTTGTGTCCATATCCGGTTCGATACCTGGACCAGCAGATCGTCACCGGTGGCGTGGCCCATGCTGTCGTTGACCATCTTGAAGTTATCGAGATCGATGTAGACGATGCCGATGCGTTGGCTACGACGTTCGGCGTGCTGCAACATCTGTTGCAGGCGGTCGATCGCCAGAAAGCGGTTTGGCAGACCCGTCAACTGATCGTGGGTGGCCTGTTCCATCAGCTTCTGTTCAAAGGCCTTGCGCTCAGTAATGTCCTCCTTGACGGCCAGGTAGTGGGTGGTGACGCCTTCAGCATCCCGGATTGGCGTGATGACGGCCGACTCCCAGTAAAATCTGCCGTTTTTTCGCCGGTTGCGAAATTCACCGGTCCAGATCTCGCCATTGGCCAGCTTTTCCCATATACGCTCCAGTTCCTGTGTGTTCTCTGTCTCATCGCCAAAGATGTGCGTCTGCCTGCCGATCACTTCATCCACTTGGTAACCGGTCACTTCACAGAATTTTGGGTTGACGTATTCGATTGAGCCATTGAGATTGGTGATCACAACGGAGGCGGGGCTCTGCTCTACCGCCAGCGAGAGCTTGGTCAGTTCCTGATGGGCCAACTGACGCTGGCGAACCTCCTCTGCCAGTTGCTGGTTGGTGGAGAGCAGCGTCTCGCGGTCTATGTTGATCTCATCCATCATGCTGTTAAAGCACTTTGCCAGATGCCCAAGCTCATCGTGGGAGGTGATATTCACCTGGTGGGTGAAATCACCCTGAGTAATGCGCATCGCTCCTTCTTTTAAAGCGCCGACCGGATTGAGTACATGCAGTTTGAAGATGATGAAGATAAGGCCTGCGAGGGAAAATACGATAGCGCCGAAAATGATGATTAAATCGACCACTACATGCCAGGTGTTTTGGATCATCTCTGAAGTATCCAGTCCGATCAGGACATAACCCAGATTTTCACCGTTATCCACGATGGGGAAATTGTGTGTGGTGATCTGGTCCACCGAGACTGAATCAGGAGCAGTGGACGGAATGTGTTGGATGATCCAGTGGGTGATCTGCTCCGGGTCTTCACCGGGAGAGAGATAGGTGGTCATCGGCAGGCCGTCTGGTGAGCGGATCTGCGCAAAGCGTACATCTTTGTCGTCACTGATTTGGCTCATATACCGATCCAGTGTAGTGACGTCGAAACTGTAGATTGCTTCAGGGCTGATGAGTGCGATAAAGCGACCGATGGCTTCGACCTTGCTGTGCAGGCTCTCAGCCAGCAGATTCCGCTGGGCGGAGTAGACATAATAGGCGGCTCCCCCCAGGGTCAGCAGCAGGATAATGCTGATCCAGAAGAGAAAGCGTACACGCAGACTTTTAAGCGGAGAGATTTCGCCCAGGCGATCCTTGTCGCTTTGTGGCTTATTTTCCATAGACACTGTCCACTATGGCTCGATGGGCATCGTAGTCTTTGTCAGTAACTGGATTAAAGGCGCTCAAGCGTGCCTGCTTGAGGATTTGTCTGCCTTCTTTGCTATGTTTGAGATTGACCAGTAACTGCTCTATCCGCTGTTTGAGTTCTGATGACATCTCCCGTTTCACCGCCCAAGGAAGATGGGGTAGGGGTTGGCTTACGGCGATTACATCGAGTTGGCTGACATCTATTTTTTGGGTGACCACAGGCAGTCTCTGTACAACTTCGCCGGCACCCCCGGCGTCGGCGCGTCGCAGGTAGGTGGCCAGTACCGCATTGGGTGGGTTGATGGCATAGGACTCTTGATAGTCACCCTTCGTCAGGCCGGCCTGCTGTAACAGGTAAGTGGGGACGATATAGCTCATCATGGCGCGCGGGCCGCCGCCGAAGAGAATTGATTTCCCCTTCAATTGGGAGAGCTGCTTAATGCCGGAGTCGTGTCGCACATAGATGGCACCCATGATGGTGGCTTCGCCGAACTCCTCGTTCTGCACCAGGGCGTCATAGTCCAGATCCTTATGGGCGCTGAGATAGTCAAAGGGATTGAGGTGTACCAGGTCGTAACGCCGTTGATTGAGGTTTTTCAGGAAGGTGTCGAAGTCGGGCGATAGTTCCATTGCCACCGGCACGCCCAGTTCGCGTTCGAGGTAGCGGGCGAGGGGGCGGAAGAGTTTGGCGGAAATGGCCGCATCCCGCCGAGGAAATACGCCCATCACCAGTGGCTCGGTGGCGATACCGAGGGTAGCCCAGCCGAGAAGAATCAATGCCAGCGCCCAAGCTGCGAGGAACATGCCGCTTGTGATGGGGCGGTTTGAGGGGGAGGCCTGGCGAGCAGGTAACGATTGACCCATAAGAGATTCGGATCTGGATAACATTAATCTACTAGAAGTTTCTATCGGCGTGGCGGTCATTTTCTTAAGCCCTCCATAAGAGGTGGGTGTATGACCGTAAGTATGGCAAACAAGAGGGGGGTTGAGGGTATCTGAAGCGCGTTATGAGGTCCGTCGCGCTGTTTGGCTCAAGAGGAACATCAGAGCCGCAGCAACCACGATGCTGGGACCGGCGGGCGTGTCCCAGAACCAGGATCCAGCCAACCCCAGTACCACGGCTAGGGCGCCTGCAAGAGCAGCCAGCAAGGCCATCTGTTCAGGGGTACGGCTGAAGGGGCGGGCGGTGGCGGCTGGAATCAGCATCATTGAGGTGATCAGCAGCACGCCGACTATCTTCATGGAGACCGCGATAACCAGGGCGATAAGAACCATGTAGGCCATTCTCACGGGACGCACCCGGACCCCCTCGACCTGTGCCAGTTCCGCATGCACGGTCAGGGCGAGTAAGGGACGCCAGATGACTGCAAGGAGTGTCAGCGTCACCACACCGCCACCCCACACCCAGATAAGATCAGTCCAGGTTACCGCCAGAATGTCGCCGAAGAGGTAACTCATGAGGTCGACCCTGATACCGGACTGAAAGGCGATCACCACCAAGCCGAGCGAGAGGGCGCTGTGAGCGAGAATGCCGAGTTGTGTATCACTGGAGAGTTGTTGCTTTCCCTGCATGCTGGCAAGCAGCAGGGCCAGTACAACGCTGAGGATGATAACGCTGAGATTGACACTGATGCCGAGCAGAAATCCGAGTGCCACCCCAAGTAGGGCGGAGTGGGCGAGGGTGTCGCCAAAGTAGGCCATGCGGCGCCAGATCAGGAAGACGCCGAGAGGACCGGTGATCAGGGCGACGCCGAGGCCGGCTGCCAGGGCACGCAGGATAAATTCATCCATCGGATTTCTCTCTCGCATGGGGCCGGATATTGCCGTGGATGTCGTGGGTGTGGTCGTGATGGTGCGTATAAACGGCCAGTTTTGCGGCCGCTGGGGCGCCGAACAGTTCGAGATAGGCCGGGTGCTGGCTGACACTTTCAGGGTGGCCGGAGCAGCAGACGTGCTGGTTGAGGCAGAGGACCTGGTCGGTGGTGGCCATCACAAGGTGCAGATCATGCGAGATCATCAGCACGCCACAATTCAGACGATCACGAATTTTTGTGATCAGACCATACAGCGCGGCCTGGCCGGTGACATCCACACCCTGGACCGGCTCGTCCAGTACCAGCAAATCGGGCTTGCGCAAGAGGGCGCGTGCCAACAGTACACGCTGGTGTTCACCTCCAGAGAGCCGTTGCAGCGGGCTATCCAGCAGATGATTGATAGCCAGTTCTGAAACGACCCCCGAGATGTCCACATCACAAGTTTTTCGGCAGCCCAGATCGAGAAATCGACGGACGGTCAACGGCAGGTTGTCGGTGAGATGGAGCCGCTGGGGCATATAGCCGATACGCATGCCGGGTTGCTGCTCGACAACGCCGGCATCTGCTTTCAGCAGCCCGAGGATGACGCGCACCAGGGTGGTCTTGCCAGCGCCATTGGGGCCGATCAGCGTGACGATCTGGCCACGCTCCACCTGTAGGTCGACCCCATTGAGGATGGTTCGCCCCTGCAGGGTGATGCTGATCCCTCGGGCGGTAAGCAGTGTATTGCTGCTGCTGTTCATGTTTCGCCCGCCGCCTGGCAACGGGCACAGGTCCCGCTGACCTCGATGGTCTGTCTGTCTACGCTGAAGCCGAGCGCTTTGGCATCCCGTGCAATCGCCGAATCGATCGATGGGTCACCGATCTCCGCTGCCTGTCCGCAGCCATCACAGATAAAGAACTGCGCAGCATGATCTCTGCCCGGATGGCTGCAACCCACATAGGCGTTGAGTGAGGCGATGCGGTGGATCAGGCCGTGTTGCATGAGGAAATCGAGCGAGCGGTAGACCGTAGGCGGGGCGGCTTTGCGGCCTTCACTGACGAGTTTCTCCAGCAGGTCGTAGGCGCCGACCGGCTGATGATCAGCCCACACCAGCTCCAGTACACGACGGCGGAGAGTTGTGAGTCGAAGCCCGTGACGATGGCAGTAATTTTCCGCTTGATGCAGGGCCTGTTGGCGACAGACGGTGTGATCGTGCCGGCGGTCGGGGAAGAGTTTGTCGGTCATGGATTCGCCTCTCAATGCAGGCAGCTGACCAGGTTGTCGGCCAATCGCTGCATCAGCTGAAAGTAGGCATCGGGGCCGGCTTCCAGGTCACTCCCCAGTGGGTCCAGTTGACCGGCTTTTGCCTCGGTACCCTCGATCAGAGTCTGCACCAGCTTGGGCTGGAATTGCGGCTCTGAGAAGAGGCAACGCGCCTTCAGTTGGATGATCCTGGAACGTAACTCATGGATGTGACGCATGCCAGGTTGTTGTTCAGGGTTAATGCTGACTGAGCCGACAGCATTGAGATGGTAGTGCTGTTCGAGATAGTGGTAGGCATCGTGAAAGACGACATAGGGGATCTGACGGACAGGCGACAGTTTTGTCTCCAACTCGGCATCAAGACGATCCAGTCGCTCCATGAGCAGACGTTGGTTTTCCCGGTAGCGAGATGCATTCGCTCTATCCAGATCGCATAGGAGATCGGTGATCTGACGGACGATCCCACGGGCGATTTCGGGAGAGAGCCAGATGTGACTGTCGATAGACTGCCCATGAACGTGACCGCTGCCAGCGTGACTTTCATGTTGATGTTCCGGTTCCTCCCATTCGTGATCTTTGCGGGGAGGGAGCCAAGTCATGCCTCCGAGTTGCGTCAATGTCACCACGCGGCCTTTGATCACATCCCTTTCGAATAGATCGGCCATCGAGGCCTCAACGTCCGGCCCAACCCAAATTATCAGCTCGGCTTGCTGCAACAGGCTCATGTCAGAGGGTCTGAGACTGAAATGGTGTGGCGACTGCGCGCCTTTGATCAGCAGTTTGGGCTCCCCGACTCCCTGCATAATGCCGGAGATCAGGGAGTGGACCGGTTTGATACTGACGACCACGTTGGGCGAGGCCTGGAGTATTGGTATGTGAAGCAGGAACAGAATAAGGGCAACGCAAGCTTGTAAGAAGTCTTTTCGAAAATGGCTTTTCATCATCTTGATACCGAAGGGTGCACTGGGAAGAGCGATAGTAATGTTACATTATAACGTATATTTTTTGCATCTTTATCTAGCGCTGATCGGCAGTCGGAGAGGGGTGTTTGCCTGCCCTCTGAGCTGTTTTCCGAGGTTTCACCCGGTTTTTTCCTCGGAAAGCTATAAAAAAGTGGACGTATGATGTAAAAAAATAAAGAATTTCTTTCCTTGGCCGATCAGTCACAGAACGTGAGAATCACCTCGTTCCCAGGTTGCTTGGCAGCCGGCCATTGAGCTGAAGGCGGCCGGCATCACAGCAGCAAGGAAGACGTGGACTTGTTAGATAACGATAAAGAGCACAATTCATTATAAGGAGTTGCTTTATGGAGTCGGTGTTGAACCCTTTGGCTGCCCTCCGTCTTGGTTGCCTGCTTATAGGCGCACTACTGTCATTCTCAGTCCCAGCGTTAGATGAGGGCTATATCGAAGCTGTCAAAGCTGATGTGGCGGAATTCACCACAAAAGAGTTCCTGCCCCCCGACGAATCCAGCTGGTTGGGATCCGAAAAAGACGAGACGGCACAATTTGCTGACCTGGAAGGCTTTTCCGGTTTTCTTAAGGAAAAATCACCGGGTAGCTACATCTTCTATCAAAAGTTGCCGACCGAATACAAGGAACGTCTGCACCAGGACTACCTGGCGACAGGCGATTTGGATCGCATAAAAGAAGATATCTTCAAATTTACCCGCGAAGTAAAGCGGTAGTGGTTTCCTGCCATCGCGGTGGCGGAAGAGACCTGGGGGAATGAAAATGAAGCGAATTGAAAAGTCTCTGATAAACGGAGTCTGTCTGTTGCTTGTGCTGGGCGCGCTCTCTGAGAACAGTCAGGCGGGTGTCGATCGCAGCCTGGCCTACCCGCAGGCGGGTGTGGAACTGGATGCGGATGAGGTGGCCAGGCAGGTCTATTTTGCCAATCACTTCTACGCATTTAGCAATTTTTCTATCAAGCGTCGTGGCCGTACCCTGAGCGTCTTGGTTAACAAGCCGGAAGGCGGTAGCCCTCTGACCACTGCGGTGGAACGGCATCTCAATAACAATTATTCCGCCGACGATGCCATCCGCTCGCGGGATTTGGCGATCTTTCACTCCGGTAACATGCGTGGCACCGGAATGCTTGTCACCGAGTATGCAGATGATGACAGGGATAAGGACTACATGGTGTGGCTGCCCAGATTGCGAAAGATCCGACGCTTTGCCCAGCCACGCCAGGACGATGCCTGGGGCGGCAGTGTCTTTACCTTTGGCGATGTTACCCTGCGCAAACCCGACGACGAGACCCACGAACTACTGGGTAAGAAAAAGCTGCGCACTTGCCTCGGCATGATGGATACGCTGGAAGGCAAGTTGTTTCGCTATACAGGGAGAGTCCCCGAGCGTAGTTGCCGGCATGTGAATAAAGAAGTTTACGGTCTCAAGAGTACGACAAAATTCAAAAACTGGTGGTACGACTATCGCATCAGCTATGTGGATACCAGAAGCTTCGCCGACTACCGTACCCTCTACTACAAGGATGGTAAGTTGATCAAAGTGATTGATCGTGACTGGGGGTTGGTCAATGCGGAAGGCGAGGGTGATCCCCGGGCGCTATTCTGGAAGTACTGGTATGGTGTGGATCTGCAAACCGGGCAGGAGAGTCTGGCTGTTATCCCGCGCAAGGTAGTCAATTTCAACAGCGACCTGAGCAACAACTTCTGGACCGAGAGGACGCTGCGTAAGATCAAGCGCTGAGTGCTTATTTGCACGATGCTTGGCGGTAGCGTGAACCATGCCTTGGAATTGGGCGAGATTTTGACTTGCTGGTTGAGCCTGTATTAGACTCCGGCTCAATTGGTTGAGCTCATTTTAAGCTCGTGATTCATTACTCTTAAGCGGGCCGATGAATCGTAAGTTTGAGCCCATAGAGACCTTCCGCACTGTCGGATCAATCTTATTTCGCTGGGCCGGCCCTTCCCGGGTGCCGGCCCTTTTGTTTCATGTGGCCTCTCGTATGGGCCACCACTGATGAGGAAGTTGAAGCATGCCTGTTATTTCCCTCCCTGATGGATCACAACGCCAGTTTGATCACCCAGTCACCGTTTACGATGTAGCAGCCGATATCGGTCCCGGTCTTGCAAAAGCAGCACTGGCCGGACGGGTGAACGATCGTCTGGTCGATACCTCCTGTCTTATCGAGGAAGACAGCAATGTCGCCATTATCACTACCCGTGATGAGGCAGAGACGCTTGAGCTGTTGCGGCATGATGCGGCACATGTCATGGCTCAGGCAGTACAGGAGCTCTATCCCGGCACTCAGGTGACCATCGGTCCCGCAATCGAAGATGGTTTCTATTATGATTTTGCGCGTGAGGAGCCTTTCACTCCGGACGATCTGAAAAAGATCGAACAGCGTATGCATGAGATCGTGAAACGTGATCTGCCACTGCAGCGTGAAGTATTGGACCGGGAGGAGGCAATCAGAACCTTCGATTCTCTCGGTGAAAAGTACAAGGTGGAGATTATCCGGGACATCATTCCCGAGGGGGAGGAGGTCTCGATCTATCGCCAGGGTGACTGGTTCGATGTCTGTCGCGGACCCCATCTGCCAAGCACCGGCAAACTGGGCAAGGGCTTCAAGTTGATGAAGGTGGCCGGCGCTTACTGGCGAGGCGACTCCAACAACGAGATGTTGCAGCGCATCTACGGTACCGCCTGGCGCGATAAGAAGGAACTCAAGGCCTATCTCCATCGCCTGGAGGAGGCCGAAAAGCGGGATCATCGTAAGATCGGCAAGGCGCAGGATCTGTTCCATACCCAGGAGGAGGCCCCAGGCATGGCCTTCTGGCACAACAAGGGTTGGCAGATCTACCTGACTATCCAGAACTACATCCGCGAGAAGCTCAAGCGTCATGGTTACCAGGAGGTGCATACGCCTCAGGTGATCGATCGAAGCCTGTGGGAGAAGTCGGGTCACTGGGACAAGTTCCGGGACGATATCTTCGTCACCGAGACGGAAGATCGGGTCTTCGCCATCAAGCCGATGAACTGCCCGGCCCATATTCAGATCTACAACCACGGCCTCAAGAGCTATCGGGATCTCCCGCTGCGGCTGGCGGAGTTCGGTTCCTGCCATCGCAATGAGCCATCGGGTACCCTGCATGGCTTGATGCGGGTGCGCAATTTCGTACAGGACGATGCCCACATCTTCTGTACCGAGAATCAGATCCTCTCCGAAGTGCTGGCCTTCAACGATCTTCTGTTCGAGGTCTACCGGGATTTTGGTTTCGATGAGGTCCTGGTTAAGCTGTCGACAAGGCCGGAAAAGCGTGTTGGATCAGATGAGATATGGGACAAAGCTGAGAAAGCACTTGAGGATGCGCTAAACCAACAGGGATTGGACTGGGAACTGCAACCGGGTGAGGGGGCCTTCTACGGTCCGAAGATTGAGTTCTCCCTGCGAGACTGTCTCGGCCGGGTCTGGCAGCTGGGTACCATCCAGCTCGATTTCTCCATGCCGGAGCGGCTTGGCGCCCACTATATTGCTGAGGACAACAGCAAACAGGTGCCGGTAATGCTGCATCGGGCAATCCTCGGTTCCCTGGAGCGATTCATCGGTATTCTCATCGAACACTATGCGGGCGCCATGCCTCTGTGGTTGTCGCCGATACAGGCGGTTTTGATGAATATCACCGATCGACAAGCGGATTATGTGGAAAAATGCCTCAAATCCCTGCAAGACAACGGATTTCGAGCAGAATCGGACTTGAGAAATGAGAAGATTGGCTTTAAAATCCGCGAGCACACGCTGATGCGCGTGCCCTATCTGCTGGTCGTTGGTGATCGGGAGATGGAAGAGGGCACGGTAGCCGTGCGTACCCGTAAAGGTGAAGACCTGGGCTCAATGCCCCTGCAGGACTTTATCGAGCGGATGCGCAAAGAGGTTACTGAGCGTGTGAACTGAGTGTAAAGCACCGGTTGATCCGGTGCTTTTCTACTTTTCGGGTTTGGACTTTTTGGAGGAACCGGCTATCGCTGCAGCAAAAAAGCACCGTCTCAATGATGACATAACAGTTAGTGAAGTCAGGCTCATCGGAGCCGATGGTGAACAAATAGGTGTTGTGCCGATTGAGGAAGCCCGCAGGGCGGCTCAGGAAGCGACATTGGATTTGGTTGAGATCGTGCCAAACGGGGAACCCCCGGTTTGTCGCGTCATGGATTACGGCAAGTTTCTGTTTGAGGCTAAAAAGCAGAAACAGGCCGCCAAGAAGAAGCAGAAGCAGGTTCATATCAAAGAGATCAAGTTCCGGCCAGGGACGGGAGAAGGAGACTACCAGGTAAAACTGCGCAACCTGATGCGTTTCCTGCAAGACGGGGACAAGACCAAGGTAACCATGCGGTTCCGTGGTCGTGAACATGCCCATCGCGAGCTGGGTCTGGAACTTCTCGAGCGGGTGGAAAAGGATCTGGAAGAGTACGGCCAGATCGAACAGAAGCCTGCGATGGAAGGTCGCCAGATGGTGATGGTGCTGGGTCCCAAGAAAAAGTAACTTTTTACACGCCTGTGAGCGTGACAAATCGCGGAGTTTAGAAAGCAATGCCCAAGATCAAGACAAATCGAGGTGCGGCCAAACGGTTCAAACGCACTTCATCCGGTTCGTTCAAACGGAACGCCTCTCATCGTCGTCATATCCTGACGAAGAAGAGCACCAAGCGGAAACGCCAGCTGCGCGCTCCCAATACCATCGCAAAGTCCGATGTGGCAATCGCCCGTCGCATGATGCCTTACGCTTAAATCTAACGAATCGGATCTGAAAAATGCCAAGAGTTAAACGTGGTGTACAAGCACGCGCCCGTCATAAAAAGGTGCTTGAGGAAGCTAAGGGTTATTACGGTGCCCGTAGCAAGGTTTATCGTGTCGCCAAGCAGGCCGTCATCAAGGCCGGCCAGTATGCCTACCGCGACCGCCGTCAGAAAAAGCGCCAGTTCCGCGCTCTGTGGATCGCCCGTATCAATGCAGGTGCCAGAGACAATGGTCTCTCTTATAGCCGTATGATCAACGGACTGCACCTTGCCAATATCGAAGTCGACCGCAAGATGCTGGCCGACCTGGCGATTCACGACAAAGCGGCATTTACCGCGCTGGCAGAACAGGCCAAGGCCGCACTCTCCAGCTAAATGCCCGTCGTGAACACCGGTTCCTGACCGGTTTCTACGACGACAAAAGGGGAAAGGCCTTCGGACCTTCCCCTTTTTTTATTGAAAACATTCCAACACCGATGTGAGAAGAGTAGATGGATGAATCCACGCTGGATCTAGATGGCCTGATAGGCGAGGCAGAGCAGGCGATAGCCAACGCAGGCGATCTGTCGGCACTGGACCAGGTCCGGGTCGGCTATCTCGGCAAGAGCGGACTGTTGACGGCGCAGCTGAAGCAGCTCGGCAAACTACCGCCTGAAGAAAAGCCAAAGGCAGGTCAGGCGATTAATAAGGCCAAGCAGGTTCTCCAGCAGCAGATCGAGGCACGTAAGTCCGAGCTGGAAGCGGAACAGCTGAAACAGCGCCTCGCTTCGGAGACCCTTGACGTCAGCCTGCCTGGAAGAGGGCTCTCAAGCGGTGGGCTGCACCCAGTGACCCGCACCCTTGAACGTATGGAACGCATCTTCGCCCACGCCGGTTTCGAAGTGGTGGAAGGCCCGGAGATCGAGGATGACTACCACAACTTCGAAGCCCTCAACATCCCAGAGCACCACCCCGCGCGAGCGATGCACGATACCTTCTACTTCGATGCCCATCTGCTGCTGCGTACCCATACGTCCCCGGTACAGATCCGCACTATGGAGCAGAAGGGGCCGCCGCTGAAGATCATCGCGCCAGGCCGTGTCTATCGCTGCGATTCGGATCTGACCCATACTCCCATGTTCCATCAGGTGGAGGGGTTGCTGGTGGACGAGAATGTCTCCTTCGCTGATCTTAAAGGGGTTCTTTACGATTTTCTCAGCAGTTTGTTCGAGCGCGAGATGCGGTTGCGTTTCCGTCCCTCCTATTTTCCCTTCACCGAACCTTCGGCTGAGGTGGATATTGAATGCGTCATGTGTGGCGGGGATGGCTGCCGGGTCTGTGGTCAGACGGGTTGGATCGAGGTGCTGGGCTGCGGCATGGTGCACCCGGAAGTCTTTCGCCATGTCGGCATCGACAGCGAGAAATATACCGGCTACGCCTTCGGCATGGGGGTGGAGCGCCTGACCATGTTGCGCTATGGGGTCAATGACCTGCGGCTCTTTTTCGAGAACGATCTGCGCTTCCTGAAGCAGTTTGCATAGACGCGTTTGATTTTTCACACATAGGACGCAGTGATGTGCGTACACGCAAGGGGACGGAATGAATAACCATTTTGACCTCCGCGATTATGGCGATCGTTGCGTTCTATGAACGATAGAAAACAAAGTTAAGTTCGGTTACTGCCGGATATAAGGTAGAGAGTGATGAAATTCAGTGAAGCTTGGTTGCGGGAGTGGGTCGATCCGCCAGTTGATACGCAGACGCTTGCGGATCAATTGAGCATGGCTGGCCTCGAGGTTGACTCTGTGACCCCGGTAGCGGCCGTATTCAGTGGTGTTGTCGTGGGTGAGGTGCTGGAAAAGTCCCCCCATCCCGATGCCGACAAACTGAGCGTCTGCCAGGTCGGCGTCAATGATGGTGAACCGCTGCAGATCGTCTGCGGAGCACGCAATGTGGCCGCCGGAATGCGGGTCCCCGTGGCCAAGGTCGGTGCTGTGCTACCGGGCAATTTCAAGATCAAGAAGGCGAAGCTACGAGGGGTGCAGTCCCTCGGCATGATCTGTTCCGCCAGTGAGCTGGGTCTGGCCGAAAGCTCGGATGGCATCATGCCCCTGCCGCAGGATGCGCCTCTGGGTGAGGATTTGCGTGCCTATCTGGGGCTCGACGATCAGGCGATCGACGTGGATTTGACGCCGGATCGGGGCGACTGTCTCGGTATGGCGGGTATTGCCCGAGAGGTTGGGGTCATCAACCGCTGTCCGGTAACGGTGCCTGTTATGGAACCGGTATCCGCGGTGATCGATGATGTCATGCCGGTCGATCTTGTGGATGATGCCGCTTGTCCCCGCTACCTCTGTCGTGTGGTGAGAAATGTGGACGTCAATGCGGAGACTCCGCTGTGGATGCAGGAGCGCCTGCGGCGCAGTGATATCCGTAGTCTGGGGCCGGTCGTGGATGTGACCAACTACGTTCTGCTGGAGTTGGGGCAACCCATGCACGGCTTCGATCTGGCTAAGGTCGACCAGCAGATCCGCGTGCGCATGGCCGAGCAGGGTGAGAAACTGACGCTGATTGGTGGACAAGAGGTGACTCTGAGCGCAGATACCCTGGTTATTGCTGATGCGCAACGTCCCCTCGCTCTGGCAGGCATCATGGGTGGTGACGATTCAGCCGTTACTGATGCAAGCAAAGATATCTTGCTGGAGAGCGCCTTCTTCAGCCCTCAGGCGATCAGCGGAAAAGCGCGGGCCTACGGCCTGCATACCGACTCCTCTCACCGTTTTGAACGCGGTGTCGACCCTCAGCTGCAGATCCGCGCCATGGAGCGTGCGACAGCCCTTCTGCTGCAGATCGCCGGCGGTGAGCCAGGTCCTGTGGTGCAGGCCTGCAACGAGGAAAAAATCACATCCCGTCCGCTGATCAACCTGCGCAGTGATCGGGTGACACGTGTTCTGGGCGTTTCGATCGCCCCTTCTGAGGTGGCGGACATTCTGACCCGCCTCGAGATGGAGGTGCAGGAGCAGGAGGGCGGTTGGCAGGTGAGAGCCCCCAGTTGTCGCTTCGACATCGCCATCGAAGCGGATCTGATCGAGGAGGTTGGACGCATCTACGGCTATGAGCGGATTCCGACCCATCGCGGTGCCTTCTCTATTGAGATGCGTGAGAGTGGAGAGGCCCTGTTCGATCTGAATCGCGCCAAGCAACTACTGGTGGGACGCGACTATCAGGAGGTCATTACCTACAGTTTCGTCAACCCGGAGATCGCCACGCTGGTCGATCCCGAGCGGGAGGGCGTTCGATTGGCCAATCCCATCTCTGCCGATTTGTCGGTCATGCGCACCTCGCTCTGGCCAGGCTTGCTGCAGACGGCTCGTTACAACCAGTCACGCCAGCAGTCGCGTGTACGCATCTTCGAATCCGGGCTTCGTTTCATACAGCAGGGCGAGAAGCTCTCCCAACCGGCGGGGCTGGCTGGCCTGATTAGCGGCGAGCGGGTGCCTGAGCAGTGGGACAGTGATAGCGCACGAGTCGACTTCTACGATATGAAGGGAGATGTGGAAGCGCTACTGGGGCTTACCGACGACATTGAGGCATTCACCTTCAATGCGGTTTCCCACCCGGCCCTTCACCCTGGTCAGGCGGCCGCTATCTTCTATGGGGATAAGCAGATCGGCCTGATGGGGATGTTGCATCCCGAGTTGGAAAAGCGCCTCGATATGAGCGGCGCGACCTACCTCTACGAGCTGGATTTAGCGGGGATTATGCAAGGTCGCCTGCCGGCCTTCGAAAGCCTGTCAAAATTCCCGTCGATCCGTCGTGACATCGCGATCGTGGTGGAAAATCATGTGTCTTTTGAGTCAATTAGGAACGTTATTCGTGACGCGTCCGGCAAAATTGTTAAAGACATCCGCCCGTTTGATGTCTATACTGGGGGGAATATAGATTCGGGTCGAAAAAGTGTCGCATTGGGATTGATTTTACAGGAAAAATCGCACACTCTTACCGATTCAGAGGTCGATGAAGTGGTTCAGGCCATACTTCATCGTCTATCCGATGAACTTGATGCAAAGTTGAGAGACTAGGATATGGCATTGACCAAAGCCGATATGGCAGCAAAGCTGTTCGAAGAACTCGGGCTGAACAAGCGCGAAGCCAAAGAGATGGTGGAGATGTTTTTCGAGGAGGTCCGGCAGTCATTGGAGCAGGGACGTCAGGTGAAACTATCCGGTTTCGGTAATTTCGATCTGCGAGAAAAGAAACAACGTCCCGGACGCAACCCGAAGACCGGAAAAGAGATACCCATCTCTGCCCGCCGTGTGGTGACCTTCCGTCCTGGACAAAAACTCAAGGCGCGAGTAGAGGCTTATGCTGGATCCGAGCAGCAGTAACATCGATCTGCCCGCCATCCCGGGCAAACGCTACTTTACCATCGGCGAAGTGAGTGAGCTTTGTCAGGTCAAGCCGCATGTACTGCGCTATTGGGAACAGGAGTTTCCTCAGCTTAAACCGGTAAAGCGGCGTGGCAATCGTCGCTACTACCAACGTCACGATGTTTTGATGATCCGCCAGATCCGCAGTCTCCTCTATGAACAGGGTTTCACCATTGGTGGCGCGCGTCAGCAGCTCTCTGGTGAAACGGCCAAAGAGGATCTGCAGCAGAGCCAGCAGATCATCAAACAGCTACGCAGCGAACTGGAAGAGGTACTGCAGATCCTCAAGCGTTAGGTTATTTGTAGAGCTATGATCTGAATGCGGCTTAGTGAAGAAAAAGTCCGCAGATGAACGCGAATAAACGCAAATTGTTGCACTCCAACTGCGCGTTTGGGTTATAGCTCCACCAGTATACCTAACTCAACAGGTAGAAGCTCAGCGGCACTGCCGCGGTTGACGGCGAATTCCACCAAACCGATGGAGTTTCTGTACCAGAACGCCTGGCCGGTTTGAACCTCGGAGAATG
>JARRNY010000036.1:0-21397 GCA_037384445.1 Candidatus Thiodiazotropha sp.
TCACTCGAGCCGCATCCTCCTTCTTATGAGCGACATAACACCAACCGACGAACGGCTCATCCGTGCTTTCCGGATTTGCCACTTTATTCTTGATCAGGTACATCGCCCGCGTTGCTATCGCCTGAAAGAAGGAGTAGCTGTAATCCATCTGTCCAACCCACGAGAATCTATTGGTAAATTCCCTGAAATCGGAGACCGCCTTTATTGAGTTGGTAATAATGGTATGCCACTCAGTGCTTCCGATATTCGCCACTTCATGAAGCATTTCTAACAACGGATCTTCCTTATCCAGATCAAATATCTCCTTATAGTGGGACATATTGCTTATCAATAACGTCTTGACCAAGCGCCTTATCCGCTCGACCACATGACGGCGTGAAAACTCCAAGGCGCTCTCTTCCATCTTCGATATATCATCAGCATGACTTTTCCCGCCAAGCGTCTGCAACAGCTTAATCGCAATGATGAAATCATGCCTGCTTTCGCTCATCCTTTTCAGAAATACCTCAATTCGCTCCCGCGTTGCGTCTCTATCTGCAAAACAGGCGCTCTGCAACTGCATTTTCGCCTGCCTTTCACCAGCGCACCTATCGTTTATCGATACCATGATATCTGCCAGATTCAATACCCAGAGATCGAACAGGTTTCTCGCGCTATTGATTGTATTTGCATGCTCACCAAGGTTCGCATACTGCGGATCTGCCGCATCAGATTCCATGAACTCATCCGCGCCATCACCAGAAAGCGAGGCACTCATTCTGTAAACCATGTTTACCAGCCGAAGATAGCCCGCCTCTCCCGTACCAAGGGTTCCGAATTGATCATGATAGTAGACAAGCCGACTGATGTAAGTCAGGTCTTCAGGCATAAAATCGAGATTCCCTCCATAGTTCTTAACTATCTCGCTAAGAAAATAGAGTGAGTCCGTCGTATGATTTGCCAGGATAACACTACCCTCGATAGCATGCCTTGGATACACCACAGTCTTGCCGAGATCGTGGTAATAGGCTGCCATCAACAACTTTAACGGACGTTTTATCTGGGCGTTATTCGTGCTGGACAGTTCGTTGACATTGGGAAATGCAAGCAATTCAAATGGAAATGCTTCAACACCACCCGCCATACTAAACTGTTCCTTTACATGCCTTGGATCACTGAAGTATTCCATTAACCTGGCCGTTGCCAGAACCACATTAATGAAATGGTGGTAATCGTTTATATTGTTTGACTCATTTCCTTTCGATTTCGGCTGCAGCTCCAACACCTCATTAAACAAATTCTCCTTTGGCGTATACTGCAACGAATTCTTCCGCTTGACGAAGTACTCAAAATACCTATTTGCATAGGGAAATGTACACCGCTTGCTGGGCAAGTGGGCTTTGTAAGGTGTGTAGCATGCCTGACCACATTCCATCATGTAGGCACTAACCACGGACTCCAGCAAACCAATGAAATCATTCGAATAGGGATACTTGATCTTTCCACTAAAATAGCTCTCGCACTCTTCGCTGAACTGCTTGGCATGCGTCGAGCACTTTTTTTCGAGTTCACTTTCAAACCGTTTTTGTAGCGCAGTCACCTGTGGAGTACCAATTTTTGGATAGAACGCCTCTTTTATACAGGCCAGCACCTCGTCGTAGCGTTTTCTATCTTCATCACAATACAGCCCAATGAGTTCAATAAGCATAATTCAACTCCTTTATTTATCGCCGATAATTGCCTGCATAGCCACAACGCGATTATCGAACCAATTTCACTGTTCCATACTATTTGCCAAATCAATTGTTTTGCTGTCGCTCACTACTTTTTCCTTCAGGCATCTCAAACGCCGCGTCTAACTCGGTTATATTCCCCCTGAACTCCACCATCCACTCGTTCGTTTCATTCAGTACAATATCGTTGGTTTTTGATAAGAACTCTTTACACATCATCACCAGCCTCTGTACCTCTTCTTTACTCGGCGATCGGTCCTCAAGGGCAATGTATTGATATTCCCAGTCGACTGAAAAGTTCTGAAGAAGCCGCTGAATCAGCAATTCCGTTTGCAGGTATCTCATCCAGGCGGTTGAGAAACCGAAAAATCTGTCGATACCGATGGCGGAAACGCCGATCACAAGCGAGATAGATGCCCAGCCCGGAGCAATCAGAAACAACCCGTTTACTGACGTGACCTGTGACAGCAGCGGTATCACACCGGAGATTGCGATCGAGATGATCGCAATAACTCTGAGAAATTGTGCGCCGCGCTTTTTTACCCTTTTCTTCTTGAGATACCACAGAGTTGCGGCACGAGCTTCTGAGGAGACGTACCCATGTAGTTTCTGCAGGGACTGCTTTACATGCTCAGATTCCCAGGAAAGACTCGGCATGGGCCGATGTAGAATATTTTGCGTTTGCTCTTCAGCAGCGAAATCATCAAGGCGCTCGTTCATGATCCTTCTCTTTCTATTCCTTCAGTTTCACCAGATGACTATCAATACCAATGCGGGATCGGGTGATACTCAGTTTAGGTACCATCTACACAAGAGAGCTCCTACGCTGGTCTGTTGTCATTTTGGAGCAATCAGGCGGCCACTTCGTTGGCGCAAAGTTCTGTGTGAGCAGCCATTACTTTATGGGGGCATGCTGCTGAAAGCGGGATCAGAGAATCTTGGGATTGGATTCAGCCAACACAATACCCTTACATAATTCATGGTATTGTAGATGAATATTCATAGCATCCCCAAAGGGGACTCCACCACATGTTATGCGGTGCGCATCGCAGGTTTCGTTTTCTTTCCTGTGGAGCAGAAACCGCTGCCGCTCAATCTATGGGAGTAAGGAGAGGCGCCAACTCTTCGGCTAGGACTCGGCCCAGTTGCTCCAACGCAGCACTGGCTGCAGCCACCGTGGCTTCCATGTCGCTGCCGTCGACCGGCGCCTCAAAAGGCTGTCGACCCAGTTTCACCAACCGTCCCTGAGGCTGGGCCACCAGGGTCCAGCGCGATTCCAATCTCACCTTCTCTCCCTGCCGCTCGAAGCGGTTGATCGTCAGCACCAATTCATAGTCGGGTCGAACACTGCTGTGCCAGGGATAACTCACCACCTGCGCCCTGCCCAGCGCTTGTTGCATCACCTCAGAGACCACTTGCAGCGCATTCTCCTGCAGGGTTCCCGCCCAGCGGTCAAATTCATAGAGCTGCAGACGATGTGGGGTAGTACGTTCGACAATTTGTGGCCGATCGAGGTAGCTGGCCAGCTCCACTGGCCCCACCCCGATGATGGGCAGGTTCTGACCCGACATCACCGGTTGCGGCATCGCCATCGGTGGTAAGACGCTATCCAGCCGGTAGAAGCGGGAGGGTTGCGAGGGGGATGCGCAGCCGGCCAACCAGACTGGCAGCAGTGTCAGGAGCAGAAGCCGGATGACGCGCTTGACTCTTCCATTCATCATCACTGTTTACCTCGCAAAAGGGCCTCGGGGTGGCGTTGGAGATAATCTGACATCACTCGAAGAGAACGAGCCGCCCCAGTCATCTCCCGTAAGGCAGCGTTGAGCTCTGTCATCATGGGGGAGTCCTGGCGTACCGTTTGGTTGGCCGACTCAGCCACTTGACGGACCTGCTCGAAGGTCGCCTCGCCACTGGCCAGGGTGGTGTTCCAATTGGCAAAAGCCGTATCGAGCTGTTTACCTGAGCGCCCAAGCAACTGCCTGGTCTCCCGCGTCGCCTCGGTCAGCTCCCGCAGCAGGTCCCGGGTCTCGTCCAGAGTCTGCTGGGAGCTGACGAAGAGTTTCGGCATCTCCTGTTCCAACTGCACAGAGACTGCCTCGAGACGCTGGGAAATGGTGATGAAGCGTTCGATCATCTTCGGGATCTCACCAGCGGCAGCAATCTCATCGAAGCTGTCGAGCAATTCGCTGATCTGACGGGTAATCCGCTCCAGCGGCAGCTCTTCGAAGGCGTTGGCCAGTTTCTCCATGCTCGACTCCACGGTGGGAATCTCGGGGTATGGATTATCCTTTCCAACCAGCCTCACCTCGCTGTCTGGCTCCAGACCAAGATCGATCTCCAGTTTACCGGTGACCAGGCTCTGCATGTTGAGTCGCGCCCGCAGACCCTGCTTGATCAGTGCCTGAAGATCTAACACCTGCTCCATCACCTGTTCCTCGCCGTCGAAATCAACCTTGTTTCCATCAATACTGATGATGACGGGGATGCGGAACTGCTGGGTCTTTTTCTCGTAGGTAATGCTCATCGACTCGACCTGGCCGATCTTGACCCCCCTGAAATTGACCGGCGCGCCCACCTGAAGCCCCTTGATATCGCCCTCGAAATAGAGAATGAATTTGAGGCGCTGGCTGCCGAAGCCGCTATCGGACAGATAGAACACAGCACCCAGTCCGAGCAATATGGCGCCCAGCACGAAGGCGCCGATCATCCCCGGATTGACCTTTCCCTGACGGCTCATGCCTCCTCCTCGCGCTTCGGCGTATTTGTCTCTTCACCCCGGGTGAGAAAACGCCTGACCTTGGGGTCGGCCGACGTTCTTAGCAGGACATTCGGGTCGCCTTCGGCAATCATGGTCTTGGTCTCGGCATCGAGGAAGACCGAATTGTTACCGATAGCGAAGATACTGGCCAGCTCATGGGTCACCACCACCACGGTGGTACCCAGGCTCTGATTCAGCTCCAGGATCAGATCGTCCAGGCGCCGGGCGCTGACCGGATCGAGTCCGGCGGATGGCTCGTCGAAGAAGAGCAGCTCCGGATCGAGGGCCATGGCGCGCGCCAGTCCCGCCCGCTTCTGCATACCGCCGCTGATCTCCGAGGGGTAGTAGTTCTCGAACCCACGCAGTCCCACCAGGGCCAGTTTATAGGAGACCAGTTCAGCGATCTGCCCTGGGGAGAGACCGGTATATTGCTGCAGCGGCAGGGAGACGTTCTCGGCCAGGGTCATGGAGGTCCATAGGGCGCCGCTCTGGTAGAGCACGCCCATACGTCGCATCAGGCTGTTGCGCTCCTCCTCGCTATGCTCCCAGAGGGAGCCGCCCTGATAGATCACCTTGCCGGCAGCCGGGGGCTTGAGGCCGATCAGGTGACGTAGCAGGGTACTCTTACCGCAGCCACTGCCACCCATGATGATGAAGATATCGCCCTGGTTGATATCGAAGCTGAGATCCCGCTGAATCACCGTTTCGCCATATGCCATGGTCAGCTCCCTGACCTGGATATGCGCCTCTTTAGCGGGGCTTGTTTGCGCGGAGGTCTGGCTCATGGTTCAGATGCCCAGGCGGTTGAAAAGTATGGTGGTAATGGCGTCCCAGATCACGATCAGCAGGATCGCTGTGACCGTGGCCGAGGTGGTGGCGTTACCCACAGCAGAGGAGTTGCGTCCGCTCTGCAGCCCACGCAGACAGCCCGACATGGCGATCACCAGTGCGAAGATGACGCTTTTGATCAGCCCCACCGCAAGATCCCCCAGGCCCATCGAATCACGGGTCTGGATCAGATACTCCAGTAGGCTGATGTCGAGCACCAGCACACCGACGAGCAGGCCGCCAAGAATGCCCAGCAGATTGGCCCAAAGTGTCAGCAGCGGCAGCATGATGAGCAGTGCCAGGGTTCGTGGCAGCACCAGAAAGTCGATCACCGAAAAGCCAAAGGTCTTAAGGGCATCGATCTCATCGTTGACCTGCATGGTGCCAAGCTGTGCCGCATAGGCCGAGCCGGTGCGGCCGGCCATGATGATGGCGGTCATCATCGCTCCCATCTCACGCACCGAACCGAGACCGACCAGGTTGGCGACATAGATCTCGGCACCGAACATCTGTAGCTGGACCGCGCCGACGAAGGCCAGCACCGCTCCCACCAGCAGTCCGATGAGGGTGACGATCGGTAACGCCTCGGGACCGGCCGACTGTAGGAAACGCCACAGATCGACCCGGCGGAAGCTAGCCCTGCCGGTGACCAAGCGCGCGAAAGAGAGCAGCAGCTCACCGACGAACGTATTGAACAGCTGCAGCTCCCGCCAGAGGCCAAGAGTCATGGAGCCGAGGTGGTGTAGCAGGGACTCAGCGCCCTCCTCCTGCGCGCCACCGGTCCGTTCCGGCACGGCTCTGGCCAGATTGAGAAGACGCATGGCGCCCTCAGGCAACGAGGTGAGATCCAAACTTATCTCCCGCTCCTCAGCGAAGTCGCACAGACCCTGCAACAGGGTCAACAGTCGACTGTCCCAGGCCCCCAGATCACGGCTCTCCAGACGCACTTGGCGCAACGCAGCCTGATCGGCCAGCTCGCGCCGGAAGCTGTCCCAGGTCAAGCGGGTCTCGGTCAGGGTCCAGTCACCCTGCAGGGTCAGCAGCGCCGTATCACTGCTGGGATAGGAGATTGTCAAAGCAGGTTGCGTCACCGCGGGCGTGCTCCTTGGCCAGGCTGCGGCCCCATCTTCCTGGGGCCTTCCCAGCCCGTCAAGAATTAAGTTTTTAAATCCCAAGGCCGCTACACTCAACACAACGCGTTGAAACAGAACAAAAACACCCATGTCCAGCATCCTGCCAATGAGACAGCTCGCACTGATCGTCGAGGATGAGGAGACCAATCGGCTGATTCTCAAGTCCCTGCTGAAAAAAAGGGGTTACGAGGTGATTGAGGCAGTCAACGGCGCCGAGGCGGTCGAGTGCTTTACCCAACATGAACCTGACATCATTTTTATGGATGTGATGATGCCGGTGATGGACGGTTACGAAGCAACCCGCCAGATTAAAGCGCTCTCTGGCGACCATTTCGTTCCGGTCATTTTTCTTACCGCCATGTCGGATGAGAAGGCCCTGGCCCGTTGTGTCGAGGTGGGTGGCGATGACTTCCTGGCCAAGCCATTCAGCTTTACCTTGCTCTCGGCCAAAGTGACCGCAATGGAGCGGATCCACGCCCTGCATCAATCCACCCGCACACTCTTCAGCCGCATGCAACGTGATGAGGAGATCGCCGAGCAGGTCTTCAGCAGCGCTGTGGTGGCGGATAACGTGGCGCTGGATCAGATCCGCAGCCTGTTAAAGCCGGCCAGTGTCTTCAGCGGCGACCTGATGCTGACCGCCTTCGCTCCCTCCCATGATATGCATGTCCTGATGGGGGATTTTACCGGTCATGGATTAGCGGCCGCTCTCGGCGCCCTGCCGACCTCTGAGGCATTCCGCTCCATGACCGCGAAAGGATTCGCTCCCCAGCAGATCCTTACTGCGATCAACAATAAACTGCACAGCCTGCTCCCCACCGGTATGTTTCTCGCAGCACAATTTCTCAAAGTCGACAGTCACCTCGACCACATCACCCTGGTCAACTGCGGTATGCCGGACTGCTTTCTGGTCGATCGCAATCAGCAGCAGATCAAGCAACGGATCCCTTCACTCTCTCTGCCCCTGGGTATCACATCTGACATCAGTCTGAAGGAGGAGACTCACTACATCCCCATCGAGATCGGCGACCGCGTGATTCTCGCCACGGACGGAGTCACCGAAGCACGCAATCCGGTCGGTGAATTCTTTGGTGAAAAGCGTTTGATCGATTCGATCACCACAGGTGAGGCCTGCGACTTCCTCATCGACCGCTTGGCGGCGAACCTGGAGACCTTCTGCGAAGATGCACCACAGGATGATGATATCAGCGCCGTCGAGATCCCCCTGATCCCCAGCCTGCTCCCCGGCTGGGAGAAGCGTGAACCCACGCAAGGCAGCGAAGAGAAAGCGTTTGAGGCACTGCAAGCCGATGACCTCAACGACTGCGTGGAATTGCACTTAACGCTACGTGGCAGCCAGCTTCGTCAGGCCGACCCGGTGCCGATTCTGATCAACTATATTCAGGAGACCGCCGGTCTACGCCAGCACCGACGCCCCCTCTTCACCATCCTGACCGAACTCTATATCAATGCGCTGGACCACGGCATCCTGCAACTTGATTCGGGACTGAAACAGGGCGAGGACGGTTTCACCAACTATTTCCATCAGCGCGAGCAGCGCCTGCAATCACTCACCGAAGGCTGGATACGCATCGGTCTGCGCATTCACAACCTGGATCAGGGTGGCTATATGGTGATACAGATCGAAGATAGCGGCTGCGGGTTTGATACTCATCGGCAGAGCCTGGATGAGATCTCGGAGAGTCAATTCAGTGGCCGTGGCATTCTGCTGGTTCGCTCACTCTGCAAGAAGCTCCAGTACACCCCGCCGGGCAACCGGGCTGAAGCGATCTATGCCTGGACAGAGGACGAACCAGAGTGAGCTGGACGGCGGGTGCAGAATAGTCAAAGATAGGGTTCTGATTGAAGAAGAAACCGCTGAGTGTTTCCGGATCGAGTGCGTCGTGCTCGGCGTTATTTGCGACGACAGCCTCTGCGCAAGAGACCATTTGATTCTGACCTTACCCTGCGACCGATGCCCTACGTGAGACTTCGTAACATCAATGGCAAAGACACTCATCACTGACGCTTCCGAGGGCACAACCACCCCTTTCCTAAGAGGCATTCTGACCCGTTCCCTGACCGATGCCGGGATGCCGTTCAACGATGCCTATCAACTCGCTACCGAGATTCGCCAACAGATCAGTCACAAATCCAACATCAGCACCCAGGAACTGCGGCGACAGGTGTTGCATGAACTGCACAAGCAGAAACTGCACGACATCATTCAGCTCTACGAACAGAACGCTCCCACATCCAGGATAGTGGTGCGCAACCGCGCAGGCCGGATTCTACCCTTCTCCCGGATCGAGCATCGCCGCAGCATGACTTCCACCGGACTCCCGGCTGACAAGGCCATTTTCATTACCCAGTCACTCTACCAAAAGCTGGCCCATGCCCAGCAGACCGAGGTCAGCAGCGATATCATCGGCCGCATGACCTATGAAGAGCTGAAGCAGCAGTTCGGCAAAGAGGCAGCGACCCGCTATCTGGTCTGGATCGACTACAAACGAAGTAGCCGTCCCCTCATCGTACTCATCGGCGGCACCACCGGCAGCGGCAAGAGCACCATCGCCACTGAAGTCGCCCACCGGCTCGGCATTATCCGCACCCAATCCACCGACATGTTGCGCGAGGTGATGCGGATGCTGATCCCACAGCAGCTTTTACCGGCGCTGCACACCTCCTCCTTCAACGCCTGGCGCAAAATGCCCACTTACACGGAAGCCAAAGAGATCACCGAGGAGATAATGATCAACGGCTACCTGCACCAGTCCGAACTGGTCTCAGTACCTTGTGAAGCGGTAATCCAACGGGCGCTGAGCGAGCGCGTTTCGCTGATCGTCGAAGGGGTTCACGTACATCCGGCTTTGATCGAACGCTTTCGCAAACACAGTAGCGCCGTCATCGTACCGGTGATGCTGGCGGTACTGAAACAGGACAAACTCAAGCATCAACTGGAGGGACGTGGCGTAACCTCCCCCGACCGCAGTGCGCAGAGCAAATATCTCTCTAACTTCGACTGCATCTGGTCACTGCAGTCCTATCTCCTCTCCGAGGCGGACAACAACACCATGCAGATTATCGAAAACGACGACAAGGACAAGACCACCGACCGCGTCATGCGCGCCATCATCGAAGTGCTGCAGCACGATTTCAATGCCAAGGTGGACGACGTTTTCGGGACTAAAGCCTGAGGAGATTGCTTGTGCTGACCCCCCACAAAGGTCTGATGATCATCATCGACGGACTCGGTGACCGGGGCATACCCGGCTTTGGCGGCATGACGCCGCTGGAGGCGGCGGAGACCCCCAATCTGGACCGGCTCGCCGGAGCGGGACAGTGCGGCCTGATCGACCCTCTCGCTAGCGGCATGCCGGTCGGCACACACACCGGCATCAGTCTGCTGTTTGGCCTCCCCCGCCGCGCCGCCTTGAAACTCCCGCGAGGACCGGTCGAGGCAGCCGGCATCGGCTTCAGCCAAAAAAAGGAGCAGGCAATCTATATGCGCTGCAATTTCGCCACCTTGAAACGGAATGGGGAAGAGTTTGAAATTCTCGACCGTCGCGCCGGGCGCGTCAGCGACGGCTTCGATCGCCTCGCCGCAGAGGCCGGTCAGATGGACTTGGGGGACGGGATTTGCGCCAGCCTGCATCCTGCGACCCAGCATCGGGTGGTACTGAAATTGAGCGGTGAACATCTCTCCGCCAAGATCGGTAATACTGACCCGGGAAACCACTATCACCGAGATGGCTTGATTCCCTGTGTGGCGCTGGACAGGGATGACCCTGAGGCCGAGCGTACCGCAGCTGCGGTCAACCGTTTCACGCAGCATGTGCATGATCTGTTCGATCAACATCCCATCAATCAGCAACGGATCGCTGATGGTCTGCTGCCGGCCAACGGGGTACTCTGCCGCAGTCCCGGTAAACTGCCGAAGCTAGATACACTGCTGCACCATTTCAAGATCAGCGCCGCTGTCATCTCCGGCGAGGAGACCGTGCTTGGTCTCGGCCAGCTCTTCGGCCACACCCTGTTTCGTGATCCCAGCTTCACCGCCATGCCCGATACCGATTTGACGAAAAAGGTGGAGACGGCGCGCGTGGCATTAGAGGATCATGACCTGGTGTTTCTGCATATTAAGGGACCTGACATCTGCTCACACGATCTCGATCCGGTTGGCAAGCGCGCTATGTTGAGTCGTATCGATGACGCCATCGCTCCCTTGCTGGACGATTCACTCGTCATCGGCATCACCGGAGACCACTCCACCGACAGCAATACCGGTCGCCACAGCGGTGATCCTCTGCCTGGCGTGATCTACGCACCCCAGTGCCGCATCGATAGCTGCACCGTTTTCGGCGAGAGGAGTTGCGCAAATGGGGGATTGGGCCGGATCAACAGCAGCGGCTTCCTGCTGAGTCTGCTGGATCAGATGAATCGACTGGAGAATTTCAAGCTCGAGGATGCAGACTTTTTTCGCTAAAACAACAAACACGCAAGCTGTCAGGATACAGAATCTGTATCAGGGCATATAATTGTTAGATCTACTGAGTAATTAACCCAATCTCAAACAAATACCGATATGTCACAAGCCAAACCCACACCGCCAACTCCCGAAGTCCTGACGCCTGAGGTCGAGCAGACCCCAACCGCATTCGATCTGGACGATCCCTCCCTCTATCTCAACCGGGAATTGACCTGGCTGGCATTCAACGAACGTGTGCTCAATGAGGCGACCCAGGCTCGCAATCCACTGTTGGAGCGGGTCAAGTTCCTCGCCATCGTGAGCAATAATCTGGATGAGTTTTTCATGAAACGCATTGGCGGGCTCAAGCAGCAGGTGGCCGCCGGTGTGACCACGGCAACGGTCGACGGCCGAAACCCTGCGCAGCAGCTGGTCGATTGCCATCAGGTGATCCGAGAGATGCAGCGGGAACAGCAAGCGATCTACAACGACCTGATCGAGCTGCTGAATCAGGCAGATATCAAGATCACCCAATATCAGAGTCTCAGCGAAGCGCAGCAGAACCTGTTACGCGAACACTTCCGGCTGAACATCTTTCCCATGCTCACTCCGCTGGCGATGGACCCGAGCCATCCCTTCCCCTTCATCTCCAATCTGACCCTCAACCTGCTGGTAACGCTGCGCTTCCCCGGCGGCCACGACCTGCACATGGCCAGGGTCAAGGTACCGGTGAGCAAAGATGTCTCACCGCGCATGATTCAGGTGGGAGAAGAGAACACCTTCGTGCCGTTGGACGACCTCATTGCCAACAACCTCGACATGCTCTTCCCCGGCATGGAGATCGCATCCTGCGACCTCTTCCGCGTTACCCGCAACGCCAATGTGGAGCTCGACCAGGAGGCGGCCAACGACCTGCTGGAGATGATCGAAATCGAGTTGCGCGAACGCCACTTCGCTCCCATCGTGCGATTGGAAGTGTCTCAGGGCATGAACCCGACCCATCGCGGCATGCTGGCGGCAGAGCTGGGACTCAACGAGGCACAGGACGTGTTCGAGATCGACTGCATGATGGGCATGAGCGATCTCTTCGAACTGGCGGTGCTCAATATTCCCGAACTGCGCGATCAACCCCACCATGCGGTGGACCATCCGCAGCTGGCCCACGACCGGCGCAACATCTTCCACATCATCCGCGATCACGGTCAACTGCTGCTACAACACCCCTATGAGTCCTTCAGCACCACGGTAGAGCGCTTCCTGCGCACGGCGGCTGAAGATCCCAAGGTATTGGCGATCAAGATGACCCTCTATCGCACTTCCGCCGATGGCGGTGTGCTCAACTCGCTGATCAAAGCGGCACGCAACGGCAAACAGGTGGCGGTACTGGTGGAGCTGAAGGCCCGCTTTGACGAAGCCGCCAACATCCGCTGGGCACGCCGGCTGGAGCAGGCCGGCATCCACGTCACCTATGGCGTCATCGGCCTCAAGACTCACAGTAAGCTGGTCATGGTAATCCGTAAGGACTACTCTCAGCTGCGTCGCTACTACCACATCGGCACCGGCAACTACCACGCAGGCACCGCGCGCCTCTACACCGATCTTGGCGTGCTGGGCTGTGAGGAGGATGTGGGGCAGGATCTCACCGAGCTCTTCAACTACCTCACCGGCTACTCGCCTCCACCCAGCTATCGTAAGATCCTGGCCGCACCCTATACCCTCAAGCAGTCGCTGCTGAACAAGATCGAGCGCGAGATCAAGATACATACGCCCGAACAGCCCGGTCTGATCCAGATGAAGATGAACGCACTGGAAGATCAGGACATCGTCAAGGCCCTCTACAAGGCAACCCAGGCTGGGGTGAAGGTACAGCTGATCGTACGGGATACCTGCCGTTTCCGCCCCGGTATACCGGGCCTCAGCGAGACCGGCAGCGTCGTCAGCGTCGTCGGCCGCTTCCTCGAACACGCCCGTATTACCTATTTCCAGAACGGCGGTGATGAGGAGTACTTCATCGGCTCTGCCGACCTGATGCAGCGCAATCTGATGAAACGCGTCGAAGTCCTGATGCCGGTTGAGCCCCCAGCCCTGCGCCAGGAGCTGAGATTGATCCTCGATGTGCAACTGGGCGACAAACATGCCGCCTGGGATATGCAATCGGATGGCAGCTATGTACGACGCGTCCCTTCTGAGGATGATAAATCCCTCAACTGCCAGGAGACGCTGATAGGCGTTGCCGAGCGGCGGCTGGAGGCGTCAAAGAAACATAAAGAGAAGCGCATGCGCGAGAAGCTGATGTACCACTTCAAGCATCGCCTGAAGAATCACGATACATCAGGAGGTGGCTGATGGCTGATGGAGAGCAGAAACAACAGCAGACAATTCTGGTTGCAGTCGACTTCTCCGAAAACTCCGGCACCACACTCATCTATGCCGCGGAGATGGCCAAACGTCTCGACGACCGTTTGCTCATCCTGCATGTAATTCACGACCAGGCCGGTGGCTACTACGCCGACAAAAAACTGAAAAAAGGCGAGAAAAAGCGACTCAAACGGTTGGAAGAGATCGCTGGCGAAATGATGGATGAACTCATCCAGCAGACAATGGATGCGCAGAATGAGATCAAATCCGTTCTCAAGAAAGCAGAAGTCATACTGGTTTCAGGTATTACCGTGACCAAGGTGTTGCAGGTGGTCGAAAAGACAGAGCCTGAGCTGCTGATCCTCGGCAACAAGGGCCATTCGAGTCTGAAGCACATCCTCCTGGGTTCGAAGGCCGAGCAGCTGGTGCGCCTCTGCCCGATCCCTGTGACCCTGGTAAAACCATGAGTCGGTTTGATCGCCTATACTGCACCAGCCATCTGATAAAAAAGCCCGTCAGCATCCTACTCTCTTTTCTTGCTCTGATGCTCTTTTGGCATCTCGGTTACGCCGATGTTCCTCTGAACCTCACTCCCGAATGGGGAAAGATGGCGATCCGACTCTTTGGCGGTCTTGCTCTCTTTCTCTTCGGTCTGGACCAGATGGCCAACTCGCTCAAGGCGGTGGCTGGCGAACGGATGAAGGTCATTCTGGCCAAGCTGACCACCAATCGCTTCATGGGCGCTCTGATGGGCGCCTTCGTCACCGCAGTCATCCAATCCTCCTCCGTGACTACAGTGCTGGTAGTGGGATTCATCTCGGCGGGATTGATGTCGATGGCACAGTCGGTTGGCGTCATCATGGGCGCCAACATCGGTTCCACTTTCACCGTGCAGATCGTCGCCTTCAAGATCACGCAATACGCCATGCTCATGATCGCGCTCGGTTTCAGCGCCTGGTTCTTCTCCGGCAAAGAGTCGATCAAACACTACGGCGGCATGATCATGGGACTCGGCATGCTCTTCTTCGGCATGGACATAATGAGCGAAGCCATGTCGCCTTTACGCAGCTACCAGCCATTTATCGATCTCATGATCAAAATGGAACAACCGCTGATCGGTATCACGGTGGCCGCGATCTTTACCGCTTTGGTGCAGTCCTCGGCAGCCACCCTGGGTATCGTGATCGTCATGGCCAGTCAAGGCATCATCTCTCTGCCCGCCGGTATTGCCCTGGCGTTCGGCGCCAACATCGGCACCTGCGCTACGGCCATTCTCGCCTCTATTGGCAAACCCCGAGAAGCCGTGCGTGCGGCCATAGTCCATGTCATGTTCAACGTCGCCGGCGTACTGCTTTGGCTGGCCTTCATTCCGAATCTGGCCGAGTTCGTCATCGCACTAACCCCATCCTCGTCCCAGTTGCCGGAGGCAGCCAGACTGGCTGCTGACACACCACGGCAGATCGCTAATGCTCACACGATATTCAATGTGGCGAACACCCTGATCTTCATCTCCTTCACCAGCAGCTTCGCCCGCCTGGTGGAACTGCTGGTCCCCGACAAACCGTTGGAAGAACACCCCATCACCAAGCCCCGCTACCTGGACGAAGAGTTACTGGAAACCCCCTCTCTGGCGCTGGATATGGTTCGACTCGAAATCAGTCGTGCAGGCAACCAGGTGGAGGTGATGCTAAAACAGATCCTGGACGCCATACTCAATACAGACAAATCCATGCTGTCGGAGATCCGGGAGATGGACGAGAAGGTTGACGTCTTGCACAAACACATCGTGAACTACCTGGGAAAGCTCAGTCGGAAAACCCTGTCAGAACCCCAATCCGCCTCCGTCCTGCGGCTGATGTCGATGATTAACGATCTGGAGAACATGGCCGACCTCATCGAACGGGATCTGGTCAACCTGGGACAGAAAATCAGTCAGGAACAACTCAAGATCAGCGCCGAGACCCAACGCATGCTGCGGCATCTGCACACTCAGATCGAACAGGCCGTGAAACTCGCCTTACACGCCATTAAGCTGCACGATCAAGAGAGTGCAGATCAGGTTATCGGCATGCGCACCACTGTGGAGCAACTGTTCGACGCCGCCTCCAGCCATCAAGCCACACGCCTGGTGGCCGATGCGCCAAATCGCCTCTCCACCTACACGGTTGAAGTGGAAATGATCGACAAGCTGGAGCGGATCTATCACTTTGCAGAGCGCATTGCACAGTTGGTTGACTATGACGAGATGGCATTGAGCGGGGCACAAGAAGTGATGGCGGACTAGCGCTCCGCGCCACTCATGGCGATAACAGAAAAGCAGTCCAGCTATTCTCCAGACCGCAGAGCATTGCCCTCGCCATCAAGCTCGTTCTTTTGCAAAATAACCTGATGAATGCGCCTGGACGAGGCATCCTGCACCCGAATCCGCAAGCCATCGAGTTCGAAAGTCTCATCCTTGACCGGGATACGTTCAGTATGTTCGAGCAGCCAGCGGTTGATGGTATCAGTGGGTTTGCCAGGTATATCCAGCCCGAAAAAATCCTCCACCACACGCAGCTCAGCAGTACCCTTTACCAGAATCCGCCCCTCATCGAGCACCATCAGATCATCTGGCTTTTCGTCTGTTTCATCGTAGATCTCACCGACAAGCTCCTCCAGCAGATCTTCCAGCGAGACCACGCCCACCATGGCGCCATGCTCATCAACCACGACGGCCAGGTGCATACTCTTGGTCTTAAGGGTTCGAATCAATTCGTCGATTGGCGTATTGGCCGGTGTGAACAGAGGTTCCTGTCCCAGTTTGGCAAGCGGCTGATCAAGATTTCCGGTGGCAATCACACTGATCAAATCACGTAAGATCACCAGGCTGACTATCTCGTCTGCATCATCGCTAAATAGGGGGATGCGCGAGTAGTTCTGTTCAAGGATCTCTGGCAGCACATCTTTGAGTGTGCGTCGACCGTCAAGACGAAATACCTGGCGCCTTGGGGTCATAACATCTTCAGCCTTAAGGTCATTGAAGTTGAAGATGCGCTCTATCATCTCCCTCTCACCCGTATCGATAACGCCCTCCTCCTCGCCGTGCTCGATAAGGGTAATCACCTCTGACTCGGTTACCAGCGGATCTTCCATGGCTCGAGTAGAGTACTGCAGCCAGTTGGTGAACTGCAGAAACAGCCAGACAACTGGGTAGATCAGCCGCATGAAACCGAAGATCACTGGGGAGATAAAGAGTGAGATACGCTCTGAAAATCGTGTTGCGAGACTTTTCGGCGTAATTTCACCGAACACAAGAATCAGGATGGTGAGCACACCAACTGCAATGCCCGGTCCGCTATCGCCAAAATAGTCGGTGGCGATAACCGTCGCAATGGCGGATGCTGCGATATTAACCACGTTATTGCCGATCAGAATAGTGATCAGCATCCGGCTGGGATCCTTCTTCAGCAGGTAGAGCGCACGTGCGCCTCTTCTGCCTTCTTTATAGAGTGACTCTGCCCGTGCCATCGAGAGAGAAACCAAGGCAGTCTCTGATCCGGAGAATATGCCAGACAGTACCAGCAGAACTGCCAGTATTAGATAGTTTTCCACGAAGACTCTTTAATCACACGCCCAGCCGGGCCCAGTTAGAAATTATCACTGCTAACACATTGAATCACAAGCATTTGGACAGATTATTTTTCAGCCAAAGCCAATTCTGTTTGCGTGTCTTCTGATCTCATCAGCCCGAAACATCCCACATTGGGGTTTAAGTCAAAACAAAACAGCGCCTTAGTAGAGTCTAGCAAAGCTTTGAATTTGCACTGGGCCTCCTTGTCCGCATTGCTTTTTCTTCAGTTAACGACGAACCTGACGCCGCCAGACGGCATAAATCTATCCCGCGTGGCCTTTTGTCAACCAAATGTCATATATTTATAGCAATATCCAAGTCAGCAGGGCGCAGTAGGATTATGAAGAGGATTTTGATTGTCGAAGATGAGCCGGAAATCAGAGAGATGATTCGTTATGTCCTCGAACCGTCGGAGTATCGGGTAAGTGAAGCCGATAACGCACAGGACGCACGCAAGCTTCTGTCCCAGGAGAATTACGACCTGATTCTTATGGACTGGATGCTGCCTGGCCGTTCAGGGCTCGATTTCACCAAAGAGCTGAAACAGAAGCAGAACAAGCCAACCCCTCCGATCATCATGCTGACCGCACGTGCGGACGAATCAGACAAGGTGCAGGGTCTGGACAGTGGCGCTGACGATTACATCACGAAACCCTTCTCGCCTCGCGAACTGGTAGCCCGCATCAAAGCGGTGATCCGGCGCAACAGCGATGTCGATGAGGAGAAGGCAATTGAATACAGTGGGCTCTGTCTCGATCCTGTTCGCCATCAGGTTATGGTGATGCAACAACCGATCAACCTCTCACCGGCTGAGTACAATTTACTCTATTTTTTCATGTTGCACCCGGATCGGGCTTACACCCGTTCACAAATTCTGGATAGAGTCTGGGGCGACAATAGCTACGTCGAAGAGCGTACCGTCGATGTTCACATCAGGCGCTTGAGACAGCTTCTCACATCGTCCGGCCACGACACCTTTATTCAAACCGTTCGCGGAGTTGGCTACCGCTTCACGCCCTCTTCTCTTGAGCCGAGCCAGCACAAAGCGTGAAACACTACCTGAAAATCGAGTTGAGCCAGCTGCTCGGCGTCTTTCTCGTGTGCGCCACTATTGGCTATCTGGTCGGTCACCTCCAGCTCTCCCTGATCCTTGCCCTGCTGATCTATATCGCAAAGCACACCTACTATCTGGTTCACCTGGCACGGACTATCTATCAGGATGAGCAGATCTCACCGCCCTATCCACCCGATATCTGGGGGCTGGTCTACAAAGAACTGGCCAGGCACAGGACGCGCAGCAGAAAGCGCAAACGCACCCTCAACCGCTTTGCCTCGCGTTTTCGCAAAGTCGCCAGTTCCATTCCGGATGGCTTGATCATTCTGAATAAATCGGGGCAGGTCGATTGGGCCAACCCAGCAGCCAAGCAACTGTTGAATGTCAGTTGGCCCAGAGACGAGGGAGTCCCACTGAGAGAGTTGCTCCCTATCGAGGAGCTACCGGATTATCTCGATGCACCCGACTACCATAAGCCTTTGGATTTCCCCTCCCCCATCAACAAAGCGATGATCATCTCGGTGCGTGTAACACCCTTCGGCAGCAAGAAGGCGCAACGTCTTCTCGTGGTAAGGAACATTACCGAGCTTTACAATTTAAACCAGACGCGGCGCGATTTCGTCTCCAACGTTTCTCACGAACTGCGCACGCCACTGACTGTAATCACCGGTTTTCTCGAAAACCTTAACGACAAGGAAACCCTCTCCTTTCAACGTCGCCCATTTGTCCTGATGCTGGAGCAGGCGGAACGCATGAACAGCATCATCAACGATCTACTGGCCTTGTCACGACTGGAAATGGGACAGGCAGCATCATCGGAAAAACCGGTGAAAGTACCGGAACTATTACAAAAGATCGTCGAGCAGGCGAAGGCTTTGGCTGATCAAAAAGGGGGTTACGATCTTCATCTTGAAGTGGACAATGAGCTGTGCCTGCTGGGTGAAGAGAGCGAATTGCAAAGCGCCTTCTCAAATCTAATCTTCAATGCCGTCATCCACACCCCACCAAAAACACACATCAAGGTCAGTTGGAAAAGAGAGGGACAAGAGGCGCAGCTGTGCGTCGAGGACAGTGGGCCGGGCATCGAGCAGCAGCACGTACCACGGCTGACCGAACGCTTTTATCGCGTCGACAAGGCCCGCTCACGCCAATCCGGGGGCACCGGACTCGGTCTGGCGATCGTCAAGCACATCATCGGCAGACATGATGGTGAGTTGAGAATTTACAGTCAGCCCGGGGTCGGCAGTCAATTCATCTGCGCATTCCCAGAAGAGACCTTATTGGAGAAGAGCCAGCTGCAGCAGCAGGCAAATTGAGATTCGTCGATTATCTTTTTTATTTTTTTGTTACGCAGCTCTGAGCCTCTGTCTCAGACAGAAGAATTGACTATCAGGCCTCGGCTTCCTGTTCTGTTACGAACCCTTCATTAACACGGTCCCTCAGCTCCTTGCCCGGTTTGAAATGGGGCACGTACTTACCTGACAGTGCCACGGTCTTACCGGTTTTCGGGTTGCGGCCCATACGCGGCGGACGAAAGTGCAGAGAGAAGCTGCCAAATCCACGTATTTCGATGCGTTCACCAGATGCGAGTGACTGGCTCATGTGTTCGATCATGCATTTGACTGCCAGCTCTACATCCCGATAAGCCAGATGACTTTGCTCCTTGGCAATAATCTCAATCAACTCGGATTTTGTCATTATTCTCCATACTCCAACTTTGCTGATTGTCGGGGACCGCATAAGCGGTCCCCATCGTTATCAACGCCTACTGAAGTTTACCGTGAAACGATGAATCAATCGTTCTGATTGTCCATCTGCTCCTTCAGCAAATCACCCAGTGTCGGTGCGCTGGTGGCTGCATCACGGGCATAGCCCTTGATTGCCGCCGCCTCTTCATCGGCATCCTTGGCCTTGATTGAGAGAGAGATAGTGCGATTCTTACGATCCACACCGAGGAATTTTGCCTCGATGTCACTACCCTCTTTGAGCACGCTGCGTGCATCTTCCACACGGTCACGCGACAGTTCGGAGGCGCGCAGATAGCCTTCAACACCATCTCCCAGCAAAATCACAGCACCCTTGGCATCGACTTCTGCCACCGTGCCTTTGACGATGCTGCCCTTCTCATTCGCTGCAACGAAGGAGGAGAAGGGATCCTGTGCCAGCTGCTTGATACCCAAGGAGATACGCTCACGCTCAGGGTCGACAGAAAGCACGACGGTCTCTACCTCGTCACCCTTCTTGAACTGGCGTACTGCCTCTTCACCCTCGTCATCCCAAGAGATATCAGAGAGATGGATCAGGCCATCGATGCCCCCATCCAGACCGATGAAGATACCGAAGTCGGTAATCGACTTGATACTGCCACTGACGTGATCGCCCTTCTTATGGGTGACGGCAAACTCGTCCCAGGGATTGGACTTGCACTGCTTGATACCGAGAGAGACACGACGACGTTCTTCGTCGATATCCAGCACCATGACCTCGACCTCATCACCCAGGGAAACGATCTTCGAGGGGTGAACGTTCTTGTTGGTCCAATCCATCTCGGAGACATGCACCAGACCCTCGACGCCCTCTTCGATCTCGACAAAGCAGCCGTAGTCAGCGATGTTGGTGACCTTACCGAAAAGACGCGTGCCTTCCGGATAGCGGCGAGCCAGTGCCACCCAAGGATCGTCGCCCATCTGCTTCAGACCCAGTGAGACGCGGTTACGTTCACGGTCGAACTTGAGAACCTTGACGGAAATCTCGTCACCGATTTCGACCACTTCGGAAGGATGCTTGACGCGCTTCCAGGCCATGTCGGTGATGTGCAGCAGGCCATCGATACCACCAAGGTCGACGAATGCGCCGTAGTCGGTAAGGTTCTTGACCACGCCCTTGATCTCCTGGCCTTCCTGCAGGTTTTCGAGCAGCTTTTCGCGCTCTTCGCTGTACTCCTGCTCGACCACGGCACGGCGTGAGACCACCACGTTGTTGCGGCGACGATCCAGTTTGATGACTTTGAACTCGAGGTCCTTGCCTTCAAGATAGGCAGTGTCGCGCACCGGGCGCACATCGACCAGCGAACCGGGCAGGAAGGCACGGATATCGCTGAGTTCGACGGTGAAGCCGCCTTTGACTTTGCCATTGATACGACCGATGACGGTCTCGTCGGCTTCGTGAGCCTTCTCGAGCACCTTCCAGGCCTGGTCGCGTTTGGCCTTTTCACGGGAGAGCCGGGTTGCACCGTAACCATCTTCCACCGCATCCAGCGCCACTTCCACCTGGTCACCGACAGCGACTTCGATATCGCCATCCTGATTCAGGAACTGTGAACGGGGAATAACGCCTTCTGACTTCAGGCCGGCGTTGACGATGACAGCTTCGGAGGTGATGTCCATGACGGTGCCGATGATGATGGCGCCGGTGCGAAGCTGGGTACTGGAGAGGCTCTCCTCAAATAATTCTGCAAAACTTTCGGTCATTGGATT
>JARRNY010000037.1:0-3594 GCA_037384445.1 Candidatus Thiodiazotropha sp.
GTTAAATCGACAAAACTGAAACCACTGCCGCCTCGTCCAGAGTCCATCATCTCTTTGAATTCGCCAATAGCAAAACTAATGCCGCTGTCTCCTAACACTTTCAAAGCGGCAGAGTAGATAAAATGTAAGCGCAAATCGGTACGATTAGCGATCTTGGCATTACGCGAATAACTGGCGCAATGAGTTAATTCATCAGTAATGACCTCGCCAACAAAAGACTCAAATCGCGTTGTTCCCAAGTAGATGGCGAGTGCCATCAAAGCGGCCCGATTCTCTTCTACGGGATTGCCCCCAAAGTGAGTGCGCTTGGAAGCCAGGTCATAGGCTTCGGCGATATAGTAGCCGAGAGAGATTGATTTAGCTTTATGAGCATCTTCACCCAGTTTACATAACTGCGAATAATATACTTTCACTACAGCAGGGTTGGCGACCAGAGCAAACTCATCACGAACTCCTTTCACCCTGTCTTTGAAAAGCGCTAAGCGATTTTTAAGATCAGGTATCGGTTGGTAAACGATTGTTGTTATGTCACCTTCGACGGTCACGGATTTTACTGAGTGACGTAGGCGAGTGCCCAATTCATTACCCGCTAATATGTTCAGCAATGATTCTCCAACTTCTAATGCAGTGTCTCCGGAAAAGTGGAGAGAGCCGACAGAGAGGTGGTTTAGATGCAGGCCGTAGGTTGAAGGGGCGACACCAAAACGAATGTTTAAGTAGTTTCCTAGTGGATTCCTTGGAACATAGACCGAGAAGGCGCCTTCAATGCCTATTGGTGTTGTGTTAACCCGCCCTTGAAGCTTTTGTATTCCCCGCATGGCAATCGCAATCAAACCATTTACATCTTGCTGGCTAATTGATATGGACGCCTCTTTTGCGTCACTTGTAAGGTCTGCGCGTAACTTGCGCGCAATATCTTTGGCTTTGACTGCTGCCTTTGTGTCTGCTTTCGCAACTGAGGTTACCGCGGGTTCAGATTCGCTCGCTAAAAGCAGCAAAACAAATGGTGTAAAAAGAATCAGTAAGAGAACTAAGCCTATGATAGAAAGAGTTACTCTCTTTTTACTCATTTTTTTATGCTTGGAAATGTGTTGAGGACTCACAAACATTTACTCTTCACGTTGGAGATATGTATATGTCTGGTTGTCATAACAGATATCATCAGCGTGATGGTTAGGTGATTGCCTGGCATTTTTTCAACTGAGCATCGATAAATGCGAGCCTCATATCGTCGAAGTCATGGCACAGAGAAATCGACTGCTCAACATACCAGTCTTGAAAAAGATCGGAATTTTCAAACACCATCCACTCGACCTTGTCGCGGGCTCTTTCGCGCAAGGCTAACCGGTGTTGCTTGGTTGTGGGTAATGGGGTATCAAAATGGTCGAACTCCGGTGGTTTGATCTCGTCATGTGGAAAATGATCATCCTGATTTGATGTCGAATGACTTTTTGCGGGTGCCGGAATATTCTCGCCTATCAGCGTGAAACCGCCAATCAGAAACTCAATCAAAGCGTCTACTCGGTTAAATAATTGCGTATCATTCTCGCTGGCTACCTTAAATTCAAGGGTAAGCATTAAGTCGCTTGATAGCGCGCAATGTAGGTACTGTTTTCGGTAACTCCTGCCATTGATCAAAATATCGTATGTAATTGCATCCCTGCCATCGAAGTTACTCCTGCGCCAGTTGCTAAAGGCTTCCGGTTCGTAGCTATATTCGTTTTCTCGATATATGACGTCGAATTCGTCATCTGGAAGGGCGTGATTAAAAAAATAATATTGTGCTGCTGCTCCATTTAAGCAGTCTATGCGGCTTAAATCGCCAGCCCCCGCCATATTCTGCACGCTAATCTCTAATAGGATGCTTGAAGATGATTTTCCGTGTCGGTCATAGATCATCCAGGTGCGCTGAAGATAGTGTTTGAATGTGTATGTGGCACCATATTTACGCTCGAATTGATCGGGCTGAAAGTCTGCGTCCTGAGGAAAGGCGTGCCCCTCATTATTGATGGCTGGGTGGTCAAATTTAAGTATCCCACGATCCAGAGTGAGTTCGAGTGTAGCCAGGCGATTGAGTTGGGGGCCGAGATACCATCCTGCGGGTAATGCGAAGTAGTAGATCAGACTGATCACTGCGCCGCCGCAAATAAACCACATGTAGAGAGTAGAATAATAAATATTAACTGTGAGTGTCAGAGCGACGACATAAATCAGCACTGGATACCCGACTAAGCGCGACCAGGGTTTTATCCATCTGCCGTATTGGTGCTCTAGTAGACCATGCAGCATGCCCGCAACAAGAATCAGCCATCCTGATACCTGAAAGAGCAGGCTATTTACGATCGTTGTGATTTCTTGAGAATTGAAGCCGAGAAAGTCTAACAAAACAGAACTCCTTTATTTGTAAAGTATCTTTACAGTAATTACTCGAACTCAACATGTGAAGCAAAGGACTTCTTCATTTGTTCAATCAGGTTGCGGCACTGTGCTATCCACTCCTCGCCATTTGGCATCTTTTCGACGAGATCCCAAGGTGGTGTAATTGCCTCATCCTGATCGTCGGCTCGATACGGGGAATAGATCAAAGGGCTGATGTGCTCATTCGATGATTGATGTTCCATGCCGATCTCCGTATCAGACTCATCAAGATCCTCTAAATGTGTCGTCAATTCTGAATCATCGAAATCTATCTCTGATTGAATCTCAGGTAAGCTTGGAACGGGTTCCTCCATCCATTTTACAGGGCCAGCCTGATCCGCTCTATATTGCTGACTATAGTTGGATCGCTGTTCAGTGATCGTTTGTTTTAAGGATTCGTTTGGCAGCATTGTTATGCTTGCGAGAAAGGCGGGTTGTAGATCGTCCAGCAATGATTGCATGTGAGGTATTAGTCGTTGAGTGAGCTGGCCTTGGATTACTAAATCGATCTCCAATATATGGCGTTGATTGATTACTGCATAACAGGAACGAATGTGTTGGAAGTTGCGTTGTCTGGGTGAAGGGTCCAGGTAACGGGTTTCGAAAGTGATCCAGTCAACGCCGTTGATTGTTTGGTGTTTTCTATCGAGACCGGAATCATAATCGTGTCTAAATGCGCCGGGACCCCACTGTGTATAAATGCTTCGATCAATTGCGCCTTCAAATCGCCGAGTATCATACAAGGGCTCGAAGCCCCTGCACTCCAAAACCTTGAGTGTCAGTTGGAGCTGGATTTTGTAGTCACCAGCGTTCTTTGCTAATGCCTTAGACAAATTAAGAGGGTATAGGTGATTTAACAAGTTCAGATGAGGAAATGGCAAACAGGCGTCAAAATCCTCTATGAAATCAGTGCAATCATCCAGCTTTATGTCTGTGTCCGAAATAGAGCGCTTATCGGGCATGCCCCTGCCACCGGGAGGTATTGCCGCTGATAAATCCAGCATCTCCGACTCATTTAGAGTCAAATGAAATACTAGGTTATTTGCGTGAGTCAGATTCACGCCACTTATGTCATTCTGGGGGAGCGATTTCACACGTTATCCTGATGTTGGTCTTATACTCAAAATACTCGGCAAGATTAAAGTTGCCTTACATTATTTGCTTAAATGAAGTGGT
>JARRNY010000037.1:3653-46151 GCA_037384445.1 Candidatus Thiodiazotropha sp.
CAAAATGATGTTCACTCTCATCCCTATGGTTGATTGTAGGCTTGGAATGGGGGCGGTTGTTTAATCGTTTGAATGCTAAATATTTATCAGAATATATTGGTTCTTTGACTGGCTTGCAGGGTCATTGCGCTATTATACATTAGGTGTCTGGCAGTGAGTGAGTGTGGAAAAGTGATGGATGCGTATTCGATTGTTAGGCTTTCAAGGTGGCAGTGATCATAAAATAGTTATAAATTGGTTTACAATATTGCTGCCAAACAAGTAAGTGGTGTAAATGTCTAAACCTATTGATAAGAATAAAATAGTAGTACTAACCGGAGCAGGGGTGAGCGCAGAAAGCGGTTTGCAGACCTTCAGGGATTCTAACGGGCTCTGGAATAATCACTCATTGAATGAAGTGGCTACGCCCCAAGCCTGGGAAAACAATCCGCAGTTAGTCCTGGAATTTTATAATAGTCGTCGAAAGGAAGCGGCGAACTCAAGCCCAAATAAGGCGCATTATTCAATTGCTGATTTAGAAAAGCGATTTGATGTCGTGGTCATAACTCAGAATGTAGATGATCTACATGAACGCGCAGGATCATCCACTGTGATTCATCTGCATGGGGAGCTCACTAAGGCGCGAAGTACGGCGGAAAGACACCTTCTATACAATATCGGATCGAATGACATTCACATAGGGGATCTGTGTGAGGCAGGCTCACAATTGCGTCCACATATCGTATGGTTTGGAGAGGAAATAGAAAACTACGAGATATCCGCTAAGCATTTAAATGCGGCTGGAAAAGTATTGGTTATCGGCACCTCTCTAACTGTATATCCGGCAGCTGGCCTCGTTAATAAAGCCAGGTACCATGCGGAAAAACTCGTCGTTCAGCCGCAGTTGGAGAAAAAGCCATTTGGTTTCAGGTGGCTGAGAGGCACGGCTGTTGGCCTCGTGCCCCACGTTGTCCAGTGTTGGTTAGATGGTAGAAACATCAACTAATCTCGTTATCTATGGCTGCCATACAACTGTCGCGCCAAGAATCTGCGTCTTCTCTTTTGAGGAAGTGGGCTTTCCGTAATATTTCGTCAGCCAGAGGAACTGCGCTCTCGGACATACGCCGTGCCCCACAACTCGGGGAAAATCCCCGAGGTTTGCAACTGAAGGTAACCAGGTGCTCGACGTGACACGACTCGCAACGCACCCACAGAACTACATGTTCCAGCCTGCCACATCTCAGGTGGTCGTCAAACTCGCGCTGCACATAGCCCGGCAGTACCTTGCCCGGCACCGCGAGGTGGGCGCTGAATGCCGGGTAATATACTTCAAGCATCCGATAAGGAAGCGTTTGCTCGGGCGGTGACACTGGTACGACCAGTATCCCGATCCCGGTTGGCCATCCTGGCCGCCACATGGGGCATGTTCCGCTTCCTTGCGTATTGGGTTTCCGATGAGTCTACGCCAGTTTTCGGGGTCCCTGGCCTCGGCTGAATACCTGCCTTAATACACCATGCTCAAAAGTAGTAGTTCAAACTTTCATGCGTTTTGAAAGGAGCTGGATCGATTGCCAGATTTAGGATGGCTGGTGGATGGTAAGCCAGATTAATAAACGACCTCTAACTGAACCTCCGTCTGTTTAACGGGGATATTCGTTAAGCAACACCATGTAGAAAGATAACTTTAAGCACTTTATGACCCACTCATCGGTAGATTCCTACACTTTGTCGGCTCACCCTGTCGAAGCGCTTAACATCAATCTTGTTTGCTGAGTATCCTTCGCAAAACGTCGCTTGGGGATATTACCCATGCTTCAATAATTGTCCCGATCTCGCATCATGGAGAAGCTTTTCATGGACACAACTACCTCTAGCAAACTCATTCTGGCAATCCTGATGGTTATACTGAGCCATGGTGCTTTCTGTGCCGTAACCACGCCAACACTTGGAACCAATCTTAGCGGAGTGAGCAACTTTGACGCCCAGCGTCCCTTCAAGGATCTCATGAAAATGTCAGGTAGGTGGCTGGCCCAATGTGATTGGGGCTGTACTAATAGTTGGGACACGGGTGAGCCGATAAGCCTGGATGCAGAAGGTTGGCCAACCTCAATCCCGGTGCCGGTGACGGAAACACAATATCCCAGGAAAGTGTCAAAATCCTGGGGGCTTGGAGCGGATTTTCCAACTGGTCGTTATGTCGTCCTGTATGACGGTGAAGGCACACTCGATTTCGTGGGCGACCTGACAGTGATCAGTGCTGAATCGACTCCTGGACGAGTGGTATTGGACATACATAGTCCAGGTAACTACTTTCTTCTAAGTATCAAAGCCACTGATCCCAACGCTAATGGCAATTACATGCGTAATATCCGCATCATTCCTGAAGCATATGAGTCTAACTACCAGACTCAGCCCTTTCATCCCGATTTTCTCAATGCAATTCGTCCCTATCATGCATTGCGTTTTATGGACTGGATGAACACCAACGGCACCGATCTAAGCAACTGGGCAGACCGCTCGAAGCCTACCGACCTGACCTACATGAGCAACGCTGGCGTTCCTCTGGAGACGATGATTGATCTGGTTAACACGCTGGATCAACACGCTTGGTTTACTCTGCCCCACAAGGCTGACGATAACTTCATTCGCGAGTTCGCAAAGCTTACCTTACAGCGTCTCGATACCGATCAAAAAGTCTACGTGGAATATTCCAACGAAGTCTGGAACCGATCATTTCCTCAATCAGCCTGGGCGTTGAATATGGCTAAGCAGGCGTGGCCTAATGCTCAGGTATTCGAATGGTCCTTGATTTCAAACTGGGTCGGTAAGAGAACATCTGAAATATGCGAAATCTGGAAAAGCGAGTGGGGCGCCGACAGCAACCGTGTGGTTTGTGTGATGGGCGCCCAGGCCAATGGTATCGCGGCTGGCAGAGAGCTACTCGCCTGCTCACTCTGGAGTGAAGCGCCTTGTGACTCCCAGCACGGTATAGATGCGATTGCGATCGCGCCATACTTCGCCGGTAACTATGGACATCCTAATACTGTCAGTACCATAGACACCTGGACCCAACAGCCTGATGGCGGGCTCGACTGGATGTTTGAGGAGATTAATAGTGGCGCCCATCTGGGTTGGGGGGTAACTGGCTTTGATCAGGCATTTCGTACGATGGATGAATACGCGGCACTGGGTAGCACCTATGGCCTGCCAGTCATCTCCTATGAAGGTGGGCAGCACATGGTCGGCATAGGCGGTGCTGAGAACAACACGGCCGTTACCGGGCTCTTTCATGCCACAAATCGAGATCCGCGTATGGGTCAAGCTTATACCCACTACCTGGATAATTGGCGGAGCCGCACCGGCGGTGGTCTATTTATGCATTTCAATGCCATTGGCACCTGGAGCAAATGGGGCAGCTGGGGAGCGCTTGAGGACTCCACCCATACCAGCTCACCCAAGCATGATGCACTTATGGCATATCTGGGGAATTCGCCAGGAATTGTGGATACCGACGGAGATGGCGTTGCAGATGCATTGGATAACTGCCCGGCAATCGCCAACTCAGGCCAAGCTGACACAGATGGCGATGGCATTGGTGATGCCTGTGATGCGTTGACGGATACCGATGGAGATGGAGTGTCAGATGATCTGGATAACTGCCCTGCAGTCGCAAACGCAGGCCAAGGAGATGCAGATGGCGATGGCATCGGTGACGCCTGTGATTCATCCTTAGCCTCAGATTCCGATGGGGATGGGGTGGCAGATGCAATGGATAACTGTCCAGCAGTCACGAACCCAGGCCAAGAGGACACTGATGGTGATGGTATTGGGGATGCCTGTGAAGTAGTGACAGAGAGCGATTCTTCAAGTGATGGCGATGGCGGTGGCGGTGGCGGTGCAATGGGTATGTGGTTGTTTCTATTATTGCTTGTAAATGGATGCTACCGCATAAGCCTTAAACGCCATTCGTCCAAGGTCTGAACTTATTAACAAGCTGGAACTAGTCAACCAATAGCGTCTAGGTTGAAAGACACAACAGAAGCCCCGTTCAATCCTGAATGGGGCTTTTTTGTCACATGCCTTCTCAATTGTCTGCGCCACGATTGCCATGCAGGGGTAGTGTGGCTTGCACTGATCCTGTTTCAAGCTCTGTTTATTCACCAATGTTGTGAAATCGAAAATTCTCTTAATCGGTACTCTCTGCAACACGGTATCTGTGGATGAGGCCTGTTGTCGTGATGACTCGTCAATTGTGGCAGTAGGGGAAATGCAGTCTGTTGATTTTGCGATTTGTTCGTTAGTCGTATTTGATTATTTATCAAAAAAACAAACTGAAAGAGTGTCGACAATATTTACACATTGCGTCCAGTTGAAATAGGTACTTAACCTTAACAATCAGATTTATATACATAACCAGGGAAGGGCGCAAAAAATGCATGTTTCTCAAGAGAGCTGGATGGTGTCAGCTCACTCAGGTTGTGATTACTTTGTTTTTTAACTTAAAGGGATCGCCATGAATAGGAAATCAAAACAATTACTCTTATTTATCATATTTGGCATGATTTGTGGTAATTCGTTTGCCGGCAAGATCGTGCTCTCTAATGATGAATGGGAGTTGACTGAAACCGGTTTTTCTCAATCCAGTGATGCCGGTCTATTTGCCACCAATGTAGCAAGTTGGTTTACTGGTGGTTCAACGGGTAATTTTCTTGCTTACAGTACAAATTTCGGTCTCACAGGCTCTTCTCTCGCAAGTGTTATGACCTCAGAAGGTCATGCCTGGACGGTAACAACTGGTGTTACCTTTGATCTGGCAACGCTCTCCACCTATGACGGTGTTTTCCTGGCAGGAGACGCCGCTGATAATTCGGTGTTGACCGACTATGTGAATAACGGTGGCAATGTATACCTTGCGGGAGGTACTGGATGGGGTGGAGCCTATGCTGAAGCCAATCGTTGGAATGCTTTCTTGAACGCCTTCGGCTTGGGATTTGGTGCTCCTTACAATGGCGTCGGAGGAAACATCCCCATAAGCAGCACTCATGAGATCTTTAATGGGGTTAACTCCTTGTATCAAAATAATGGTAATAACGCCATCGACATGAACCTGGCGGATCCAAGTTCTCAGCTACTCGTTAGCTATACAGGTCGTGGTTTGTACGCGATATACGATGATACAACTGCCGTTGCGGAGCCATCACCGTTGCTCCTGCTCATGGCTGGTCTATTCGGTGTTGTACTCGTGAGAAGAAAGGTAAGAAATTAATTTAACTGCAACTCAGCTTTTGTTTTTCTATTTACGGGGTCAAAGTGATTTACTTTGACCCCGTAGTCATTGGGGGAGAGGTGAGACTGCTTTACCGGCCTGTGTTCTTCTCTACGTTTGTTCTGGCAACCAAACATTGGCTTACTTCTACTCTTCAAGCAGGTACCTGATGGCTTCCAGGATGGCGAAGGAAGGCGTCTCATGGGGAAATATGAAACGCAGTTCGCCTGTTTGTGTGATCACATAGGTGACGGCTGAGTGATCGACGGTATAACCAAAGCTGGATCCCTCAATCGCAATCTTTTCATATTGTGCGCCATATTGTTTTGCTGCTACGGCAATTTCACTCTCACTACCGGTTACGCCCATCAGGTTGGGGTGAAAGTAACTGACATAATTATCCAATGTTTGGAATGAATCCCGTTTCGGATCGACGCTGACAAATACGGCTTGAACGGATTTCAACTCATCTTCACTGAGTTCGTTCAAAGCCTGGGAGAGAGTGGATAGGGATGTGGGGCATATATCAGGGCACTTGGTATAACCGAAGTAGAGCAGTACGACTTTCCCTCTGAGTTGTTTCAAAGAGAATTCACCCTGGCTTGAGTGGAGAACGAAGTCACCGCCGGGTATTGCGTTTTTTATGCGGAGAATCTTATCCTTCAGGGATGAATCCTCCGATGATGCTATTGAAGATAAAATGAATAGCGCAAGAAAGATTAAGGTTCGCTTAAACATGCTGCCTTTGAGACTCCTTTTGATTTCTTAGGAATGCTTCGTCGAAAATGGTTGCAAATAACTTAGTGTCAGGGTTGCAGACCTCGCTGATATGAAACTGATGAGAGATTGACCAAGTTCAAATGTTTTCAAGCGGGACGAGTAAGCCAATACTCACTACCCAGTGGAAATACATGTCTAATAATGACATACCCTGAAAATAGTATTTTTTGTCGTGAGATTGGTGGCAAGGTCTTATCTGCCAATATAGGTTATCGCCGCTGGATTCACGCTTGATGGCTCAGTGATGGGGGAGACTTCAGGGAGAGTTTGAGGGGTCGGTCAAATTTCCAATTAATTTAATGTCATATTTGGGAATGCCATTCTTGACATATGGTTAAAAATTAAAAATGTGGCTATAGTAGGGTCACTAAGACCTACCAAAAAAGAGGGTTATCTTTGCGCTACCCATTCATACTCAAATTGCTATTCCTGGTTCTCATACCCATCTCAGCCCAAGCACTCGAGCTTTCCTGGGTGGGCTGTGGTATTACTCGCAATGCTTTTATGGCCGATCTTGCAGCCGCTTACAAGGAAAAAGCCGGGGTCGATATCACTATTGCGGGTGGTGGTGCGACCAAAGGTATCCGTGAAATTACCGGCAAGCAGGCCGATATTGGTGGCGCTTGCCGCTTCAGGCTTGATGCAACACGGGAGGAAGCAGGCGCAAGGATGATTCCCGTCGCCTGGGATGCGCTGGTGGTGGTAGTGCACAAATCAAATCCAATAGATTCGATTAGCCTGCGTCAGCTGCGTAGCCTTTATCAGGGTAAGATCACAAACTGGTCCCAATTGGGTGGAAAGAATCAGCCATTGGAATTGCTGATTCGCCAGGGAAAAATCTCTGGGGTCGGTTACACGCTGCGCCAGCATCTGTTCGAAGACCCGGATGTCGATTTCAAAAGCAAGTATGTCTTCCCCTCATCGGGACCGCTTGAAAAGACTGTCGAGAAGAATCCCAATGCCATCGCAGTAACGGGCATCGCAAGTGCGCATAAACGGGATTTCAAGATTCTCAAACTGGAAGGTTTGGACCCCAACTTCGAGAACATCCGCACAGGTAACTACCTGCTCTATCGCCCACTCTATCTGGTATACAACGCGAGTTCGCCCAACAGTCAGGAGGCTGACCAGTTCATCCAGTTTGCCCTGGGGCGTCAAGGGAGAGAGGTCATCCGCAAGAATCAGGTTGTTCCTTACTACGATGGCGTGTTGCTGCTACAGAAACGAATGGATCGCTGGAAGGCGTTCATCAGAGAGTCCCTCGCCAAGCAGTAAATTCCACTGGCAGGCTGTCGCAAAACTTTCGGCTGGCGCCATGTGGCGTTGGGTATGGGCTCGAAATCCTCGTGTACGATCCGGTACGCCGCGCTTTTTCACCCATTTCCGCCTTGCCTGGCACCCAAGGAAGACTTTTTCAACGGCCTGTTAGCTGCGACTTGATCGTGACGGTTGCGGCTTTCGATGATGAGGCTATCTAAGTCCAAGAAGCTGGGCCATCATCTCAAAAATTTGTTAGTCGCCACATTCCAGTCTTCAATCGAGGGCGTGATTCATCTTGTCTACGCAAGATCTGAAGTAGCTCAGCATGTTGCTCTCCAATTGCTGCATCTCCTTGCTGTCACAGGAGAACTGCCGCATGGATCGGCTCATGCCAGTCATAGCATCGGAGAGGCGAATGGCTCCTCTCTTGCCGAAAAACAGATCCGTCAATACGGTGTTGCTCTTCTCGATGTCGTCCATATGTTCCCATGCGTATTTAAAGCGGCGATTGATATTGAATGTGTCGGTTTCGCTCCAGCCGGGAGAACGTGACAGCACCGTCCCCATGCTGTTCGTGGTGATCCACTCGTATTCCCGGGTGTGCTCATAAACCAGAGGTTGATCATCCATGCAGTCGGGATATGCATGTTCGTAGTAGAGAACATAGACGCCCACTACAGAGGTCACCATGCTGAGATTGGCGGTCATGGCCTGCATATTTTGGCCCAATCTGTTGGAGCCCGCAGAGCCGAAGAAGACTCTCCCCAGCGCATCCATTGCCGAGCCCTCATACATGCTTATCGCTTCAGTGAAAGCGGCAGAGAACATGCGATCATACTCGGTGAGCGTCTCACGGTCATCGAGGTAGAGTGCATTGAGATAGGCAGCGCCTGTTCCACGGAACGGGCCACTGGCGGCATGCTTGTTGACCAATGCGATGCGCCTGTCTGTTTCCTGTTGTGCAAGACGCAACCGTTCCTTTTGGATCTGTTTCATCTGCTGCTTTCGGGCCTGGGCGGCCGCGATGGCGTCCGCACGCCGTTGTAGAGCCCGCTCAGAAGCGGCCACCTGTTGTTGACGCTGGCTTTTCAGTTGGGCATAGCTTTGTGAATTGACGGTCTTGATGGCGGATTGCCAGGTCTCAAAGTCGCTGCCCCGAGCCTGCTTGACGCGCTCGGGCGGATTGGTAAAGGGGATGGTAAGAAAGAAACTGACCCAGGGTTCCTTGGAACACTTTCGCAATATGCCATGGATCGAAGCGCGCTGTCTGTCAGACATCTCAGTGTAGCTATCGCCCCAGATATCGCTCATGACCTCATCATGAAATGCCGGGCTTATCAGTTGCCGAAAGTGCTGACTCTCTTCTTTGTTGAGGTCTCTGCCGAGACTCCATTCATTGATCACTTCCATCCAGTGATCGACTTTGCCGCAGTCTCCGCTACGACGATCGGCCACAGCAGAGGCGCTGAGTAAAATCAAAATGATACCGAAGACACCCCTAATCCTACTGACTGTTGAGATCATAACGGCTCCTTGAGTCCATTCTTTGTTCACACATTTACTTTCATGCACTGATTAATGCCTGCATGGAAATGCGCTGACAGTATACCTATTCCTGAAAATGCTACGGAGGTGGACCTGATCACAGGTGTCAGCCGCACCTATTGATGGCTGTCCAGCAATAATCTACGCATCGCCTCAGCAGCATTCGACAGTGTGCGCTTGCGATGTGTCACGATACCCAATGAGCGGGTTAAATCCAGTTCAGGGATCTCCAGCGAGGTCAGATGTTCATCCAGCAGAATCTCCGGCAGCAGACTCCAGCCGAGTCCGATACTGACCATCATCTTCAACGTCTCCAGATAGTCGGTGGAGAGGGTGCAGTTGACCTGAGCGTGAAGCTGGTTCACCCGCTGCTCAAGGATGGTTCGGGTGTAGGTGCCCCGGGTCGGCAGCACAGCGGGATGGTTGAGCAATTCCTCCACGGTTACCTTACTCTGCTTCGCCAGAGGATGATCCAGGCCCACCACGGGATGCAATGGGTCGTGCCAGATGGTTTCGCTATTCAGGGCCTCGGCCGGTGTCAGGGGGAGGGTGACTACCGCCAGTTCCAGTTCCCCGTGTTCCACCGCCTGGCAGGCTCGCTCCGATTCCATGAAACGGATATCGAGTTCGACTTTGGGATAGTTGTCGCTATAGGTCCGCAATACGAGCGGCAGTCGGTGCAGGCCGATGTGGTGACTGGTGGCCATGGCCAGACCTCCTGCGACCTCGCCAGAGAGGTTACTCAGCTCACGGCGGATGTCGGTCAGCTCATGGATGATGTGCTCTGCCCGGGGCAGCAGTTGGCGGCCGGCCTCGGTTAGCAGCACCTGGCGTCCGGCGCGATCGAACAGCCGGGTGGACAGCTCCTCTTCCAGGCCGGCGATACGTTTGCTGATGGCGGGCTGGGTCAGGAAGAGACTCTCGGCTGCCAGGGAGAAGGAGCCCTCACGGGCTACCTCGACAAAGGCGCGCAGGCTGGCTAGATCCATAACTATTCCAAAAAAGAATAAATAAAATGAAAAATATGAATTTGTATTATTTAACACACTCCCCTATGTTTTGACTACCGTCAACGAGAGTGAATTTAACCATGAGTGCCAAGACCTTATACGACAAACTCTGGGAGTCCCATGTGGTGCGCACCGACGAGGATGGCACCGCACTCATTTATATAGACAGGCAGCTGGTGCACGAAGTGACCTCGCCCCAGGCCTTCGAGGGCCTGCGTCTGGCCGGTCGCCAACCCTGGCGGGTGGATGCCAACCTGGCAACGCCCGACCACAACGTGCCGACTACCGAGCGTTCCGGCGGCGTCAGCACCATTGCCGATCCCATCTCCCGCACCCAGGTGGAGACTCTGGATGCCAACTGCAGTGACTTCGGCATCACTGAGTTCAAGATGCTCGACCCGCGTCAGGGGATCGTGCATGTGGTGGGCCCGGAGCAGGGGGCTACGCTGCCCGGTATGACCGTGGTCTGCGGTGACTCCCATACCTCCACCCATGGCGCCATGGGCGCGCTGGCCTTCGGCATCGGCACCTCCGAGGTGGAGCATGTGTTGGCTACCCAGTGCCTGATCCAGAAGAAGTCGAAGGCGATGCAGGTTCGCGTGGAAGGTAAAGTGGGTCCTGGTGTCACGGCAAAAGATATCGTGCTCGCCATCATCGGCGAGATCGGTACCGCCGGCGGCACCGGCTACGCCATTGAGTTTGCCGGTGAGGCGATCCGTGATCTCTCAATAGAAGGTCGTCTGACCCTGTGTAATATGGCCATCGAAGCGGGTGCCCGCGCCGGTTTCGTGGCCGTGGATGAGAAGACCATCGAATACGTGAAGGGTCGTCCCTACGCGCCGAAGGAGGATCAATGGGAGCAAGCGGTGGCCAACTGGCAGACCCTGCACAGCGACGAAGGGGCTGAGTTCGATCGGGTGGTGACCCTCGACGGCAGCACCATCCAGCCCCAGGTGACCTGGGGCACCTCGCCGGAGATGGTGGTTCCGGTCGCTGCATCAGTGCCTGATCCTGCCGCCGAGGCCGACGAGGTAAAGGCCGACGGTATGCGTCGCGCTCTGGAGTACATGGGACTGCAGGCGGGTACCCCGATCAGCGAGATTCCAGTCGATCTGGTCTTCATCGGCTCCTGTACCAACTCCCGCATCGAGGACCTGCGTGCTGCCGCCGTCGTGGCCAAAGGGCGCAAGGTGGCGGCAAACGTCAAGCAGGCGCTGGTGGTGCCCGGATCCGGCTTGGTCAAGGCCGAAGCCGAAGCAGAAGGTCTCGATAAGATCTTCATCGACGCGGGTTTCGAATGGCGCGAACCAGGCTGCTCCATGTGCCTGGCTATGAATGCCGACCGTTTGGAGCCGGGCGAGCGCTGTGCCTCGACCTCCAATCGCAACTTCGAGGGCCGGCAGGGGCAGGGTGGGCGTACCCATCTGGTCAGCCCGGCGATGGCTGCCGCAGCGGCCGTCACTGGCCACTTCGTCGATGTGCGCACTTTGAGCTGAGGATAATATGATGGAAAAATTCGAGACATTTAACGGCATCGTCTGTCCCCTGGATCGCTCCAACGTGGATACTGACGCCATCATCCCCAAGCAGTTTCTCAAGTCGATCAAGCGTTCCGGCTTTGGTCCCAACCTGTTTGATGAGTGGCGCTATCTGGATCACGGCGAGCCGGGCATGGACAACAGCCAGCGGCCGCTCAATCCTGACTTTGTACTCAACGATCCCCGCTATGCGGGTGCCAAGGTGCTGTTGGCGCGCAAGAACTTTGGCTGTGGCTCTTCGCGAGAGCACGCCCCCTGGGCGCTGGAGGACTATGGTTTTAGAGTGATTCTGGCGCCGAGCTTTGCCGATATCTTCTTCAATAACAGCTTTAAGAACGGCCTGTTACCGATTGTTCTGCCTGAGGAGACCATCGACAGGTTATTCCAGCAGGCGAGCGGGGAGCAGGCGCTGAAACTTTATGTTGATCTGGAGAATCAGCAGCTGAAGTTGCCCGATGGCGATACGATTACCTTCGAGGTAGACCCTTTTCGCAAACACTGTCTACTCAATGGACTGGACGATATCGGCCTGACCCTGCAGCATGTGGATGCGATCAGGGCCTACGAGGAGCGACGTCATCAAGAGGCTCCCTGGTTGTTTTCGTCTTGAAGGGTGTGTTCGGTCAACTGTCCTGAGGATTCTCGGTGCGGCTTGCCGCACCGTTTGTCCAGACAGTGCTCCAGATTTGAAGCGATTTTTAATTTCTGACTACAACAGGTTGATAAATGAGCAAAAAGATTCTTGTACTGCCGGGTGACGGCATTGGCCCCGAGATTGTTGCCGAGGCAGTGAAGGTATTGGCCAATCTGCGCGATAGCTATGATCTGGACATCGATCTGGACGAGGCTCTGGTCGGCGGTGCTGCCATCGACGCTACCGGTGGCCCGCTACCGGACGCCACCCTGGAACTGGCCAAAGAGGCCGACGCTATTCTGCTTGGTGCCGTCGGTGGTCCCAAGTGGGAACCCCTCGACATCGCGATCCGTCCGGAGAAGGGTCTCCTGGGACTGCGCTCGGCGCTCAACCTCTTCGCCAACCTGCGGCCCGCCATTCTCTATCCGCAACTGGCCGGTGCTTCCAGCCTGAAGTCGGAGATCGTGGCCGGTCTCGACATCATGATCGTGCGCGAGCTGACCGGCGGTATCTACTTCGGCCAGCCCCGGGGTATCCGTGAACTCGACAATGGTGAGCGTCAGGGCTTCAACACCCTGGTCTATGCCGAGTCGGAGATTGACCGCATCGGCCGGGTCGCCTTCGATATCGCGGCCAAGCGTGGGGGGCGTGTCTGCTCGGTGGACAAGGCCAATGTGCTCGAGTGCACCGAACTCTGGCGCGAGGTGATGATCCGGGTCGGACAGGAGTATCCGGATATCGAACTGAGTCACATGTATGTGGACAATGCCGCCATGCAGCTGGTGAAGTGGCCGAAACAGTTCGATGTGATGGTGACGACCAACATGTTTGGCGATATTCTGTCCGATTGTGCCGCCATGCTGACAGGATCCATCGGCATGCTGCCTTCCGCCTCTCTGGATGAGAACGGTAAGGGCATGTACGAGCCGATTCACGGATCCGCCCCCGACATCGCCGGCCAGGGCTTGGCCAATCCGCTGGCTACCATCCTCTCAGTCGCGATGATGTTGCGCTACAGCCTTGATGCGCCGGAGATGGCCGGCAAGATCGAGCAGGCGGTGGAGAAGGTGCTCGACGACGGTCTGCGTACCCCCGATATCATGTCGGATGGCATGACAGAGGTGAACTGTGAGGCGATGGGCGATGCGGTGGTGGCAGCGCTGAATTAACGAACGCGCCGGCTGGTGATTCAGTCGGAACGTTGAACACAACTGTTTAAGGTTAGAGAGATGAAACGAGTTGGCTTTGTGGGTTGGCGCGGCATGGTGGGTTCGGTGTTGATGAACCGCATGCTGGAGGAGAATGATTTTGCTGCGATCGAGGAGCCGGTCTTCTTTACCACCTCCCAGGTGGGCGAGGCAGGACCCGATATCGGTAAGCAGATCCCTCCGCTGAAGGACGCCACCGACATCGATGCGTTGATGCCTATGGATGCCATCGTCACCTGTCAGGGTGGCAGCTATACCAACGAGGTCTATGACAAACTGCGTGCTGCCGGCTGGCAGGGCCACTGGATCGACGCGGCCTCAAGCCTGCGCATGAAAGACCACACCCTGATCGTACTCGACCCGGTCAACGAGAGCGTGATCCGTGACGGCTTGGCCCAAGGCAGGAAGGACTTCATCGGCGGCAACTGTACCGTGAGTCTGATGCTGATGGCCCTCGGCGGCTTGTTCCGTGAAGATCTGGTGGAGTGGGCTACCTCCATGACCTACCAGGCCGCTTCCGGTGCCGGTGCCCGTAACATGCGCGAACTGATCAGTCAGATGGGTGCCGTGGAGCAGGCGGTGCAAGATCAGTTGGCTGATCCCGCCTCTGCCATTCTTGATATCGATCGCAAAGTGGCCGAGACCCTGCGCAGCAGCGACTTTCCCACCGAGAACTTCGGCGCTGCCCTGGCGGGCAGTCTGATTCCTTGGATCGACGTACCCTTGGAAAACGGTCAGAGCAAGGAGGAGTGGAAGGGATTTGTTGAGACCAACAAGATCCTCGGCCGCAGTGATAACCCGGTACCTATCGACGGTACCTGTGTTCGGATCAGTTCCATGCGCTGCCATAGCCAGGCATTAACCATAAAGTTACGCCAGGATGTGCCGATAGACGAAGTTGAGTCGATACTGAGTAGTGCCAACGATTGGGTCAAGGTGATTCCGAACGAGCGTGAGATCACCGTGCAGGAGTTAAGCCCGGCCAAAGTAACCGGTTCCCTTAGTGTGCCAGTGGGACGTCTGCGCAAGATGAACCTGGGCCCTGAATACCTGAATGCGTTTACCGTTGGTGATCAGCTGCTATGGGGTGCAGCAGAACCGCTTCGGCGTATGCTGAGGATTCTGCTGGAAGCATAAGCTTGAAGGGCCTGGGACCGCTCAGGCACGATCCAACCCCGTCGCAGAGTCGAACGACCGGCGACGGGGTTTTTGTTTGTAGTCTGTCTGAAAAGACCCTATCCGATCGGTGAATGTGTGGAGAGAAAGCTGAAGTTAGCCATCCTGGGCGCCAACGGACTCGTGACCGAGTCGCTGCTGGCGGCGATAGAGAGTCATCCTTCGCTTAGCGGTGAGATGGTGCTCCTGGGCCATGCCGAGAGTGAAGATGCGACGGTCGAGTTTGGTCGGCAGACGTTGCTGATTCAGGATGTGGAAGGTTGCAATTTCGACGAGATCGATATTCTGATCGACACCGGCGAAGCAGCCTATCGGGGCGATTGGTTTGAGCGGGCACGGGATGCGGGTTGTATTATCCTCGATGTTGGTGGGCATCTGCCCGGCCAGCAGCATCAGACCGGGGTGGTGGCGGATGTCAACGGCTCGCTGTTGGATGAAGCGGCTCCCGGCAGTGTGATTGTTCTGCCCGACGCCGCTACCGTACAGAGCGCTACGCTGCTCTATCCGTTGCTACGTAAGCTGACTCTGGAGCGGGTCAGTCTCTTTAGCTGTCACGCGGTTTCGGAGCGCGAGCGGGCAGGTGTTGAGGAGGTGGCCAGGCAGACGGCTCAGATGCTCAGCGGTAAGCCGGCTCGGCCAGTACTGTTTTCGCATCAAGTGGCATTCAACTTGGTGCCGATGGCTGCCGATGAAGTGTTAGGGGAACCGATAGACAGAGAGATTCTGATTGCTCAGCGACTGGAGCAGGTGCTGCAGGCGCCGGAGTTGCCAATCAGTGTCAGTTGTTGTTGGGTGCCGGTGTTTTACGGACATACCCAGGTGTTGCACGTCAGCACAAAAGAGCCGGTCGATGCCGACTATTTGAAACGAATCTTCGCGGAGATCCCATGCATCGATCTGAAATGGGATTCCAAGGAGATCGCCAGCGCGGTTTCCGATGCCTCGGGAAATGATTTTCTGACCCTGGGCAGGGTAACAGTCAATGGAAAAAATTCGACGGAATTCTCACTTTGGGCCGTCGCCGACAACCTGCGCTTCGGTATCGCAGGAAATGCTGTGAAGATCATTGAACTTTTGGTAAAAAGATTATTTATCAGCTATAGTTAGCGGCAAATTGTTAAGTTCATTCTAAAACCTATCGGGGCTGTTCAGGGGGCTCTTCCTGCCCGCTGCACCGGAGCGAGTTTGACCCGTGGGTTATGTTTTCTGGCAAGGAGGAAGCATGATTCGTAAGCTGTCTCTGGCAGTGGCTGTAGCAACAGCCCTCTCGCCCGTGGGGGCCTTCGCCCTCGGTCTGGGCGATATCCATTCTCATTCAGCGCTCAACCAGAGCTTCAACGCCGAGATCGATCTGCTCTCCGTCACCCAGGAAGAGATCCAGGACATTCGTGTCAATCTGGGCTCCCAGGAAGCATTCGACCGAGCAGGTATCGAACGCCTCTTTCTGCTGACCGGGCTGAAGTTCACACCCATGTACGGTCCGTCTGGCAAGCCGGTGATCGCGGTTACCAGTAACGACCCGATACGAGAGCCCTTTCTCAACTTTCTGCTTGAGGTGAATTGGCCCAAGGGTCGCATGGTGCGCGAATACACAGTGCTCCTCGACCCCCCTGTCACGCTCAATCGAGCGCCGGCACAGGTCAGTGCGCCACGAGTCTCCACTGCTCCTGCAACCCGTTCGGGTAGCACGCTGGTCCGCCAAAGCATGGCCATGCCATCTCCTGCCAGCAACATGGGCGGACGTGAGTATGGGCCGGTAGTGCCAAATGACAATCTCTGGTCGATTGCCAAGGGAATGCGTCATTCGGATGAGTCGGTCGAGCAGGTGATGATGGCGCTGCAACGCTACAATCCGGACGCCTTCATCAACAACAACGTCAACAACCTCAAGGTAGGTAAGGTGCTTCGCCTGCCTGAAGAAGCCGATGTGACGTCCCTGTCGCGACAGGCCGCTCGTGAAGAGTTTCTTGCCCAGACCCGTGCCTGGCGCGGCGGCAGGGGTACAGCCTCAACGCCCTCGACAGGCGCGCGGCAGGCAGCCTCCAAACCCCAGGATCGTCTCAAACTGATCTCTCCCAAGCCCGATGCGGGCGACGATGCCATGACTCGGGAGGGTGAGGCCGAGGTCTCGCGTCTGGAGCAGGAGATCATGCTGGTGCGCGAGTCCAACGAGAGCGCGTTGCAGGAGAATGATGCGCTGCGCACCCGCGTACAGGAACTGGAAAACCAGATTGAAAATATCCAACGGCTGATGACGCTGAAGAGCGATGAGTTGTCGCAGATGCAGCAGGCTCAGCAGATTGCCAATGAGAAGATGGATGAAGTGCAGGCACCTGCAGTCGAAGAGCCTGCAGTAGAAGAGCCTGCAGCCGAACCTGAAACCCCTGTTGCTGAAGCGCCTGCAGCTGAGCCGGCGGAGATGGTTGAGTCTCAGGTGACAGCCGTAGAAAAGCCTCCCGTGGTACCGATTCCGGAAGGTACGGTGATCGAGGAGGCCAATATCGAGGCGGTGATTGAAGAGACTGCCCAGACAGAGACACAAGCTCCCGCGACGGGTGAAGCGGCTCCTGCTGTGAAGCCCGAACAACCAGCGGTTGCTGAAACTCCGGCCAAACCGGCACCGGTCAAGCCACCGGTAGCTCCCATGCCTGAGAAGAAAGTCAGCTACTTCGGCAACCTCCAGGACAACACGACTCTGCTGGGTATTATCGGTGCGGTGGCTGTGCTGCTGATCGGTATGTTGTGGATGATCATGCGTCGTCGCAAAGAGGCAGAGGCTGAGTTCGCTGAGAGTATCCTGGTTTCACCTGACAGCGAAGTTGCGCCTACCGGCAAGGACGAGGGTGATTCTCTCAACGAGCCGAGTGACGAAACCTCTTTCATGAGTGATTTCTCACCCAGCGATATCGATGCGCTACAGGATGAGACGGGCGAAGTCGACCCCCTCTCCGAGGCGGACGTGTATATCGCCTATGGTCGTTATCAGCAGGCTGAAGAACTGATCAAACAGGCGATCGAGAAGTTCCCGGGGCGCGAAGAACTCAAGCACAAACTGCTGGAGATCTACTTCTCGGCCAAGAAGAGTAACGAGTACACCAAGCTGGCAGAAGAGCTCCACAGCGAAGGACTTGAGAACAGCAACCCGGATGTCTGGTCAAAAATGGTTGCCATGGGTAAAGAGCTTAATCCGACCCATGCACTGTTTGCCGGTGCCGCTGGTGCAGTGGGTTCCACGCTGGTAGGGGATGATGATCTTGAAGACCTTGGTCTCGATCTGGGCGAAGAGTTTGGCGAGGTCTCCAAACCATTGGAGGAGAATCAGGGCGAGCAGAGCGACGATCTTGATTCCATGGACCTGAGTGGGCTCGACAATCTCGACGAGATGGATTCAGAGAATCTGGTGGGTGACATGGCCCTCGATTCCGAATTCCTCGACAAGATGGAGTCCGGCGAGGCGGCGCCTGCCGAGGAGGAGGCGCTGGATATCGATCTCGGTGATCTCGATCTGGCTACTGGCGAGGTAGAGGAGGCTGAAGAGTCGGTGCAGGATGCGATTGAACTGGATGACTCCGAATCCCTCGATAACATGGACCTGGAGAGCATTGAAAAGGAGCTGGAAGGTCTGTCCGATAACCTCGATGATCAGGATAACGAACCGCTTGAACTGCCTACCGAGGAGAGCAGCGAGGATCTCTCCCTCGACTTGGATTCGACCGACGAAGTCACTACCAAGCTTGATTTGGCCCGCGCCTACATCGACATGGGTGACAACGAAGGCGCCAAAAGCATCCTCGACGAAGTGGTCAATGAGGGTACCGATCAGCAGCAGCAAGAGGCTCAAGAGTTGTTGAACTCTATCGGCTGATCCGAACCTTAACAGTCAGACAGGGGCGCACTCGGTGCGCCCCTTTTTTGTCCGTGTTAAAAAGTGAGCGAAGTCTGAGATGAAAATTGCGCTGGGTGTTGAGTACGACGGCAGCGATTTCCACGGCTGGCAGTTTCAGGGCGATGTGCGAAGTGTTCAGGAGTCCCTTGAACAGGCGCTCTCCCGGGTCGCCGACCATCCGCTGACGGTCCATTGCGCGGGGCGCACCGATACCGGCGTGCATGCGACCGGTCAGGTGGTCCATTTCGAGACCGACGCCATCCGCAGTGAACGCTCCTGGATTCTGGGCACCAATACCCACCTCCCGGATGATGTGAGCATCTCCTGGGCAAGAGAGATGCCGGCCGATTTCCATGCCCGTTTCTCTGCCGTTGGCCGACACTATCGCTATCGGATCATCAACCGTCCATTTCGCTCCGCCTTGTGGCGTAATCGTGCGGTCTGGATCCATCATCCCTTGGATGCGGATCGTATGCACCGCGCGGCACAGGGACTGGTCGGTACCCACGATTTCTCCTCCTACCGGGCGCTGGCCTGCCAGGCAAAACACCCGGTGAGAACGCTCTACAGCTTGCGGGTCAGTCGTGAGGGAGAGATCGTTGTTATCGACGTGCATGCCAACGCCTTTCTTCACCACATGGTACGCAATATCGCGGGCGTGCTGATCGCCATCGGCAAAGGGGATCAGGCCGAGTCCTGGGCTACCCAGGTTTTGGAGCTGCGGGATCGCACTCTGGGCGGTGTGACGGCGCCGCCACAGGGGCTTTGCCTCAGCGGGGTCGATTATCCGAAGGAGTTTGGCCTCTGATCCCTCTGCACTGGCTCTATTGCCCTCTGATCGCGGGTGTCCCTGTGGCGCGCTGTGGCACAAGGTAGGGCGGGTCAGGCATGGCATCGATGAACCGCATGCTGTATCTTTCATAGGTTTATGAGAACACGCGTTAAAATCTGCGGCATCACCCGGCTGGAAGACGCCCGAGCGGCGGTAGGGCTTGGTGCAGATGCCATCGGACTGGTCTTCTATCCACCCAGCCCAAGGGCTGTCACCCCTGAGACGGCGGCTGCGATCGTGGAGTCTCTGCCTCCCTTCGTTAGCGTGGTGGGCCTGTTCGTGGATGAAGCGCGATCGCGTATAGCCGAGATCCTGAAAGCCGTACCTCTGGATCTGCTGCAATTCCACGGAGAGGAGAGCCCAGAGCAGTGCGCCGGCCACGGCCGACCCTGGATCAAGGCGATACGAATGCACGAGTCGGTGGATCTGGTCTCGGTGATGCATGAGTATGCCGACGGTGCGGGCCTACTGCTCGATACCTATCAGGCGGGCGTGCCGGGGGGTACCGGAGTGACCTTCGACTGGGACAGGATACCCCGGAAGTTGGCATCCAACATCATTCTCGCGGGAGGACTGAATCCCCAAAATGTGGAGCAGGCCATCCGCCAAGTACACCCCTATGCTGTGGATGTCAGCGGTGGGGTCGAGGCTGCCAAAGGCATCAAGGATGCCGACAAGCTGGCGGCTTTCATTGCAGGAGTCAATCGTGGCGACAACAGCTGACAAGATTATCGGAACGCTACCGGATGCACGGGGACACTTCGGTCCCTATGGCGGATTGTTCGTTTCGGAGACCCTCATGCAGCCTCTACAGGAGCTGCGCGAGGCCTATGATCGCTATCTGCAGGATCCTGAATTCCTGCAGGAGCTCGATGAGGATCTGGCCAACTATGTGGGCCGACCCTCGCCCATCTACCATGCCCGGCGCTGGAGTGAGCAGTTGGGGGGCGCCCAGATCTATCTCAAACGGGAGGATCTCAACCATACGGGCGCGCACAAGGTCAACAACACTATCGGCCAGGCGCTGCTGGCCCGCCGCATGGGCAAGACCCGCATCATTGCCGAGACAGGTGCCGGCCAGCACGGTGTCGCCTCGGCTACCGTGGCAGCGCGATTGGGTCTGGAGTGTGTGGTCTACATGGGCGAGGTCGACATGGCGCGCCAGGAGGCCAATGTCTACCGCATGCGTCTGCTGGGTGCGGAGGTGAGGGGGGTTTCGTCCGGCTCCAAAACCCTCAAGGACGCCCTCAACGAGGCGATGCGGGACTGGGTCACCAATGTGGACAACACCTTTTATATTATTGGTACGGTGGCTGGCCCCCATCCCTATCCGGCCATGGTGCGTGATTTTCAGGCGGTCATCGGCCGCGAGGCGCGCGAGCAGATGCAACGACAAAGTGGCCGTCTGCCGGACGCCCTGGTGGCCTGTGTCGGCGGCGGCTCCAATGCCATCGGGCTCTTCTACCCCTTTCTGGATGACCAGGAGGTCAAGATATATGGCGTCGAGGCGGCTGGTGATGGCCTCGAAACCGGTCACCATGCAGCCCCGCTCTGCGCCGGCAAACCGGGTGTGCTGCACGGCAACCGGACCTATCTGATGGAGGATGGCGATGGTCAGATCATCGAGACCCACTCCATCTCTGCGGGTCTCGACTACCCCGGAGTGGGGCCGGAACACGCCTGGTTGAAAGACTCCGGCCGCGCCAACTATGTGGCTGTGACCGATGACGAGGCGCTGGCCGCCTTTCACGATCTGACACGGACGGAAGGGATTATTCCTGCCCTGGAGTCGAGCCATGCCCTGGCCTATGCCAAGAAACTGGCGCCACAGATGGCGAAAGATCAGACTATCCTGATCAACCTGTCGGGTCGAGGTGACAAGGATATGCATACCGTGGCCGCTCGCGAGGGAATCAAGATATGAGTCGTATTGCTGAGAAGTTCAGTCAGTTGAAGGCGCAAGGTAAGACAGCCCTGATTCCCTTTATTACCGCTGGCGACCCGATTCCTGATATCACTGTCGATCTGATGCACGACATGGTCTCGGCCGGTGCAGACATCATCGAACTGGGCGTGCCATTTTCCGACCCTATGGCCGAAGGGCCGGTGATCCAGCGTGCCTGCGAGCGGGCATTGGAATACCACGTCAGTCTGGCTGATGTGATCAACATGGTCGCTCGCTTCCGCGAGGTGGACAGCGAGACTCCGGTGGTGTTGATGGGTTATCGCGGCTTCGTCTACTATGTCTCTGTGAAGGGGGTCACCGGCGCCAGCCATCTCGATCTGAGCACCGTGGAAGAGAAGCTGCGTGAAATCCGTAAGCACACCAAACTGCCCGTCGGAGTCGGCTTCGGTATCAAGAATGCCGAGACAGCCGCCGCCATCTCCCGACTGGCCGACGCTGTGGTGGTCGGCAGCGCGCTGGTGTCGCGTGTTGAGGCCCTGGCCGAGGAGCCGGAGAAGATCGGCGCCGCGTTGCGTGAATTGCTCTCCTCCATGCGTCATGCCATGGACGAGACAGCTGAAGCCACCGTATGACCCGTAATGAAATAATGAGAAAAGGCAGATAACAGCCATGAGTTGGTTCGAAAAATTGATGTCAAGCCGCATCCGCACGGATGCCGGACATAAGCGAGCAGTTCCGGAGGGTCTCTGGAGCAAGTGTACCGGCTGCAACCAGGTCCTCTATCGGGCAGAGCTGGAGCGCAATCTTGATGTTTGCAACAAGTGCAACCATCACAACAGAATCGGCGCCCGTCGGCGCATTGAGACCTTTCTCGATCCCGAGCCGCAGGAGGAGATCGGCGCCAACCTGGAGTCGGTCGATCCACTGAAGTTCAAGGACAGCAAGAAATACAAAGATCGTCTGACTCAGGCCATGAAGACTTCGGGAGAAAAGGACGCCCTGATCGCGATGCGTGGTCAGCTGAAAGGGCTGGACGTGGTGGTGGCGGCCTTTGAATTCAGTTTCATGGGGGGCTCCATGGGGTCGGTAGTTGGCGAGCGCTTCGTGCGAGCGGTCAACATGGCGCTGGAGCGTCACTCACCTTTGATCTGTTTCTCCGCCAGCGGCGGCGCACGCATGCAGGAGTCGCTCTTCTCCCTGATGCAGATGGCCAAGACCAGCGCCGCCCTGGAAAAGCTGCAGAAACGGGGTCTGCCTTTCATTTCGGTGATGACCGATCCGACCATGGGCGGAGTCTCCGCCAGTCTTGCCATGCTGGGTGATGTCAATGTGGCTGAGCCGAATGCGTTGATCGGTTTCGCCGGTCCTCGGGTTATCGAGCAGACAGTACGGGAGAAGCTGCCGGAAGGGTTTCAACGCAGTGAGTTTTTGCTGGACCATGGCGCCGTCGACATGATTATTGATCGCCGTGATATGCGTGACCGTATTGCCGATCTGCTAAGCATTTTCATGGATAAGGCAAGACCCTGATACCGGATGGTGTTTTGACGTATGAGTTCTAACTGGGTGGGGCGGGAAACGCACCGCACATACTCTCGTATGGCGAGCCTGGTGATCGCTGACCATTCATAATTCAAGACTTACCTCCATGCGCTTCACTACTCTGGAACAGTGGCTCGACTGGCAGTCTGGCCTCCACCCGTCCGAGATCGAAATGGGTCTGGCGCGGGTTTCAGCGGTGTGGCGCCGACTCTGTCCTGAGGGACTTTCCAGCCGGGTGGTAACAGTTGCCGGCACCAACGGCAAAGGTTCCTGTGTGGCTATGCTTGATGCGATTTATCGCCAGGCTGGCTATCGGGTTGCCACCTACACCTCTCCTCATCTGATCCGCTACAACGAACGCATTCGACTGAATGGCGTTTCGATTGACGATCACCGCCTGTGCCAGGCCTTCGATGCTGTCGATAAGGCTCGAGACAAAACGACGCTGACCTATTTTGAGTTCGGAACGCTGGCGGCGCTCTATCTATTTGCTCAGAGCCCTCCTGATGTTGTGATTCTGGAGGTCGGACTTGGTGGCAGACTTGATGCGGTGAATATCATCGATACGGATCTGGCGCTCATCACCACCATCGATATCGACCACCAGAATTGGTTGGGTGAGACACGGGAGGCAATCGGCCGTGAGAAGGCCGGTATCATGCGCTCAGGCAGACCAGCGGTGTTAGCGGATCCGGCTATGCCTGAATCGGTATTTGCCGAGGCCAGACGTCTTGGCGCTGAAGTGATGGCGGCGGGCCGTGACTACCATTGGCGTGAGAATACCGAGGGTTGGCACTGGTCGGGACCTGACGGCGTAGCGCTCAATTTACCTAAACCGGCGTTGCGCGGTGCCTGGCAACTGCAGAATGCTGCGGCTGTGGTTATGGTCATCCAGGCCTTGAACCCCCAACTCCCCGTTGAGGAAAGCGACTTGAGCGCGGGATTGGCCGGGATTCGCCTGCCAGGACGACTGCAGATGGTGCCTGGGCACCCACCGGTCCTGTTGGATGTGGCGCACAATTGCCAGGCGGTGGAAGGGTTGGCCGGCAGTCTGGAGCAGATTGCGCCACAGGCCCGGATCCGCGCCGTCTTCGGATTGCTGCACGACAAGGACGCCGCCGCTATCGCCAGCCTTCTGAGTGCGCGTATCGAAGCCTGGTACCTGATGGATCTGCCCGGAGAGCGTGGGCAGACCTCGGAAAAGCTGGCTGACGCTTTGCAGCTGGGTGGGGTCGGTTCGCCCATCCATACCTATCGAAATTTCCGCGACGCTTTCCAGGGCGCCCTCGGGTCGGCACGAGAGGATGAGCTGATTCTTGTTTTCGGCTCTTTCATTGTGGTCGGTGAAGCGTTGCACTATTTGGGAATCGAGTAGCCGACATCTGCGAAGCAACTGATATACTGTGAGCATTATCCCCGCAGCGGGGTCAGATATGCCGTGGCGGAATATCCCCTGGCAGACTATTCGGACGGGTTATGGCACTGGAGGAGAGACTGAAACAGCGGCTGTTGGGTGGCGCGGTACTGGTAGCCCTGGTGGTTATCTTTGTGCCGATGCTGATAGACGAGCCGGTCGACAGCAAGGTGGTCTCTGACCACCGGATTCCTGCCAAACCGGAAACGCTCGAAGAGCCGATGCCGACCATTTTGCCGTTGCCACCGGAAGAGACTGGATCCACTACCAAGACCCCGAGTGTTCAACCGCTGGCAGCGAAGACCAATACGCTGGCGCCACCGACGGTAGAGCCGAAGCCCACCAAGGCTGAAAAGCGCTCCCCCTCGGCCTGGATGATACAGGTGGCCAGTCTCACGGTGAAGGACAATGCAGACAAACTGATGGCCGATCTGAGAAAGGCCGAGTTGCCGGCCCAGGTTGAGACGGTTGTGGTGGATGGGAAGCGCCACTACCGGGTTCGGGTCGGACCGGAAGTCGATCATAAAACCGCCCTGTCGATGGCAGAGCGTATCAAGCGGGATTTCAAGTTGAAGCCGAAGGTATTGCGCTACCCCGAATAGGGACGTATCAGGTAACAGAATCACAACATGAATATAGCGACGCAGACACAATCCGTTCTTCAGGGTTTCATGGCCGGGAAGCAAGTGCCGAAATGGATGGAGACGCTGGCCGCCAATCAACTGCCGAAATGGATCGTGGCGGTGTTGGTTTTGATCGTCGCTTCACAGGCGGCCGATCTGACCTGGCGCATGGTGCCGGTTCCCGAGTCGGTGCTTCGTGCGCCACAGCAAATGATGCCCGCACCCAGCTCTCAGGCCAGTAAGCCAAGCAGGGAAGAGGATTTTAATACAGTGGCCAATCTCCATCTCTTCGGTGTGGCAGGTGCTGGGCAGCCGATGAGGCAGATCGAGAAAAAGGCCCCTGTAACCCGCCTCAATCTGACACTGCATGGCGTTTTTGTTGACGAAGACCCGGAGCAGGGGGCGGCGATCATCGGCACATCAGGATCGACACAGAAATACTACAAAGTGGGCACCCCGGTTATGAACGGCGTCACTCTGGGGGGCGTCTTTGCTGATCGGGTGGTGTTGATGCGAAACGGCCAGCCGGAAGTCCTGCGTTTTCCCAAGGTGCCCAGCTCTGGTTCCTCATCCCGTATTGCATCGCTTCCGGTTGCCTCGACAAGATCGGCGTCAAATAACGCATCATTACGCGGTTACCGTAAGGAATTTCAGCAGGAACCGCTGAAGATATTTGAACATGTACGTTTCGTTCCCGTCAGATCCCGTGACGGGCTGAAAGGTTATCGGGTACTGCCGCAGAAGAATCGGGAGCTCTACAATAAGTTGGGTATCCGGCCTTCTGATCTGGTGACCGCTGTGAATGGCGTCAACCTGACCAATGATCAGGAAGCGATGAAGCTGATGGGAATGCTGAAGGACGCCAGTACGATTCAGGTCGATATCGTACGCAATGGCCAGCCACAGTCGCTGACCTTCAGTCTCAACTGAGCAGAGGGTGTAGCGGTCAGAGCTCCGGCGTTGCTGGCGGGGTCGGCCGATTGGGGACCAGGGCGACTTCGTCTCCATCTTCCAGGCGGGTGAAGAACTCAGCGAACTGTTTGTTGATGGTCGGCCGCAACAGAGCTTCGTCAAAAACCGGCGCCAGTACGGGTCTACGCATTCTCAGCAATTTCAGCAGATCCGCGATGGTTGCCACCGATTTCGGCAAGCTGATCTCCTCACTCTCTTTGCCTGCCTTGCTTGCCAGCCAAGCGAAGTAGTAGAGCTTTATTTTACGCTCCTCGTTCCCGGTTTCCTCACGTCGATAGCCCTTGGCTTCAAGTTTTTCCAGGTAGGAGTGCCAGTTCTTCTCTTGTTCCTGGCCCAACTGGTAGAGCGTCTCCCAGGAGAAGATGCCGAGCGGTGGAGAATACGCGGAGATACTCGCAGGGCAGCTCGAAGCTGGCTCCGTCGGAGAAGCGCAAAGACAGCAGTCGTGATTTTTGATGAAGATTGATTTCGACGGGAATCGGGGTCTCTTTGCTCATACTCGAACCGCTAGTGTGTGAAGGCGAGGGCCCGGATGATGTCACAGATGGGCAGCCTGCATCAACCTGAACCGGTAGCGGGTTGCCGTGACTTGCAATCGGTATCTCCTTGAAACAGATATTGAAATCCATTCTCAACCCCGGTCCGAAATCCTCAGCAGTACTCTGTCCATGCCCCGGCTGGTCAGGATGCGTCGCAACAGAGTGAACAGATAGGTGGGGAAGGTGACGGGATAGCGCGCTTTTGGCCGGCTGCTCTCCAGGGCGTGGATCACGCGTTTCAGCACCGCTTCGGGGGGCAGGGTGAACGGCATTGCCGGTCCCTCTTTCTCCAATCGTGCCAGTAGTGCTTGATAGTGGGTACGATGGCAGGAGTGCTCCGCATCGATGTTCTGCTGCCATTTTTTCAGGGCATTGTCACGGAACCGGCTCGTGATCGGGCCTGGTTCAATGAGAGAAACATGGACGCCGCTACCTGCCAGTTCCAGCCGTAAAGTGTCACTCAGGCCTTCCAGGGCGTATTTGCTGGCGACATAGGCGCCACGGTAGGGAAGGGTCATGATGCCCAGGATGGAGCTGTTTTGTATGATGCGACCTTCGCCTGCCTGGCGCATGGCGGGGATCACCCGACAGGTCAGTTCATGCCAACCGAAGAGATTGGTCTCGAACTGTTGCCTGAGGGTCTCCCGAGTCAGATCCTCCACCGCTCCCGGCTGTCCGTAGGCTCCGTTGTTGAACAGGGCATAGAGTCGACCCTCGGTGATTCTCAGTGACTCATCAACGGCTTGAGCGATGGAATCGCTGCTGTCCAGATCGAGGCGGATGGCTGTGAACCCCTCCGCCTGTAAGGCTGCCACGTCCTCCGTCTTGCGGGCGGTGGCAATCACCTGATAGCCCCGTGAAGCCAGTCCCTGGGCGACCGAGCGGCCAATGCCGCTGGAACAGCCGGTGATCAAAATACTCTTCTGATTTTTCATGCACGCAGGATAGGACAAATCGATCATGGTTGTCTTCCATGAGCTTAGCCGGCCTGCTCAGAAGCAGTGGGAGGGGGAATTAAAGTTTCATCCTCTGTGACCGCTAAAAAACAACAGGTAGAGCCATGTATCGAAGCCGGGAATTGGCGGCGGGTTAAAAACGAGATCATGGCCACACAATTCTTTTTCTAGGTTGCTTTCAGGCGTTGGAGTTTACAGGTGGATATCGCAACACTGGTTGGTTTGCTGGGGGGGTTCGGCATCATTATCGGGGCGATCGCCTCGGGCGGCGACGTCATGTTGTTCGTCAATGTGCCATCAATCCTCATTGTTGTGGGCGGCACCTTTATGGTGACGCTGATGCAGGTCTCCCTGGGCGATTTTCTCGGCTCCTTCAGCATCGGCATGAAGGCTTTCTTCTACAAAACGGACGACCCCAAAAAACTGATCGAAGAGGCGGTTGAGCTGGCCGATATCGCTCGCAAGAACGGTCTGCTCGCTCTCGAGGGACAGGAGATCAGCAATCCCTTCCTGCAGCAGGGCATTGGCCTCTGTGTCGACGGTCACGATCCGGCTCTGGTCAACAAGCTGTTGACCAAAGATATCGATCTGACGATCCAGCGCCATGAAGTGGGACAGACCATGTTCAGGAACATGGCCACCATGGCCCCTGCGATGGGCATGATCGGCACCCTGGTCGGCTTGGTGCAGATGCTGGCCAATATGTCTGATCCGGCTAGTATTGGCCCCGCTATGGCGGTGGCTCTGCTGACTACCCTGTATGGCGCCGTCATCGCCAACGCCTTCGCTACACCGATGGCTGACAAGCTGGCCCGTGCCAGCGGCATGGAGAAGACCAATAAATCTCTTATCATCGAGACGATTGCCGGCATCCAGGAGGGTATGAACCCGCGCGTGCTCGAGCAGTTGCTCAGCACCTATCTACCGACCGGCAAAAGACCGACCCAGGGAGATTGATCCATGGCGGATGAGTGTCCCAAATGCGAAGCGGGCCTTCCGCCCTGGTTGGCGACCTTCGCCGATCTTATGTCGTTGCTGATGTGCTTTTTCGTCCTACTCCTCTCCTTTGCGGAAATCGATGCCACTCGCTTCAAGAAGATGGCGGAGTCGATGAAAGATGCCTTTGGCGTACAACGCGAGATCCCCGCCAATGAGGTCGTCAAAGGCACCAGCGTCATCATGCAGGAGTTCAGTCCGGGGAAACCGGAAGCATCCCCGATTGATGAGATTCGTCAAATGACTACGGATGAGGAAAAAGAGAATCTCGATGTCACTGATAAGTCTGCACAGGAGGATCTGGACTTCGATGCCGCCAAGGCGGCGATGCAGGCCAAGCTGGAACAAGAGGTGGAAGCACAGGCTGAGGAGTTGAAAGAGATGCTCTCCGAGGAGATCGATGGTGGTCTGCTCGAAGTGGAAAGGGAAGATACCAAGATCATCATCCGCATCCAGGAGAAGGGCTCATTTCCCTCCGGTCGTGCCACCCTCAATCCGGAATTCTTTGAGGTCATTTCGAAGATAACGGGGGTCATCGCGAATACGCCGGGTAAGATCATTGTGGCTGGTCATACGGACAACATTCCCATTTCGACCGCCCGTTTCAGATCCAACTGGGAGCTCTCGTCGGCTCGTGCCGTGACGGTTGTTCATGCCATGTTGAGTAATGCCGCTCTGGACGAAAAACGTTTTCTGATCGAGGGCTTTGCCGATTCGAAACCGCTGGTGCCGAATGACAGCAGAGAACACAGGGCGCTGAACCGGCGAGTTGAACTGATCATCCAACGGGGTGAAGATGTCGAGAGCGGCGAGCCGATCAAAGCGAGCGAGGCGGATACGACCGAGGCAGGGGGGAGCAGCGATTGATGAGCAAACACGAGCAGGATAAAGCGGCAGACGAACGCCGGGAGTTTTTCCGTATCGATGACTCTATTCGGGTCAACTACCGGGTCATTGATGCGTCATCCGTGCCTGTGGATATCGATGAGCGGGTCAGTAATGACAGGTTCAGCGTGATGACCCGTCTACAGGGGATCAGCCAGCATCTCTCCGCCGCTTTCCATCGCATCGAGCAGCGCGACCCCGATGTGGCCGACTATCTCAAGGCGTTGGACGAGAAGATAAACCTTCTGGGACAGAGCTTTTTAGCGGAGGAGAAGGAGTTGCTCGGGCAGCCCTCCCAATCAGTGAATCTGAGTGCCGGTGGCCTGGCGATGGATGTGGCCGAGCAGCTGGCGACTGGCGATCGGGTGGAGATCAAGCTGTTGCTGCTACCCTCTTACACCGGGGTTCTGGCCTATGGCGAGGTGGTTGCTGTCGACGACAACCCGCAACCGGATGACGGCTATCCCTACCACGTTCGGATCAACTTCACTCTCATTCGGAATATCGACCAGGATGCCCTGATCCGCCATATTCTACGTCGCCAGGGAGAGATGCTGAGGCAGCGCAGAGAAGAGCGGGAGTGATCCCGATAGCGTGTTTTCGATTACATGCTCTGAATCATATGAGCAGGCATAAAAAAAGGCGGCCCGGAGGCCGCCTTTTTTATTGCCTGGAAAGATGACCAGGTCAGCGCTTACTTGCGCAGACGACGGGCACCAATACCAATCAGACCGAGGGTCATCAGAGCCAGGGTGCTGGGCTCGGGGGTCTGGGTGATGATCTCATGTACCTTGATGTCGACGAAGGCATCAGTGAAGGACTGAGCGGTCAGACCGCCAGCTCTCAGCATGTTGAGGTCCCAGGAGGCACCGCCGGTAGCAATCGCCAGATCAGAGTAGTCGGCAACAGTAGTGCCGTAGGCGCTTTGATAGTTCAGGAAGCCCGCAGTGGTGTAACCGCCTAATCCGTCAGCTACATAGGCGTCAGTGCCGTTAGTACCGACAGCCCGACCACCATCGCTGATGACAGGTGCGTTGACAACGGCGTTGAGAACCACACCGGCCTCTGCCAGCGCTGCTTCCATACCGCCATAGCTGAGTGCACCATTGATATTGTCACGATCCTCATCGGTAACCAGAATGAAGTTGATGGCAGAGGAGGTGAAGGTGTAGTTGCTGAGTGCGAAGTTGATGGCTTCCCAACCGTCTTCGGTGCCACCTGTGAGAGTCAGGCCGCCAGTGGCGGTAGCCAGCTCTGCAGCGGTACCGAAAGAGGCTCCACCAACCAGATGCTCATGGCCAGCAACGGTATGGCCGCCGGAGTTGGCCGCGCCATATCCGACCAGGCCGTAGTTGTTGCCGGTCTCGCCAGCTGCAATCAGTTCAGCCTCGAGGCTGGTGACCATGCTGCCCAGCCAGGTGTGCTCTCCGCCCATCGAACCGGATTCGTCTACGATGAAGACGATGTCAGCAGCCTGTGCGGCGCCGACCATGCTGATGGCAAGAGCAGCTGCTGATAAGTGTTGAGTAAAGCGTTTCATATTCCTCTCCTAGGTTTACGATTTTGATATCTTTATATACTGATTAAACAGCGATTCCACTGCATGCCTGATTAAATGCACTTCTTGTGCCACTTTCGTTAATTGTAGATAAATCATGAAGGTAGGCGGTTTCTGGTAAAGCTTGGCCCTGCAGATGTAAATTATCTCGACATTGGAATGCTGTGTTGAAATTGGTTCATGACTGCAATGTCTCTTGGTTTTCAAGGTTTTAATCAGGATCCGCGGGTCTACGCCGGACAATAAAGCTGAACAAAGCAACAGCCTGGAATGTAAATTTTTGCGACACCCTGGTCAGTGGCAGGCAGAGAGGACTCTGCAAAACGATGGTTTGCCGCCTTCACAATGAGAGATTCACGAACTCTCGAGACCTAAGACAGCGCCAATGCACCCTGTTCGGGTTTAAACCTGAATCCGTGCATTAGCGAGAGGCAGCTGGTTGAGAATTGCGCAAAGAGTCCCCATCTGATCTCATTAAGTGGTACGATCTGCCGCTAATTCGGGTGATCGTAATTGACCTCCCCCCACATGATTTAGCTTTTCTAGGGTCATGCTATGCCAATTTATGAATACCGCTGTGAAGCCTGTGGCCACGAACTGGAAGCGCTGCAGAAGATAAACGATCCGCTACTGACCGAGTGCCCGGAGTGCAAGCAGGAGGCGCTTAAAAAAGTCCTTTCGGCGGCCGCTTTCCGGCTCAAAGGGGGCGGTTGGTACGAAACCGACTTCAAGAGCGGCAAAAAGAAAAATGTTCACGATAGCGGGGAGAGCAGCAAATCGAGCAGCTGCAGCGGCGGCGGGTGTGCCTGCAAGTCCTGATTCAGTGACCTTGAAGTGAATCTGTTGCGCCGTTATCTGGTAGCTGGGCTCCTGGTCTGGCTGCCGCTGGGGGCAACTGTATTCGTCATCCGGCTGCTGGTCGGGTGGATGGACCAGAGCCTGCTGCTGCTGCCTCAGCAGTTTCGCCCCGATAATCTGCTGGGATTCCATATCCCCGGTCTCGGGGTGGTGCTCTCCTTATTGATACTCCTGCTCACCGGTCTGGTGGCGGCCAATCTGTTCGGTCGCAAGCTGGTTGGTCTCTGGGAGCAGCTTCTCTCCCGTATTCCCCTCGTCAGATCGGTCTACTCGGCGGTCAAGCAGTTGGTCGAGACCATGTTTGCCGACAACGGGAAATCCTTCCGCAAGGTGGTACTGGTTGAGTTTCCCCGGCGTGGGCTCTGGACCCTTGCCTTTCTTACCAGCGACGAGCAGGGAGAGGTGCAGCAGGCCACCGGCCGCGATGTGGTCAGCGTCTACATTCCGACTACTCCGAACCCGACTGGCGGCTATTTTGTCCTGGTGCCACGGGAAGATGTCCGCGAGCTTGACATCAGCGTCGATGAGGGACTCAAACTGCTGCTCTCCATGGGTGCGGTCAATCCCGCCCACCATGACGAGAATCAAGTGGGTAATGGGCTTGCAGAGGCTGGTACCAAGCCGTAACATTTCCGCCTTTTAACGGCCCACCGTCGGCCCATTGAAGTTTTCACAGGATAACGCCCATGCGCAGTCACTATTGCGGACAAATCAACAGCAGCCATAACGGACAAGAGGTTGAACTCTGTGGCTGGGTCCACCGTCGGCGAGACCATGGTGGTGTTATCTTCATCGACCTGCGTGATCGCGAGGGCCTGGTGCAGGTGGTTTACGACCCTGATCTGCCCGAGATGTTCGCCTTGGCTGAACAGGTGCGCAATGAGTTTGTGTTGCGTATCAAGGGCCGTGTCAGGCCGCGTCCGGAGGGTACCGTCAACAAGGACCTGCCCACCGGTGAGATCGAGATTCTCGGTCTTGAGCTGGAGATTCTCAACCGCGCCGACACCCCGCCATTTCAGCTCGATGAGCATGAGAAGGCGTCTGAAGAGATCCGTCTGCGCTACCGCTATGTGGATCTGCGTCGCCCCGAGATGCTGGCAAAGATCCGCACCCGCGCCCAAGTAACCCAAATTCTGCGCCGCTACCTGGACGACAACGGTTTCCTCGATATCGAGACGCCGATGCTGACCAAGGCGACGCCGGAAGGTGCGCGCGACTATCTGGTGCCGAGCCGCACTCACCCCGGACAGTTCTTCGCCCTGCCGCAGTCGCCCCAGCTGTTCAAACAGCTGCTGATGATGTCCGGTATGGACCGCTACTACCAGGTCGTGCGCTGTTTCCGCGACGAGGATCTGCGCGCCGACCGCCAGCCCGAGTTCACCCAGCTCGATATAGAGACCTCTTTCCTCGATGAGAACGAGATCATGGATCTCAACGAGGAGATGATCCGTCAGCTCTACAAGGCGATTCTCGACGTCGACCTGCCCAATCCCTTCCCGCGCATGACCTACGATGAGGCCATGGAGCGCTACGGCTCCGATCGCCCCGATCTGCGCGTACCATTGGAGCTGATTGATCTGCGTGATCTGATGGCTTCCGTGGAGTTCAAGGTCTTCTCCGGTCCAGCCAAGGACCCGAAGGGACGTGTTGCGGCCTTGCGTGTGCCGGGCGGCAGTAAACTGAGCCGCAAGCAGATCGACGAATACACCAAGTTTGTCGCCATCTACGGCGCCAAGGGGCTGGCCTATGTCAAGGTCAACGAGATAGCCAAGGGCGTAGAGGGGCTGCAGTCGCCTATTCTCAAGTTCCTGCCTGACGAGGTGGTCACTGCCATCCTTGAGCGTACCGCTGCCGAGGACGGCGATTTGATCTTCTTCGGCGCGGACAAGACATCCGTGGTCAACGAATCCCTGGGCGCCCTGCGTGTGCGTCTCGGCCAGGATCTGGAACTGATGGAAGGGGAGTGGAAGCCCCTCTGGGTCATCGACTTCCCCATGTTCGAGTGGGACGACCAGCACAATCGCTGGACGCCGCTGCACCACCCCTTCACCTCCCCCAAGCTGGACCAGCTGTCGCTGCTGGAGTCCGACCCGGGTAACTGCAAGTCCCGCGCCTACGACATGGTGATGAACGGTGTCGAACTGGGCGGTGGCTCAATCCGTATCCATGAGCAGTCGGTACAGCAGCAGATCTTCAAGCTGCTGGAGATCAGCGATGAGGAGGCCGAGGAGAAGTTCGGCTTCCTGCTCAATGCCCTCAAGTACGGCTGTCCGCCCCATGGTGGGTTGGCCTTTGGTCTCGACCGCTTGGTCATGCTGTTGACCGGTTCAGCTTCGATCCGCGAGGTGATGGCCTTCCCCAAGACCCAGACTGCCGCCTGTCCGCTCACCTCGGCGCCATCCGAAGTGGGTGCCGAGCAGCTGCGCGAACTCTCCATCAGGGTACGCAAGCCGGCCACTGAAGAGAGTTCAACCTGAATCCACGGTTTCAGGTTCAACATAAGCGGGTGAGTTGAAACCTGGCCGCGCCACCATGCCGAAGCCCAATTACAAAAGACCGGAATCGGTACTGGTGGTGGTCTATACCCGCCAGGAAGAGGTGCTGATGCTACGCCGCACCCGGCCGAATGGTTTCTGGCAGTCGGTAACCGGCAGTCTGCGATGGGGTGAGTCGCCAGCCAGCGCCGCGCGCCGGGAACTCTACGAAGAGACCGGCATCATGGCGGGCGACGGTTTGATCGACCTGCAGCACAGCGTCACCTTTCCTATCATTTCAGCCTGGCGCGAGCGCTATGCCCCTTCAGCCCGCACGAATCGGGAACACTGGTTTGCCTTGGCTCTCACCCATCGCAGAGAGCCCCGTCTGCAGAGCAATGAGCATACCGAATATGTCTGGCTACCCAAGCAGCGGGCGGCGCGACAGGCCAGCTCCTGGACGAATCGGGATGCGATCCGTTTTCTGCTGAACGGCCGCTCAGATTTGTCTGTGGGGTTCGTACAATAGAGATGCCGGTGGTATTGGGCATCTGCTGATGGCCGGGGTTATACCCCATACCGGTGCGGCAAGCCGCACCCTATGGGAAATCTAGGTGAACGGCGCGGTTTCCCGCACCAAAAGTCTCAAAGAGTGCGAGCCATCAGGCGTTGAGTTTCTCCACCACCCGCAACAGCTTCTCTTTGGCCTCGGCGGCGACCTTTTTCGGCTCTTCGGTCTCGCACAGTCCCAGTACCGTCTCCGGGTCCATGAAACTCACCACTGTTTTGCCGGCGTCACTCTCGCGCATAATGAAGTTACATGGCAGCAGGGTGCCGGCATTGGGTTCGCTGCTGATTACCCGATCGGCCAGTTTCGGATTGCAGGCGCCGTAGATATGGTAGGCGGGGATGGTCTTGTCCATTTTGTTCTTGAAAATGGCCTGCACATCCACGTCGCTGACGATGCCCAGATGCTCCCCCATCAGCGTCTCTCTGACCTTTTCCAGTGCCTGCTCGAAGGGGAGATCGATTTCGGTGTTAAATTCGTACATAGTGCCTCCTGTTGTTTGAGGGGGCATTGCAGCAGGTCATCAAGCTGACCACATTGAACTTTATCAAAAGCCCCGGGAAATTACGGGTTATGCGAGAGATCATTCAACTGAAGACCCGGCAGCGGGAGACCCTGCTCGATATCACCTCCCAGGTGGAGCAGGTGGTGCGTAACAGCGGTGTGCGCCAAGGCCTGGTGAACGTCTACGCACAGGGCGCTACGGCAGCCATTATGATCCAGGAGAACTGGGACGAGAGTGTGCAGAGCGACGTGGTCAATCTTTTGCGCAAGCTGATCCCTCAGGGGGTCTGGCTGCACGACGCCCAGGATGGTAATGGCGATTCCCACCTCAAGGCAGGGTTGGTCGGTCCCTCGGAGAGCATTCCTCTCATCGACGGTAAACTGGGCCTGTCACGCTGGCAGAACATTTTTTTCTGTGAATTCGATGGGCCAAGGGATGATCGCCGTGTCGTCTGCAGCGTCCTGGAGATGGACGAATGAATGACCAAGGTTTGCTGCGCCATGTGCAAAGTCTCAACAGTTGGCAGCCAGCCAACTTCACCGGCCTCTATTTTCAAGACCGGCGCTACGGCTATCTCAAGCCGGCCATGTGCGAGGCTCTGCGACAGTGGCCAGGTTATTTCAACATCGATGATGATCGGGTGGAACTGAACCCCGGTCTCGACAGTTTCAAGCAGAGGACCAGCGTGTTTGAGGAAGTCACCACGGCTCTGGTCACCCAGGGGGTGATATCGCATGCCCATGGGGAACGCTACCCGGTCACCTGTAGCGGGCGCGAGACGGCCATTGCGACTATCGACCGCACCGCTGCTCCCTATTTCGGCTTGCGTGCTTACGGACAGCACCTGAACGGCTTTGTGCGCACACCCGATGGGTTAAAGCTCTGGATTGCGCGCCGTGCCGCTGACCGGCGCGTATTTCCGAACATGCTCGACAACATGGTGGCAGGTGGATTGCCCCACGATTTCACGCTGGATGAGAACCTGCGCAAGGAGTGTATGGAGGAGGCATCAGTGTCAGCTGAGCTGGCCGCCACAGCCCAGCCGGTTGGAGCCTTGAGTTACTGCAAGGAGACAGCGGTCGGACTCAAACCCGATACCCTCTACTGCTATGATCTGGAGCTACCGGCCGATTTCCAGCCCAGCAATAGCGACGGCGAGGTGGCTGAATTCAACCTGCTGCCGGTGCAGGAGGTGTTGGCCCTGGTGCGCGACACAGACGATTTCAAGCCCAACTGTAACCTGGTATTGATCGACTTCTTCATTCGTCATGGGATTTTAAATCCTGAAGCGCCAGGTTACCTGGATTTATGCCAAGGTCTGTGCGAAAAGTTCTGATACAGATGGTGTCAATTTATTGCACGATTGCACATTTTTCGTGTTGGACGGAACCCCCAGGCTGGTAATCCAGTCGAAATCGTATTCCAATCAGATTGGTAGCGGTAAAAAATTGCCCTCCGGGCCAGACCGAATTAGGTGAATTGATGAGAATTTCCCGATTAGTAGTGACCTGCCTCCTCCTGTTGTTGGTCAGCCTGCCTGCCTGGGCGGTCAAGCGCCTGGTACCGGTGTCCGAACTTCACCCTACCGAGGAGCAGCAGCAGACAGCCCATGTCATCGTCAGGGTGATCGATAAATACCACTATAAAGACGTGGTGCTCGACGACGCCATGTCGAAGGAAATTCTGAGTCGATACTTCGATGCCCTCGATCCCAACCGCTCTTTTTTCCTGGCCAACGATATCCGTCGCTTTGCCATCTATGAGAGCAAGCTCGATGACTATCTGAGCAATTCCCGCATTGAGCCCGCCTTCGAGATTTTCCGCACCTATCGCCAGCGGGTGGGTGAGGCGATCGCCCATGCGCAGGAGACGCTCGAAGGCAATTTCGATTTCAGCATCGACGAGAGCTACCAGTTCGAGCGCGAGGATGCGCCCTGGCCGCAGACCCGCACCGAACTGAACGACCTCTGGCGCAAGCGGGTGAAGAACGACTTTCTCAACCTGAAGCTGACCGACAAGTCCGATGAGGAGATCCGCAAGACCCTGAGTGCGAGATATGCCCGTCTTGAGAGCCGGGTTCAGCAGTTTGACGCCAATGATGTCTTTCAGACCTTTATCAACGCCTACACCCTGAGCCTCGAACCCCATACCAGCTATATGTCGCCCAGCACCTCGGAGAATTTCGACATCAGCATGAGCCTCTCGCTGGAGGGTATCGGCGCTGTGCTCAAGGATGAAGACGGCTACACGGTGGTGCAGAAGACCGTTATTGGTGGCCCGGCTGAGTTGAGCCATCTGCTGCATGCGGGCGACCGTATCATCGGTGTCGGTCAGGGCCTGGAAGGCGAAATCGTCGATATCGTGGGCTGGCGTCTGCAGGATGTGGTGGAGCAGATCCGCGGCCCCAAGGGCTCAGTGGTCCGGCTCGATATCATCTCCAAGGGCGACAAGAACGAGGCCGATCCTGAAACCATCACCCTGGTGCGCAACAAGATCAAACTCGAAGAGCAGGCCGCCAAGAGCTATGTCATCGAGGGTCTCAAGGGCATGGATAAACGCAAGATAGGCGTTATCGAGGTGCCGACTTTTTACCGCGATTTTGCCGCTGAGTCCCGGGGTGATGAAGATTTTCGCAGTACCACACGCGACGTGCGCAATCTGCTCAAGGATCTCAACAAGCAGGGTGTTGACGGCATCGTTATCGACCTGCGCGAGAATGGCGGTGGTTCTCTCTCCGAAGCCACCGAACTGACCGGCCTGTTTATCAAAACCGGTCCGGTGGTGCAGATCAAAGACGCCTTCGGCAAAGTGGAAGTGGAACGCGATCCTGACGCTGACATCGCCTACAGCGGTCCCATGGCCGTGCTGGTCGACCGCAACAGCGCTTCCGCCTCGGAGATATTTGCCGGCGCGATCCAGGACTACAAGCGTGGCATCATCATCGGTGAGCCCACCTTCGGAAAAGGCACGGTGCAGACCCTGGTCGACCTGGGCCGTTTCGTGCCTGGGCGTAAAAAGGATCTGGGGCGGCTGCGCCTGACCATGGCCCAGTTCTTCCGCATCAACGGCGGTAGCACCCAGCATCGCGGGGTGGTGCCGGACATCCTGTTCCCCACGGCCACCTTCTCCGACGACTATGGCGAGCGCTCCCTAGACAATGCGCTGCCATGGGCCCAGATCGAACCGGCCGACTATGAGATCAGCGGTCAAGGTGCGGTACCCCGCTTGATGGAGTCCCACCTCAGTCGCATCTCTCACGATCCCGGCTTTGAAATGCTGGTTGACCGGGAGAAACGTTTCGAAGATCTGGATGAGCGCTCCGAAGTGAGTCTGCTCGAGAGCACCCGCCGTGCTGAATGGGAGAAACGGGAGAAGGAGCGTCTGCTGCACAAGAACCGATTTCGTCTCTCCCAGGGCCTGGATGCCATAAAGCTCGAAAGTGACCAAAAGATTGACGAGGAAGAGGGTAGCGAGGAGAGCGAAGCCACACATCGTATCGAACTCAACGAAGCGGCGCGGATTCTCGTCGACTCCATCCGACTGCAGGCCCCAGTGGCAGTGATGCGTTGATGCGACTTTTGAATTAACCCGGCAATGCTTTGAATTTGTCCGTGTTAGCGGCGTTTCAGCGCGCTATAATCTGCGGTCTTTGAACAGGATTTGCAGGTTTGTACGAGACTTCACAAAAGCGACTGCTGCACCTTCACCAGGAAGGTCAGGCAGGGCTCCTTCGAGGCGGTTTGATCGGCATCGAGAAAGAGGGGCTGCGGGTCTCGCCCAGGGGCTGCATCTCACAGCGGCCGCATCCTGTGGCGTTGGGTTCGCCACTCACCAATCGCTATATCACCACTGACTACTCAGAGGCGCTGACGGAGATCATCACTCCTCCCTCCGGGGATCGTACTGAACCCCTGCGCTTTCTGTTTGAAGCACACCATTTCGTCTACCAGCAGTTGGAAGACGAAATTCTATGGGCCACCAGCATGCCTTGTGTCGTGGAGAGGGATGCTCAGATCCCCATCGCCAATTACGGTAACTCCAATGCCGGCATGATGAAGACCGTCTATCGTCGGGGGTTGGGGCACCGCTACGGCCGTGTCATGCAGGTGATCGCCGGTGTCCACTTCAACTACTCGCTACCGACCCAATTCTGGGAGGCATTCCAGCAGTCGCTGGGTGATGAGCGTCCGGTGCAGGAGTTCATTTCCGAGTCCTATTTCGGTATGTTGCGCAACCTGCAGCGTTTCGGCTGGCTGATCCCCTATCTCTTCGGCGCCTCACCGGCGGTGTGTAAATCTTTCCTTGGTGGACGTCCCACCAGCTTGCAGTCGTTTGACGAGTTCACCTACTACGCTCCCTACGCCACCTCTCTGCGCATGGGCGACATCGGCTATCAGAACAGCAAGGAGGAGGGGACCGGTATCAAGGCCTGCTACGATTGCCTGGATGCCTATGTGGAGACCCTCTCCTGCGCTATCGAAACGCCCTGTCCCATCTACCAGGCGATGGGGGTCAAGGTGGATGGGCGCTACGAACAGCTCAACGCCAACATTCTGCAGATCGAGAACGAGTACTACAGTACCGTGCGGCCGAAGCAGATCCCCGAGATGATGGAGAAACCAATCCACGCCCTGAAACATCGTGGGGTGCGGTATCTGGAGTTGCGCTCGCTTGATGTGAATCCGTTCCACCCGCTGGGTATTGCTGAGGAGCAGGTCTTCTTTGTCGAGGCCCTGATGTTGCTCTGCCTGTTGGAGGAGAGTCCATCCATCAATGTTGCCGAGCAGAAGGCAATTGACTGGAACGAGCTTGCCGCTGCCCACCAGGGACGTGACCCGGATCTGCAGCTGAAGCGCGACGGTGGGCAGATCCCACTGAGTGACTGGGGGCTGGAACTCTGCGACGCTCTGCAACCCGTCTGCGAACTGCTTGACGAGGAGCTGGCCGACAAACCCTACCAAAGCAGTCTGGAGCTGCAACGCAGCCGATTGCAGGATGCGGATAAGACCCCGTCGGCGCAGATGCTGGCGCAGATGCGCGAACGAGGCGAGGGTTTCTTCCACTTCGCCCAGCGCATGTCCAAGCAACACCAGCGCTACTTTACTGAGCAGCGTCACAGTCTCGAAGACCAGAACCTGCTGGAGCAGGAGGCGGCCGATTCCTGGCGCCGGCAGCGGGAGATCGAGGACTCGGATCAGGTGAGTTTCGATGAGTTCCTCGCCGACTATTTCGCGCAGCAGCTCGACTGAGCGCGGATCAGCCAATCTCTCCCTGCCGGGATGGATCTGGGCTAAGGGAGCCAATAGCAGGTGTACCGCTTCGGAACACATCCCACTAGCCCGAATGTTTCACCCGGGAACACGATGATCGGTAACACTTTGTGTTTGCTGATCGTCCAGGAGCCGTCAATAAACATAGTGCGTTGATCCCATTTCCAAGCGGCCGGGTGAAACATTCGGGTTAGGGTGCTGTGTCAATACGACTTACAATGCATAAAGGCCGGGCACAGCTGCTCCTGTCGCTGACATACAAGAAAACGCCCGCTGGTCTGACGGGCGCAAGACTATTTGAGGATCGATGATGGATGAGGATAACCAAGCCCCCTGGGGGTTTGCTACCCAGGCGATACGCACGGGTCACCAGCGCACCCACGAGGGGGAGCACGGGGAGCCTATCTTCCCCACCTCCAGCTTCGTCTTCGGCAGTGCGGCCGAGGCGGCAGCGCGTTTCAGCGGTGATGAGCCGGGTAATATCTACTCCCGCTTCACCAATCCCACGGTACGCGGCTTTGAGGAGCGGCTGGCTGCGCTGGAAGGGGGGGAGTCCTGCGTCGCCACGGCCTCAGGCATGGCAGCGATCCTGGCCACCTGCATGGGCCTGTTGCAGAACGGGGACCATATCGTCTCTTCGCAGAGCGTCTTCGGTACCACCACGATGCTGTTTAATAAGTATCTCAGCCGCTTTGGTATCGAGACCAGCTTTGTGCCGCTGAGCGATATGGCAGCCTGGGAGCGGGCCATCAGGCCGAACACCAAGTTGCTGTTCCTGGAGACCCCGTCCAACCCCCTCACCGAGGTGGCTGATATTGCCAGCCTCAGCGAGCTGGCGCACGCCAATGGCTGTGTGCTGGTGGTGGACAACTGTTTCTGTACCCCGGCGCTGCAGCGGCCGTTGGCTCTGGGTGCCGATATTGTGGTCCACTCGGCAACCAAATACCTCGATGGCCAGGGGCGCTGCGTGGGCGGTGCGGTGGTCGGCAACCGGCAGCAGGTCGGTGAAGAGGTCTTCGGTGTGCTGCGTACAGCGGGTCCCACCATGAGCCCTTTCAACGCCTGGGTCTTTCTCAAGGGGTTGGAGACACTTGAGCTGCGTATGCAGGCGCATTCACGCAATGCCCAGCAGCTGGCCGAATGGCTGCAGGCTCAACCCCAGGTGGAGCGGGTCTACTTTCCGGGGCTGGCTTCCCACCCTCAGCACGCCCTGGCCAAGCGCCAGCAGTCGGCGCCAGGGAGTATCGTTTCTTTCGATCTGAAGGGGGGGCAGCCGGCGGCCTGGTCGTTGATCGACTCCACCCGCATGCTCTCGATCACTGCCAACCTGGGCGATACCAAGACCACCATCACCCATCCGGCCACCACGACCCACGGACGTTTGACGGAAGAGCAGCGCGCCGAGGCGGGCATTGGACATGGCCTGGTACGCCTTGCAGTGGGTTTGGAGAGTGTGCAGGACATCGAGGCTGACCTCGCTTATGGCCTGGAGAGTCTCTGAGCGGAGGCCAATGATGCAGCAGACGCAGCAGGCGAAGTGGGACACCCGCCACAGCGATCCCGATAAGCAGCCCAGCGTGGCCGAGGTGCTGATGCACAATCGGCATCTGCTGCCGCCTGCGGGCTGTGCCCTCGATCTCGCCTGTGGTCTTGGCGGCAATGCCCTTTTTCTGGCAGAGCAGGGTCTGACGGTTAGCGCCTGGGATCTCTCCCCGGTGGCGATCGAGCGTTTGAGAGGGATGGCGAAGGGTAAAGGCCTGAGCAACCTGACAGCAGAGACCCGCGATCTGGAACAGGCCCCGCCTGCAGCGGCCAGCTTCGATGTCATTACCGTCAGCTACTATCTCGAGCGGGCGCTGGCGCCGCAAATCATCGACGCCCTGAAACCCGGCGGCCTGCTCTTCTATCAGACCTTTACCCGTATTGCCGTTGGCAGTGAAGGGCCGTCAAATCCGGATTTCCGCTTGGGGGACAACGAGCTGCTACAGTTGTTTGATCGCTTAAAGATACGCGTCTACCGAGAGGAGAACCGTCTGGGGCAACTGGCGCAGGGTACCCGGGATGTGGCTATGCTGGTGGCGGAAAAGGTCAACTCCTGAGTCGGCGGGCTACTGTCCCACAGCCGTGAAATCGGTCCCCAGTTTGAGACCGAAGGCCTCTTCCAGGTCGAGTTCCCGAATCAACTGATCACCCGCTGGCAGACCATGTTCTCGCTGAACCTCACCCAACAACAGCCTGACCGCATGGCGGTTGTAGCCGCTGCCGAAGCTGACCTGCTGCTGGATAATCTCTCTTGCCCGTTCCAGGGTCATGCTGCA
>JARRNY010000038.1:0-26200 GCA_037384445.1 Candidatus Thiodiazotropha sp.
GCTGGCCAGATCGGCGTCGGGTCGAGTTGCCAGAGATCCTGATGGCGATGGATCGCCAGCGAGTACCCTGGATTGTCATCCGCAGCGGCGCTGACCGCTGCCGCCTCCAACTCAATGGCCGCCTGCCCCTCGTAGCTGATCGACTCCCGGCAGATTCCCAGCAGCGCTGCCGCGGCGTCGAACAGACGGCCGCAGGAGCTGGTCATGGGAGAGTTGAGTCCCGCTTCCATCATCTGTGTCAGGGTCGTCAGTGGCTGCTCCTCGAGCCAGCGCACAACTTCGAGTTCACCCCACTCTTCTGTCACCTGAGACCAGCCAAGCGTGTTGTGCAGTTGACTGAAAGCACTACGCCAGGGTTGCAGAATCGCCTGCGTGCCGCCGGGGAGCGGGGTCGCCTGCAGGCACGCAAGGCGTTGGAAGTCGTGATAATCGGCAAGCAGGATCTCACCCCCCCAGATGGTGCCGTCGCCGCCGTAACCGGAGCCGTCCAGCGCAATGCCCAACACCTTGCCGCCATCGAGCGGCCAGCCGTTCTCCGCCAGCACGCTGGCGATATGGGCATGGTGATGCTGCACCTGGATCAGGGGTAGATCAGCCTGCCCGGCAAGCTCTTTTGCATGGTGGGTTGATCGGTAGTTGGGATGTAGATCGGCCACCACTGCCTGCGGCTCATGAGCGAACAGATCGCCATAGAGCGCCAGGTTGTGCAGGTAGTCCTGATAGGAGATCAGATTCTCCAAATCGCCCAGATGCTGGGAGAGGATCGCCTGACCCTGCTTCAACAGACAGAAGGTATTCTTCAGCTCGCCTCCCAGCGCCAGCAGCGGGGGAGCCGCCGCGAAACCCTCAGGCAGAGTGATCGGTGCCGGCGCATAGCCCCGGGCCCGGCGCATAGGCCGCGGCTCCCGGTCCATGATCCGCACCACCGAGTCATCGACCCGATTGATGATCTCCCGATCGTGCAGCAGAAACCAATCAGCCAGCGGTTGCAGCCTTGAGGCCGCTTCGCTGTTGTCGATGCACTGAGGCTCCTCGATCCGGTTGCCGCTGGTCATCACCAGGGGGCGCTCCCAGTCGCTCAGCAGCAGATGGTGCAGTGGTGTGTAGGGAAGCATAAAACCGAGGCTGACCTGCGATGGCGCCACACTCTGCGCCAGTGGAACCTGCTCCTCCCGCTGCAACAGAACGATGGGAGCGGCCGTAGCGCGCAGCAACTCCGCTTCTGCATCCGAGACCCGGCAATAGCGCTGCACGATGGAAAGATCCCTGGCCATCAGGGCGAAGGGCTTGTGATAGCGTCCCTTGCGGGCTCGCAGCTGGCTGACCGCTGTTTCGTCGGCCGCATCGCAGGCCAGATGAAAACCACCGATGCCTTTGATCGCCAGAATACGTCCCTGTGCCAGTAGATCGCTGGCGGCAGCTATCGCATCCTGGTCCGGGGCTAGGGGCAAGAGCTCGCCCTCTCCGTCCGCCAGCCAGACCTTCGGGCCACAGACGGGACAGGCATTGGGTTGGGCGTGGAAACGGCGATCGGCGGGGTCCGTATACTCGGCGGCACAGTCGGGACACTGTACAAAGTGGCGCATGCTGGTGTTGGCGCGATCATAGGGGATACGCTCGATGATACTCAGCCGGGGTCCACAGTGGGTGCAGTTGGTGAACGGATAGCGATAGCGCCGGTCGAGCGGGTCGTCGATCTCACTCCGGCAGGCGCCACAGATGGCGGCATCGGGCACCACGCCGGTACGCGCCTCGCCGCTGCGGCTGGGGCGTATGCGGAACTCCTCACCCGTCGCCACCTCCTCGCTGGCGTGGCGCTCGATGGCATCGATCCGGGCCAGCGGTGGCGCCTCATCGCGCAGGCGACGGCAGAAATCATCAATCCGCTCGACAGGCCCGCCAACCAGCATCTCGACCCCTTCGCTGTCGTTCCACACCTCACCCCACAGCCCGCAATCATGGGCCAGCCGCCACACGGTGGGGCGAAAACCGACGCCCTGCACCAGTCCGCGTACCCGGATGCGTTGAGTGATGGCGGAATCAGTCATGCCTGATCCAAACAGTGGGGTCATGAAAGGTCATTGGATTCTGTTAAACACGCTCTCTTCGTCTCGTCACAACTCACTCGGCCTAACCCATCTGTTATCTTGAATCGTCCCAGTGAACGAATCCGCAGTGTCGCAGATGTTAGCCGGGTGTCAAAATAGCCGCACGACTGAATCAACTGACTTTTAGCGACAATCCAGATGCCCACATCGATACCCTCTTTGACCGACCTGGCCCTCTCGTTAAGAGACAACGCCAGGCAGCACCGTCACCGGCGTATGGTCGTGATCGAGGGTGAGCCCGAGGCCAGCCGTGAATTTGCCCGGGAGATCATGCAGGCGTTGGCGCTAAAGGCGTCGCTCTGGATCGGTGAAACAGCGCCTGAGGGGATCGACTCGCTGCGCAATCCCCAAGCCCATGAAGTCTTGGGCGGCGAAATCGACCTCATCGTCTACGACGCCTTCAGCGGTTTCGACCCCGATGCGTTCGGCGCCCTGGGAGGCGCCCTGTGTGGCGGCGGCCTGCTGCTGCTACTGACGCCCCCCTTGGAGAGCTGGCACTGCTACGCTGATCCAGAGTATCGACGCCACGTCGTAGCCGGCTATGACACCGCCTCATTTGGCGGACACTTTCTGCAACGGCTGGCATCCATACTCTGCACCGACCCCTGGGTAGTGCGGATTGTCGATGGGACGCCGGTAACGCCGTTTCCTCCCGGCAGCCGTGCTCCTCTGCCAGTTCCCAGCGTCGAAGGCACTTGCCTGACCCCCGATCAACATCAGGCTGTGGCGGCGATTGAGAGAGTCGCCAGGGGCCATCGGCGGCGTCCACTGGTCATCAGCTCCGACCGGGGTCGCGGCAAATCGTCGGCGCTGGGTATCGCGGCCGCCCGCTTGATGCAGGAGAGAGCAACTCGCATTTTGGTCACCGCACCGCGTCGGCGCGCGGTCGACGCCCTCTTCAATCAGGCGACACGGCTGTTGCCCGCTGCCGGCATGAAAGGGGGAGATCTACAGTTTGCTGACAGCACCTTGGCCTACTCAGCACCCGACCACCTGCTGCAAGCGCCGCAAGCGGCCGATCTGCTGCTGGTGGATGAAGCGGCGGCCATCCCGACGGCTCTGTTGGATGGCCTGCTCTCCCACTATCCCCGCATCGTCTTTGCCACCACCCTGCACGGCTACGAGGGTACCGGACGCGGCTTCGCCCTGCGCTTCAAGTCCCATCTCGAGCGGGAGACACCCCAATGGCGCGAGCTACGCCTGGAAACGCCGATTCGCTGGGCCGATGACGATCCCCTGGAACCCCTGCTCTTTCGGCTACTGGGGTTGGATGCCAAACCGGCCCCGGAAGCCTCTGTGGCGATGACACGAGCCGAGAGCGTCGAACTCCTGCAACCTGATGGCGCCTGGCTGTTGCAGCACGAAACGGCCCTGCAGCAACTCTTCGGTCTGCTGGTGCTGGCCCACTATCGCACCACCCCCCTCGATTTCCGCTTGCTGCTGGATGCGCCCAATCTGCGCACCCTGCTGCTGCGCGACGGCAACACGATAGTGGGGGTAGCCCTGCTCTCTGCCGAAGGTGGCTTTGATCCGGACCTGGCGCAGGAGATCTGGGCCGGACATCGGCGGCCGCGCGGGCATCTGCTGGCCCAGTCTCTCGGTGCACATGTGGGATTGAGCTCAGCGCCCTGTCTCAAGGGGCTACGTATCGTGCGTATCGCCATCCACCCCGATGCACAACGTCGTGGCCTGGGCAGCCGACTGCTCTCAGAGATAGGCAACACGGCTCGAAGCGAAGGCTTCGACTACCTGGGGACCAGCTTTGGATTGTCGGAGACGTTGTTCAATTTCTGGCTGCGAAACGGCCTGCGGCCGGTTCGTCTCGGCCTGCGAACAGGCACCAGCAGTGGCGATCACTCGGTATTGATGCTCACCCCACTGAGTCCCGAGGGTGAAACAATGGCAGAGCAGGCCAGTGACCGCTTTACGCGTCAACTGCCTGCGCTGTTAGGTGACCCGCTGCGGGAACTCCCTGCCTCTCTGGCAAGCCGACTGCTTACTGCCTTGGCAGTCGCTGATCAGCTCTCCCTGGACCGGGACGACTGGTCCGATCTGGCTGGATTTGCCTTTGCCCGACGTGGCTATGAGACCTCTCTGCCTGCGATCGAGGCCATGACACGGCAGAGAGTCAGCGATAGCGCGCTGAGCCAGAGCGAGCGGGAGCTGTTGGTGATGCGGGTATTGCAGCGACGGAGCTGGGAAGCCTGTGCCCGACTCAACGGCTTGAGCGGCCGCGCAGAGACGGAGAGCCAGTTGCGCTCGATAATCGCGCAACTCTATCGACGATATGCGGATGCATCTGCGAGACGACTGATTCCCCAGAGCCCATAACATCCCAGAACCCGTGAAGCGGGAAGACCTGATCCTGTCTTGATTCATCCAATACCACTGGCTGGGAGCGCGATCTGAATACCGAAGGTTGCTGGCACAAAGCACTTGAGATCTTGATCTAAGCCGAACTTTTCACCCGGCCGCCAAGGAATACAATTAACCCGCTATTTTATTGAATATTCCTGCAATATCAGCAACGTACAAAGTGGTAGCGATCATCGCGTTGCCGGGTCAAAGATTCGGGTTTTAAACAGCACTCCCACGCCTTTCAGCAGGCCCACCGGCCTCATCGAGGGCATAGACCTCCACCGGTTTCCCCTTTTTGTGTTGTCTTGGCCAGAGAGCATAGCGTCCGGCCCGTCGCCCTTCCCCCGTCAATCGGTTGATCAGCGCCACACCCGTTTCACTGAGGACCACTACCGGCAGACGCCGGCGGGTCCCGTCGATGCTGATGCGTTCCCCCCGTTCGAGAGTTTCGGCGATCCAGGCAGGCGTCTTTTGGCTGAGCAGGCTGTGGTGGCAGTAGTCCCACAGCAGCCACTCACCCAATTCCGGCTGCTGCGGCAGACGCCTGAGCACAAAATCGGTGAGGCGGCTGAACAGGCTGTCTGGCTGCAGGTTCTCGGTCGCCAAGCCTTCACCCACCTCAAGCAGCAAGGCTTCGAAGCATTGCGAGAGACAACCTGCAAAACAGTAAGTGACCAGGCCTGCCAAAGTGGCGCGCAGATAGCCACTGTTCCAGAGGCGCTCCAGCAATTCGGCATAGCGTTTGAAGCGGGCCATCTGGGCAAAACTCAACAAGGGATGGCAGAGGACTTCATAGGGGGGCTCTCTATCCCAGCGATAACCCAGGGAGTTGGCCTGTTTGAGCAGTGGGGTACCCGGCAGAAGCTTGAGGGTCCCAAGCTGGAGATGGTCGGGATAGAGCTGAAACACGCGATCCAGCGAATCGGCACACTGCAGCGCATCTTCTCCAGGCAGACCGACAATCAGATCGAGATGAACCGGGTGGCGATGCATCTCCACCAGCTGTCGAATATTGTCGAGGGCTTTGGGAATCGCCATCTGGCGCTCGATGGCATTGAGTACGGGTTCCTGCAGTGTCTGCAAACCAATCTCAAACTGGAATTTACCCGGTTCGGCATGGCGGAAGATCGCCATCGCCTCTTCGGAGATGCGGTCCGGGTTGAGTTCCAGATGAAAGCGCAGACCGGAGGGTGTTTGGGCAAACCGCTCCAGCAGTTGTTTGGTGCGTGCCTTGCCGAGATGAAAACTGCGATCAAGCAGCTTGATGGTCTTGTTTTCCAATCCCTCCAATACCCGCAAGTCGGACTCGATTCGTGAGACAGGGAAGGCCCGCAGGCGATCGGTGGCACTTGTACAGAATGTGCATTTAAAGGGGCAGCCACGGCTTGTTTCCCAATAAACCAACGGTTTATCAAAGCGCGACAATCCGCAGGTTATCGATGAGGGTATATCTTCGACTGCCAGTGGCGCGATCGGGTTGGCAAAACAGTCTCCATCCCTCCTGAAATGCAAGCCGGAGATCTCGTCGAGTCGACCCGCACCGTAGAGGACCCAACGGACCAGATCTCGAAAGGCAGCCTCCCCCTCGCCGTTAACCACAAAATCGATCGCCGGCCGATTTTCCAGCAGTTCGCGTGCGCGCGGCCCTGCCTCGGGCCCACCAAGTACAATTTGGCAGCCAGGAAGCAACTCTTTCAACAAGGCGGCGAGGCGCAGCGAGGCTTGAATGTTCCAAAGGTAGGTGGAGAACCCAATAACTTTTGGGTGAAAATCGACCAAAGATTCCAACAGCCCCTGATGATTGACGTTGACCAGGGACTCGAAACACCGCATATCGGCGTAGAAAGGCTCATTGACTGAGAATGCCTGTATCGATTGCAGCGCCAGGGAGCTGTGGCTGTATCCCGCGTGTAAAGCCACCAGAGCGATTCCCCGCTCGGATTTGTCTGCGTCATTGTTTGGAACGAATTGGCTCATGGTCGACTGTGAAGCGATAGGCAGAAAGGCAGATCATCATCTAAACGTATAAGCCGCCGCAATGTAAACCCGAGAAGCACTTTCCTCGTACATGACTAAAAACCACTCGATTTAGCCTGTCGGCCAAGTTATGATTTCCACCCTCACAATGAGTTACAACAAACTCTGTCAACAGTTCAATTTCCTCTCAAGAAGGATGTGTGATGTTTGATCTCGGAAAAGTGCGCATCGGCGTAATCGGGCTTGGCTATGTAGGTTTGCCCCTGGCGGTCGAATTTGGCAAAAAATTCCCCACCCTCGGCTTCGACATTAATCAACCGCGCGTGGATGAGTTACGCTCAGGCCAGGATAGCTCTCTGGAAGTCGAACCTGAAGAGCTGCAAGCGGTTCCTCACCTGTCCTACACCACCAATCGGGACGATCTGAGAGAGTGCAATATCTTCATTGTCACGGTTCCTACTCCGATCGACCAACACAAGCAACCCGATCTCAGCCCTCTGGTCAAAGCGAGTGAAACCCTGGGCAAGATTATCAAACCCGGTGACATCGCGATCTTCGAGTCGACTGTCTACCCAGGGGCGACTGAGGAGGACTGTGTTCCAGTCATCGAGTCGGTCTCCGGCCTAACTTTCAACAAAGACTTCTATGTCGGCTATAGCCCTGAGCGCATCAATCCCGGCGACAAAGAGCATCGTCTGGTCAATATTAAGAAAGTCACTTCCGGCTCGACCCCGGAAGTCGCTGATTTCGTCGATGAGCTGTACAACACTATTCTGATTAACGGCACCCACAAAGCAAGCAGCATCAAGGTTGCCGAAGCCTCCAAGGTCATCGAGAACACACAGCGTGATGTCAACATTGCTCTGATCAACGAACTTGCCCAAATCTTCCATCGACTTGGCATTGACACCACGGAAGTCCTAGAGGCCGCTGGCAGCAAGTGGAATTTCCTCCCCTTCCGGCCAGGCCTGGTCGGTGGTCACTGTATCGGTGTTGACCCCTACTACCTCTCACACAAGGCACAATCCACCGGCTATCAGCCAGAGATCATCCTCGCCTGCCGACGACTCTCAGACAGCATGGGAGCTTACGTGGTCTATACCGTTGTCAAACTCATGCTCAAAAGAGGGGTTGTCTCCGGTAACAGCAAGGTGCTGGTGATGGGCCTGACTTTCAAGGAAAACTGTCCAGACCTGCGTAACACGCGCGTGGTGGATATCGTGGCAGAGTTGGAGGACTACGGCGCCAGCGTCGATATTTACGACCCCTGGGTGAATGCCCAGGAAGCTGAGCGCGAGTATGGCATCGTGCCCATCGATCATCTCAAGGAAAACCACTACGACGCCGTCATTCTTGCAGTGGCTCACAACGAATTTGTCGAGATGGGTGCGGAGAAAATTCGCGCCATGTGCAAACCGGAAGGCATCCTCTACGACGTCAAGAATATCCTGCCCAAGAGCGCTGTGGACGGTCGACTGTAAACAGTCGACTATTCGAGCAGCCCTGAGCCAGAAAACTTAAAACAACGGAAAAATCATGCGCGTACTTATCACAGGCGGCGCCGGCTTCATTGGTTCCGCTCTCGCACTTCGCCTGCTGGAACGCGGCGATGAAGTCATCAGCATCGACTGTCTCAACGACTACTACGATGTCGAGTTAAAAAAATCTCGTCTCGCCCGCACCCTGGATCATGCCAATTTCACCGATTTACGGCTGGAATTGGAGGATAGGGAGGGCGTCGCTCAGGCTTTCGCCAAGTATCAACCCCAACGTGTGGTGAATCTGGCTGCGCAAGCCGGTGTCCGTTATTCCATCGACAACCCGCTTGCCTATGTGGATTCCAACCTGCTCGGTTTCGGCCATATCCTCGAGGGCTGCCGCCACAACGGCGTGGAGCATCTGGTCTACGCCTCCAGCAGTTCGGTCTATGGCGCCAACACCTCCATGCCCTTCTCGGTGCATGACAATGTGGATCATCCATTGAGTCTCTATGCCGCCACCAAAAAGGCCAACGAGCTGATGGCGCATACCTACAGCCACCTCTACCGCTTGCCAACGACAGGACTGCGCTTCTTCACGGTCTATGGTCCCTGGAGCCGGCCTGATATGGCGATGCTCAAGTTCTCGCACAAAATCATGCAGGGCGAGCCGATCGATGTCTTCAACTATGGCAAGCACCGGCGCGACTTCACCTATATCGACGATATCGTCGAAGGTGTGATCCGGGTGCTCGATCGAACCCCCGAGCCGAATCCTGACTGGAGCAGTGATAAACCCGACTCAGCCAGCAGCACGGCCCCCTACCGCCTCTACAATATCGGCAGCAACCAGCCGGTCGAGTTGATGCGCTATATCGAGGCGCTGGAAGAGAGTCTGGGCAAGAAGGCGGAACTCAATATGCTTCCCCTGCAGGACGGTGACATGGTCGCCACCTATGCGGATGTGGAAGACTTGATCCAGGATACCGGTTACAAGCCGGATACCCCGCTGGAAGTTGGCGTGAAGAATTTTGCTGACTGGTTTCTCAACTATTACAACTACGCCTGATGATGGGCGGGTACAGCACTCTCGGGTAGCTGTGTCGCGCAACCAACACTCGTAAGAGTAACCTCACATCGCCTTTGCTTAGCGCATAAAGGTCAATCCCCGGCACAATTAAAGATGTGGCCAGGCAGTGATCACGAGCGGGATAGCGGGAAAGGGGAGCAAAAAAATAGGCGAGGACCGTACTCTGGAGGCATGTAGAGTAAGAATCCTCGCCCTAGACTAGCGCTTAGCACGGAAACGACCAACCGTGAGCGTGGGAGTAAGACTAAAGGCAGCCAGGGGACGTCACATTGACTCAGGTCAATAAACCCTGACTTAGGCCGGGTTATTCCCTGCTGTAACCTATTGCTATGATTCACTGCCTGGCAACTCCCTGTCTGCCAGATCAGAAAAGCGATAGTTACACCTCACTCGTCATCGTCGACGACGGCCCCACCAAAGGTATCCAGCAGACGGGGTATCAGACGCCGGAACTCCAATACCATCAGGCTAAAGTGAGCGTCGAAGGCATCGGCGGCATTTTCAGTCTGATAATCGGCCGCCTCATCCTGAATCAAATCGAGAAAACGCAGGCGTTTGAGCGACATGTCGGACTCGATCAGAAATGACAGGCGCTCATCCCAAGCCACCGCCAGCTTGACCACATCCTTCCCCGCATCCAGATGGGCCAGCATCTCCTCAGCCGTCAAATCCTGTCCCTTGCAGCGCACCACACCGGGATCCTCTGAACGCTCTTTGAGTTCACAGCTATCGAGCAGCTCGAAACCGGCATGTCGATTCGGCTCACGCAGCCACTCGGTCATCACGAAACTGGGCGCCAACCTCACATCCAGCGGCTTGACCGGCAAACTGCCCAGGGTATCGCGCAGGAACGAGATCAACGCCTCTGCCTTGTTGGCACTGGCCGCATCCACCAGAATCCATCCCTGTTGCTTGTCGATCATGGCGAATTGTCGGGAGAAACGGCTGAAGGCCTTTGGCAGCAGCTGCTGAAAGACCTCCTCCTTCAGTTCGCTACGCTCCTTACGTCCCAGCTTTCGGCCCGCCTCGCTCTCGATGGCCGCTGCCTTATCGTCGACGATTTCGTTAACCACCGCCGCCGGCAACAGCTTCTCCTCCTGACGCGCACAGATCATCTGACAACCGATCAGCTCGTGCACCAGCAGTTCCCCCTGCCGTCCCAGGGGCTCGTACCAGCCGTATGATTGCTGATCATGACTGCCACAGGCTTGAAATCGCTTCTGTTGCAGCCGATCTTCCAGGGCTTCGGCAGTGAGATTGAAGGGCTGTTGCAGGAGATAGAGACGCAGATTCTTAAACCACATTGAGCTGTTCCATGAGGGGAGTGAGGCGGGGGATTATGGACAAGCTGAAGCGACATATCCAGGACTGGAGCCACAGAGGATGTGGTTTTCGACCAGAGTTGCCGATCGCGCAAGACACCTTGTAATCCGGCAGCTTTGGATACATGGTTTGAGTAGTGTGGTGTTATCCGGCCCCAGAGGCATTGATTCATGCAAACCACGAACCCCGACAGCCTGGACCCTAAAGCTCGCCAGACCCTGCTGACACTCGCCCGGCGCTCCATTCGTCATGGACTCGACACAGGCACTGCCCTACGCGTCGAACCAAACGAGTTTGAAGCGCCCCTCAGAGCGCTCAGGGCCAGCTTTGTCACCCTCAACCGTCAGGGCATGCTGCGAGGCTGCATCGGCCATCTGGAGGCGACTCTGCCGCTGGTGGAGGATGTGGCGGAGAACGCCTTTGCTGCCGCCTTCAGAGACCCCCGCTTTACGCCGCTGTCAGCGCCGGAGTTCGACGATCTGGAGCTGCACATCTCGGTGCTGACACCCGCTGAACCGCTGAGCTGTGAATCGGAGGCCGATCTGCTGAAGCAGATGCGGCCTTTTAAAGACGGCCTGATTCTGGCGCAAGGCCATCGACAGGGCACCTTTCTCCCCTCGGTGTGGGAACAACTGCCGGAGCCGGAGGACTTTCTGCGGCATCTCAAGCGCAAGGCCGGACTGCCGGACGATTACTGGTCACCCAGTCTGGAGATTTTTCGCTATGAAACCGAGTCCTTCCCCTGAAGGAAGCCTCTGAGACTCAAGGCCCCGTCTTGAGACAGCGTCCAACGGAGTTCTCCGCACAGGTAGCGCCATCTTGCCAAATGACACTGCCCAGATTGGCGTTTTCCCAGTTGGCGTTCTCGATCAGGCTCCCGCTGAGATCGGCATAGCGCAGATCGGTATTGGCCAGATTGCTTCCCCTGAGATCGGCCGATTGCAGGTTGGCGCCCAAGAGCACTGAACCCCGCAGATCGGCAAAACGAAGGTCCGCACCGGACAAGTCGGTATAGCGCATATCGGCGCCACTCATATTCGTCGCACTCAAGCGGGCATTTCTCAGCACCGCGCTGTTGAGATTGGCCCCCGCCAGACTGGCTGAACCCGCATCGACACCGGCAAGCAGACAGTTTCGCCAATTGACCCCGGGGGCTGGTTTGGCTTGGCATTGGGGGGTATCGTCGGCTTCAGGCATGCCGACCCAGACCGCCAGCCCTGCGATGCCGCTGATCAGGATCAGCACCACCACAATGGCCACCCAGGGGGTGCGATTCTCATTCGCCAGGCTGGAGGCATCACTCTGCTGACGATGTTTGAGTACCTCTTTGGCCTCGGCATCGCCTGCCTCGGCACGCATGGGCAGTGGCACCACTTCGGGCACCTCGACCATGCGGACCCAATGTTTTCGGTCGACGCTGATCTGATCGTCCAGGGTAATCTCGCCCTCCAACAGGAGATGCCGGATTTTGGCGCCCGGGAGAGGCCCCATTGGCAATCCCTCATGCCGTACGAACCAGGCTTTGGTTTTTTTCTCCGTTTCGTCGCTCATCTCTCTCTCACAAGCTCACACTCACTAAGAATAGCGGCCAAAATTCGTTTAATTTGAACCGCCTGGCTCCTGCCCTGCGGCTTCTCCTCTTGATGGGGTATGCTGTCAGGGCAGACAACTATACTTGCCAGCAAGTTGTCCGAGAGATTTAGATGCAGATACCCATCACACAAATCCTGCTGCCCTCCTCCAGCCAGACCTCGCGGGAACCCCTGCTGCAGAATCTGAAACCGGGACAGATCCTGCAGGGTACCGCCATGAGCGGCAACATCGACGGCCGGCTCAGTCTGCAGATCGGCGTCACCCGGCTGATCGCCCAGACCCAGCTCAGTGTGCGGCCCGGCCAGGCATTGACCCTGCAAGTGGTCAAGAATGACATCCTACCCGAATTGCGCTTGCTGATGCCGGCCACGCTGGAGTCTCTGAAAGCGGCCGCGCTGAAAAGCATCCTGCCGCGACAACAGCCGCTACCCGAACTCTTCAAAGCCCTGACGCAGGTGATCCAGGCACCGGTGCGAGAGCATATCCCTGCGCCTGTCAGGCAGCAGGCGGTCAATCTGCTGCAGCAACTACCCTCGACTGCTGACCCGCAATTCAAAAGCCAGTTGCAGCGCGCCCTGGTCGATAGCGGCCTGCTCACTGAACCGAAACTGCTGCGCGGTCTCACCGAATCGGCAGACATGAAACTGCAGATGGTGCATCTGTTCAAACAGGTTGCCCAGCTGCTGCCCGAAAACCGGTTACTACAGTCGAACATCGATCCCAGACTGCTGCCGCAAACGATGAAGGCAACAGCTGAGTCTCTTTCCGACAGCGGCGTCAAACTCCTCCTCGGCCTGCTGAAACACCTGGATGGCGCCATCGCGCGGGTGCAGACCCATCAGCTCGCCTCCCTGCCGCAGGAGGACCCCACTCGCCAGGTGTGGCAGTTTGAGCTGCCGATCCGCAACGGCGAGGAGGTCGACCTGCTTCATATCCGTATCGGCAAAGATGAGCAGGGAGCTGGCGCAGAAGCGGAGGCGGTGTGGAGTCTTACCCTGCATATGAACCTCGCCGGTCTCGGCCCCATGCGTGTGCAATTGCGTCTCCAGGGGGAGCAGCTTTCGACCCAGATCTGGTCACAACGGCCCGATACCCATCACCTGATACAGAGCCGCCTGAGCGAGTTGCGACAAGCCTATGAGCAACGCGGCCTGACGGTAGATAGACTGGAGGCGCATGTGGGTGTGGCGGAAAAGCGGGATGAGATCCCCCTCGACGGCTCCCTGCTGAACGAAAAGGCCTGAGCATGACCGACATCGACCAGGAACGCCCCGATCTGGCCATTGCCCTCAACTATGATGGCGAGAACACACCCCGCCTCACCGCCAAAGGCCAGGACGAGCTGGCCAAGCGCATCGTCGAACTGGCCAAAGAGCACGATGTCCCGCTGCATCAGGACCCCCAACTCGCCGCTCTGCTTTCGCAGATCCCTTTAGGCGATGAGATTCCCGAGGCACTCTACCGGGCGGTGGCTGAGGTGATCGCCTTCGCCTATATGATCTCGGGCAAGCGGCCACCGGGGTATGAGGAGGTTTGATTTCGGGTCGCGCCCCACCGTATAGACCTGCTAGTCCCTCACGGCCACCGTACTCACCCCCGCTTCTGCCGTCCCACAGCGCAAGGCCTCGATCAACGCGGCGGTTAAAATCAACATGGCTCCCAGCCACTCCATCGGCGCCATCTGCTCGTCGCCGATCAGTGTCGCGGAGACCACCGCCGCCACCAGCTCCAGGATCAGAATCACCGAAGCGCGCCCTGCCTCCAGATGGGTGACGCCGTACTGCGCTCCCAGATTGGCCGGCAGCAGCCAGAGCAAGGCATAGAGCGCCACCCCGCCCCAGGCCAGCGGGGTGACCGAAGCCGGCCATGGAGTGCCGGTGACCAACAGCGCCGTTCCCGCCAACCCCGCGCAGCCGAGAAACATGGCAGAGAGCTTGGCCGACAGGGGCAGACTCTGCACACCGCGAAACACCAGGTTGTTCATAGCCAGAAGCAGACCGGCCAGCAGGCCGAAGAGTTCGAAGCCGGTGGGGAATCTTTGCAGGATGTCGACACCGCCCAGCACCAGCCAGGCCCCGGTCAATGCCATGACTACACCAAGCCAGCGCAAACCATCGATCCGCTCGCCGAGTATCAGCCGACCGCCCAACACCCCCCACAGAGGGAGCAGGTAGAAGAGCGCCATGGAGCGCACCACCTCGCCGTAGACCATGGCCAGGGTGAAGGCGAGGTTGGCGCCGCCGCCCAACAGGGCGATCAGCAGCAGCGGCCCGGCTCCCGGCCCGTTGGCCAGACTTCGTGGAGAGAACAGCAGAGCCGCCAGGGTCAATAGACCGAAGGCGCAAAATGCCAGAGTCAGGCCGCCGAGTCCCGCCTCGCCCAGTGCCTTCAGCGGGATCCAGGCGCAACCCCACAGCAGCGAGGAGCCCATCAGGGCGAGTACATGACGGTTCATACCGACTCTCTCTGCAGGAAGTCAGCAAAGTGTTGACGCTCCCGTTGACGCATCCAGTTATTGATCTGCCACAGATCGCCGACCGGTTCTTCGCTGAACGGTATCTGGTGCAGATAGCCGTCGGGACCGAACTCGGGGGTCATGGTCGACACCCGACACCCTGCCGCCTGCTGTGCCCGCCAGAGGATCTCCCACCAGCGTTGATGGGCCGCCAATGCTGCCGAGTAGGCTGGCGCGGCGGGATGAGGCACCTGCGGCCCCTGATCGTAGCCGACCCGGGCATGAATGTGAGCCACCTGCGGCGCGATCGCTTCGATCACTTCCAGTTCGCTATCCATCAGGCGTTCGCAGACCACGCACCAGTGGCTGAAGTCGGCAGTCAGTTTCAGATCAGGCAGCTCTGCCGCCAGGCGTTGGGTGACCCAGGGATTGAACAGGGAACGGCTGCGGTGGGTCTCGAAAGCGATCTCGACACCCTGTTTCTCCGCTAACTCCATCCCCTGCTGGAAAAAGCGCAGACTCATGGCCTCCGGCCAGGCATCACAGCCGCCGATGCAGTTGACGCGCAGGGGATTGAGCTCCCGGCAAGCCTCCAGACCCTGCGCCAGGGAGGCGAGATGCTCCTCCAGGCTGGCCTGCCGCTCAGGCACGTAACTGCCTGCCGTGGTGATCTCGCAGATGTAGTCGAGCCGGTGGCTCGACAGCGCCTCGCCCATCGCTGCCCGCCGTGCCGGATCGGCCGGAGCCTGTCCCTCGATACCATCGAATCCAGCCTCGGCCGACTCGGCGACGGCATCAGCCGGATCGCCGTCATACCCCCAGAGGGTACGCAAGAGTTTCAACTCCATAGCAACTCCTCAGTGTGCCGTCACGAAGGAGACACCAAGCACACCAACGAACTCGCGGCTGTCTGCCACCGGAACATCGGGGTCGTCGCCATGCAATACACGCTGCACCCGGTAGCGGTGATAGCTACCGAACAGCGCTCTCAGCGGCAGGCTTTGGGGTTCGTCCTGCGAAAAAGATCGCCGATGCAGTTGCGGCAGGTCATACCAGGGCAAGTTCGGCTTCAGGTGGTGAGCGTTATGGTAGCCGAAGTTGAGCATCAACAGATTGACCCAGGGGTGCTCCAGGCAGAGGTTCGAATAGGTGTTACGCTGCTCGAATACCCGATCGGCATGCTTGCCCCTCTTTGGCTCCCGGCTGTCGAGTGTCATGACCACCGGGTAGGTGTGCTGATGCACATCCATGAAACGGATCGCGTGCAGGAAGAGCAGATAGCCCAAGGGGTAGGCGAGTAGAATCGCCGGATTGATCGCTGCCAGCGCCGCGAAGAGCCCACCCCGGATCAATAGCTGCAGCACCACCCTGCCCCGGCGATGACGGCGTGTCGGCATCATGAAGGGCAGCACCACCACCAGCCCATGCATCAATAGATCGACGGCGGGAATGTAAGCCCACTCCAGCACCTCTATTAAGCGACGCAGTCCGGGATGGCCTTGCAGCAGTGCCCGGTAGTCGTAGGCGATGACATCTGCCCGGTCTACGTGGTGGCGCATGTGCTTGCGACGGATGGTCCGATAGTCGCCATAGCCCCCGCCGGCGATCCAGCTCAGCAGCGCTCCCAGCCAGCGGTTGTAGCGCTGATCGGTAAAAATGGTGTTGTGGGTGCACTCGTGGATCACATAGGCGCCGATCACAAGCCCATGGGCCAGCGGCAGACTGCCCAGCAGGGCAAGCGGCAACGCTTGGGAGAGCATCACTCCCAAACCCAAACCATAGGCGATGAGGGTGTAAGCGAGTGCCACCAGATGGAGCCATCCTCGTTGAGAATCACGCAGTAAGCGCATCGGGACCTCCCTCCGCCCAAAAACGGCGCCAGCCGCCGTAGCGGGTGATCTCCCGGGACTCACCCAGGATATGGCTCTCGCAGAGGAATCCGATGACCCAGCTGCCATCTGCCAGCTCCAACCGGCCCAAACCCAGGGGAGCGGGAATCTGGTTGAGGAAATCGCCCAGGTTGACCACCGGCAGCTCCCACACCTCCAGTTCGACTGCGGAACCTTCGTTGGAGCGGACCAGACCTGGCCGGTAGGGCGGCCCCCCGGGTAACAGATAGAGCTGGTAGGCAGACGCCGTGGTGGTCTTCCGAAGCAGACGGCCACCCCGCTCGAGCAGCTGGATATTCAGTGGCAGCCCCTGCATGTGCGCGCCACAAACAGCGACGGGGAGATAGCCGGTCCGGTTGCCCGTCGCTAGCGATCTCTTCTCAAGCGGCTGGCTGGTGGCACCCAGGGTGGCGCCCAGTTGCGCATGCAGACGCGAAGCGGCACCCAGCAACGCCTGGTCATAGAAAGCGGGCGCAAACAGGGTCACGCCGTTGGGCAGACCATCATCACGAAACCCGGCCGGCAGCGCTATCGCGGCCAGATCGAGCAGGTTCATGAAATTGGTATAGGTACCCAGATTGGAATTGAGCTGGATGGGATCCGCCTCCAGCTGGTCGATACGATAGATGGTGCCGGCAGTCGGCGTGATGATAAAGGCCACCTCATCCCAGATCTTCTCAGAGCTGCGCCGCAGATCGGCCAATCGGTATTGGGCGGCGAAGGCCTCGGCTGCCGAGCCCTCTGCCCCACCGCTGATAATCTTGCGGGTCACCTCTAGCAGGGCTTCTGGTTTATCCTTCAGCACTGTTGCGGCTGCCAGATAGCGCTCTGCCACCCAGGGTCCTTCATAGAGCAAGCGGGCCGACTCGAGGAAAGGCGAGAAATCGATCTCAACCGGCACACCGCCGAGGGACTTCAGCCCTTCTATGGCGCCGCGAAAGAGCCGCTCTGCGCCGCTGTCGCCGAAAAATTCCAGTTGCGAATCCCTTGGCACACCGAAGCGAAAACCCGCTTCGGAGATACCCCGACCCAACAGCGGGGGCTGCATCGGCCGCGCGTAGCTGTCGGCCTCGTCGTAGGCGGCCGCCACCTGGAACACTCTGCTCGCATCCCGACTGTCGAGGGCGAAGATAGAGACCACATCGAGGGTACGGCAGGCAGGCACCACGCCGCGGGTCGAGAGCAAGCCCCGGGTCGGCTTCAGCCCCAGCAGATTGTTGAAGGCCGCCGGCACCCGGCCGGACCCCGCAGTGTCTGTGCCTAAGGCAAAGCTGACCTGACCCAGCGCCACCGCGACCGCGGAGCCCGAACTGGAGCCGCCGGCGATGAATTCGCTATTGAAGCTGTTGTGACAAACCCCGTAGGGGGAGCGCACCCCGACCAGACCGGTGGCGAACTGGTCCAGGTTGGTTTTGCCCAGCGGAATCGCCCCGGCATCGATCAGACACTGCACCACGAAAGCGCTCTCCTCAGGCAGGTAGGCATAGTCGGGACAAGCCGCCGTGGTCGGCAGACCGGCCAGATCGATGTTGTCCTTGATGGCGAAGGGGATACCGTAGAGGGGGTGTGTCTCAGGCGAAGCCCCCTGCAGGGCATCCACATAGGCCTGCAGCTTCTCCCGTTCGAGCCGGCTGATCCAGATGGGGTTATCCGTGACCGCTTCGATGCGGGTAAGCGCCTCATCCACCACCTCGGCCGGCGTGAACTGCCCTTCCCGGTAGCCCTGAAGCAGGGCCTCGACGGCGAAGCTCTGTGTCGAATCGATACTCATGACGCCTCCATCTCCAAGATAACCACGGCCTGTCCTGCCGAAACCGGGCTGCCCTGGGAGGCCAGCACCTCCCGTATCGTGCCCGCCTCATCGGCGGCGATGGTGATCTCCATCTTCATCGCTTCGATGATGATCAGCGGATCACCTATCTCAACCTTGTCGCCTGGTTTCACCGCCAGCTCCCAGACACTGCCGGTCACCGATGAGGCGACTGCCAGACAACCCTGGGGAATCTCCAGTCCCGCATCGCTGGCGCTGACATCCTCCAGCAGGTCACTCGAGTAGGTGGCCTGACCCGCCTCCTCCCAGCGTTGACGCTCGGCGTCAAAGGCGTTCTGCTGACGCTGCTTGAAGCACTCGATCTCACCCGCATTCTGTTGCAGAAAGTCGCGGTAATCGCCCAGTTTGAGGGTGGTCTCTTCGATGCGCAGGTTGAAGCGTCCCTGGGGAAAGTCTTCGCGCATCTGCTTCAGCTCCTGCTCGGAGACGGGATAGAAGCGCAGCTGGTCGAAAAAGCGCAGTAGCCACTGCTTGCCATCGGTGAAGTCCCGGGTCTGGTGGTAGCGGTTCCACATCTGCACCGTACGGCCGACGAACTGGTAACCGCCCGGCCCTTCCATTCCGTAGACACAGAGATAAGCGCCGCCGATACCGACCGCGTTCTCCGGTGTCCAGGTACGGGCCGGGTTGTATTTTGTGGTGACCAGCCGATGGCGCGGGTCGAGCGGCGTGGCCACCGGCGCGCCCAGATAGACATCACCCAACCCCATCACCAGGTAGCTGGCGTTGAAGAGGATCTCTTGTACCTGCTCAATCGACTCCAGGCCGTTGATGCGACGGATAAACTCGATGTTACTCGGACACCAGGGGGCATCGGCGCGCACCGACTGCATGTACTTGTCAATCGCCAGCCGTGTCGAGGGGTCGTCCCAGGAGAGGGGCAGATGGACGATCCGGCTGGGCACGCTCATCTCGTCGATCGACGGCAGCTGTGACTCAGCCGCCAGCAGCCGCGCCACCAGCTCTGCCTGAGAGATGGTTCTGCTGTCGTAGTGAATCTGCAGGGAGCGGATACCGGGGGTCAGGTCGAGCAGTCCCTCGATCGCCTGCGTACGCAACCACTCCATGAGGGCGTGGACACGGAAGCGCAGCTCCAGATCCAACACCAGGGGGCCATACTCCACCAGCAGGTATTTATCCCCCGATTGCCGATAGCAGACCGCCGGAGCATCAGCTTGTGCATCACGCTGGGCGACAATAGGCGTCGACTGCGTATCGATCACACGCCCTTCGACGGGTTGCGATGCTATCGCAGACAAGCGCAGGATCATCTCGTCCTGGGCCTGCTCCAGACCCACCGCCTCGTCATAGGTCACCGGCTTGAAGCGAATGCGGTCGCCGGGAGAGAGCTGTCCCACCTTCCACAGATCGGCGCTAATGATGGTGACCGGACAGACGAAGCCGCCCAGGCTGGGGCCATCGGGACCAAGAATCACCGGCATGTCACCGGTAAAGTCGACGCTGCCGATGGCATAGGCGTTGTCGTGGATATTGGAGGGATGGAGCCCCGCCTCACCGCCGTCACTGCGCGCCCACTGGGGCTTGGGACCGATCAGGCGCACACCGGTGCGTGAGGAGTTGTAGTGGACCTCCCAGTCGGTGGCGAAGAAGGTCTCGATATCCCCGTCGGTAAAAAAGTCGGGGGCGCCGTGGGGACCATACATCACATGGATCTCCCAGTTGCGGCTGTGCTCCGGGATCAATGCTGTCGCTAACGCGCCCACCGGCTCAGTGACCTGAGTCTGTTCCTCGATGCGCAGCACATCGCCCACCTGCAACGCCCGTCCGGCATGGCCGCCGAACTGACCAAGGGTGAAGGTGGCGCGGCTGCCCATATACTCAGGCACATCGAAGCCGCCGCTCACTGCCAGGTAGGCGCGGACACCACTGCCTTCGATCGCCCCCAGCTTCAGCACGCTGCCAGCCTTCACCGACAGCGAACGCCAGAACTCAACGGACTCTCCATCGAGCTGTGCTTGCATGACGGCACCGGTCAGCGCAATGGTGCAGTCGTGGTTGAACTTGAGGCTCGGCCCATTGAGGGTCAGCTCCAGTCCAGCAGCCTGCGCCGGGTTTCCGACCAGGCGGTTGGCGAGGCGGAAGGCCAGCGCATCCATCGGCCCCGATGGCGGGATACCCACGTCCCAATAGCCGGTGCGGCCCGGATAGTCCTGTACGGTGGTCTGGGTGCCGGGTGCCAGAACGTCAATCGTGGGGGGCTGATAGCTGACCTGATCGAGATAGCGGGTATAGTGCTCGCCCTGCACGAAGACCGGGTCGGCGACAATCTGCCGCAGATAGTCGAGATTGTTCTCAATGCCGTAGAGGGCGCTGCGGTTCAGCGCCTCCAACAGCCGCGTTCGTGTCGCCTCACGGCTGTCGCCCTTGACGATCACCTTGGCCAGCATCGGATCATAGTAGGCAGGCACCTGACTGCCGGTCTCGACCCAGGTATCGACCCGCACCTGCGGATCGAAACGCACCTCGGTGAGCAGCCCGCTGCTGGGCTGGAACGCCTTGCCCGGATCCTCAGCGTAGAGCCGCACCTGGATCGCACTACCCTGGGGCTGATGCTGATAGTCATCAAGGAAGTCCCGCTCCCCCGCCGCCAGCCGCACCATCCAGGCCACCAGGTCGACCCCGGTGACCTCTTCGGTGACCCCATGCTCCACCTGCAGACGGGTGTTCACTTCGAGAAAATAGAATGCGTGGCTGCGGGTATCGTAGACGAACTCCACGGTACCGGCAGAACGATAGGCGACCGCTTCAGCGAGTCGCACCGATGAGCGCATCAGGTCAGCCCGCTGCTGTTCACTGAGGCCGGGGGCGGGGGTCTCTTCGATCACCTTCTGGTTACGCCGCTGCACTGAGCAGTCACGCTCGCCCAGGGCCACCACTCTGCCCTCGCCATCACCGAAGATCTGCACCTCGATGTGGCGGGCATACTCGATATATTTCTCCAGGAAGATGCCGCTTTGGCTGAAGTTGTTCAGCGCCAGCCGGGGCAGCAAGGGTACTTGATTTTGCTCCGCCAGCTGCCGTGCCGTGTGTTTGAGACCGAAGTCGCGCATCTGCTGCGGTGTCGGACCGATGAAGGCGATACCCGCTGCTTCGCAGGCCTCGGCGAAGGCCGCATTCTCGCTCAGAAATCCGTAACCGGGGTGGATGGCATCGACGCCCTGCTGCTGCGCCAGCTGTAACAGTTTCGGGTAGTCGAGATAGCTCTCCGAGGCGGGCGCTGGGCCGATACAGAAGGCCTCGTCGGCTTGGCTCACATGGGCGGAGTGGCGATCGGCCTCCGAATAGACGGCGACGGAGTGGACCCCCATCGACTTGAGGGTACGAATGATCCGGCAGGCAATGGCGCCCCGGTTGGCTATCAGAACCTTGTTGAACATGTTCTCGCTCTTATCGGGTCGTCCCGTTCTTATCTTCTCGCGACAGGTCGTCCTGTCCGATGCTTAGAAAATGGTGCGGCTTGCCACACCGGAAGCTGTCAGATTCAGCCCCAGATCAACACCTCTACCGGCGTCGGGTTGTAGGCATTACAAGGGTTGTTGAGCTGAGGACAGTTGGAGATCAGCACCAGCACATCCATCTCTGCCCGCATCTCCACATAGCGTCCGGGGGCGGAGATACCATCTTCGAAGGTGAGTCCGCCGTCCGGGGTTACCGGCACGTTCATGAAGAAGTTGATGTTGCTGGCCAGATCCCGTTTGCTCATGCCCTGATCCCACTCGGAAAGGGCCATGATGAAGCTGTCCCGGCAGCTGTGCATATGGCGCTTGTCGAGGGCATAGCGCATGGTGTTGCTCTCTGCCGAACAGGCACCGCCCAAAGTGTCATGACGGCCGCAGGTATCGGCAGTGATCTCCAGCATCACCTTACCTTCGTTGGAGAGCAGCTTGCTACCGGTCGTCAGGTAGATATTGCCCTGGGCGCGGATGGTGTCGTTGGCGCTGTAGCGCTCTTCCGGGTCTGCGGCGTTGTAGAACAGCGTGTCTACCGCCTGATTGCCTTCCAGGTCGAGGATACGCAAGGTCTCCCCCTTACGCACCATCTTCATAAAGGGCTCGCCGGCGGGTACCACCTGCCGGAACAGAGCGTCTTCAGCATTGTAGGGGCTTTCGGTCAGTGGTGTGTTCATGGGACTCAGGCCTCGAGATAGTAACGTTCGGTGGTAATGAAGGCGCGCTGATTTTCGCCGCAGGCGTTGCGACAGGCATCATCAGCCGCTGCTGGGCCGCTATGGATGGCCGTCAGCTTGACCGGTTTCGGGCTATAGATCGGCGACGGATCGAGCGCATGGGGCGCGGTGGCAAGCACCACCAGGCAGTCCATTTCGAAACGCAGATCCACAGAGTCCCCGGCCGTGGAGTTACCCGTTACAAAGCGCATATCGCCCGCTTCGTCCACCACCACCTTGCTGAAGAAGTTGATGTTGGAGACCAGATCACGACGCCCCAGACCGTACTTGCCCAGCTCGTTGATCAGGCTGTCGTAGCCGTTCTGGTAACGCTCATTGCGTGCCTCCTGATAGGTGGTGACACCGTACTTGGCTTGAATGATCTCAGCCGTAGAGACGCCGCAGATGGTATCGTGCCAGCCGCAGGTATCGTCGGTCACAGAACAGAGCACCCGCCCCATATCGGAGTGACAGACATTGCCGGTGGTGAGAAACGCGGTGTGCTGCCCCTTCAGGGTATCGGCCATGTTGTAGCGTTCCAGCTTCTCCTCCTGGTTGTAGAAGAGTGCCGAGACATTGGCGCCGCCTTCGATGTCGGTCAGGCGCAGGGTCACGCCGCGACGCAGCACGCCCGACCAGTGAGCGCCGGCCGGCACCTCCTCTTCCCATAGTATTTTGCCTAACTCAGTCATGTTGTCTTCCTCATTTCACGGCCTGGTGAAAGGCCCTTGATAATACTTTTTTGCCATTTATTAATACCTACTCCAGACAGACCCCGGCATTGGCGAAAATTCGCTGATTCAATGGGTGCGTTTGGTCTCCCGCTCCGGCAGATGCAACTGCGGAATCAGGGTGGCATTGAGTTGCAGACTACCGGAGATTACGCCCCGGTTAGTGATCATCTTATCGGCCAGCAGCTGCAGCTCGGCGGCAGGTCCCTGCACCAGGATCACCTCCATGGTCTGGGAGTGCATCAGGTGAATATGCAGCGAGCTGATCACCTCTTTGATGTGCTCGTGCTGCAGATCGGCCAGCACTTTTTGCAACCTCGGTGTGGAGTGATCGTAGAGCAGCGTAATCGTGCCGGCCATGATCTCGTTGCCGAGTTCTTTTTTGTAGTCGGTCACCTGGCGGCTCACCATCTCCGCGATGGCCTGGGAGCGGCTCTCGAAACCGCGCTCGCGGACCATCTCGTCGAGCTGCGCCGACAGGGTGTCGGGCAGTGAGATGCTGATACGTGTGATGTTTCCCTGACTCATTTTCGCGTCCTCGTTACCTGTCTCAAAAAAGATGGCTGTAACGTTCGATCTCCCACTGGGAGATGGTCTGATGGTAGGCAATCCACTCCTGCCGCTTGTAGGTGATGAACTCGTTGCGCAGCGCTTCGCCCAGAGTCTCGGTGACAAAGGGGTCGGCTTCGAATGCATCCACCGCCTCTTGCAGATCACGCGGCAGAAACTCAATGCCCCGCTCGCTGCGTTCCGCTTCGCTCAACTCGTAGAGATTGTCCTCCTGGGGCATTCCTGGATCGATCTTGTTGCGAATGCCGTCGAGGCCAGCGGCCAGTGAGAGCGCTGCCGCCAGGTAGGGATTGACCGCACCGTCGGCATTGCGCGACTCGCAACGGCCACCGCCCATGGGCACACGTACCGAGTTGGTGCGGTTATTGGAACCGAAGGAGTTGAATACCGGCGCCCAGGTGAAGTACGGCATGTCGCCCTGGCGTACCAGCCGTTTGTAGCTGTTGACCGTAGGCGCAAACGCCGCGCACAGCGCCTTGCCGTGTTTGATGATGCCGCCGATGTAGTAGTAACCCAGCTCGCTCAGGCCGAGACCGTAAGGGTCATCCTTGGGTTCGCGGGCGAACAGGTTGTCACCACTCTCCAGGTCGTAGAGCGACATGTTGAAGTGGGCTCCGTTGCCGGTCTTGTCAGCGAAGGGTTTGGGCATGAAGGTGGCGATCAGTCCTTCGTCTTTGGCGTAGGCCTTGGCCATCATGCGCAGAAAGGTGAAGCGGTCGCAGCTGGTCAGGGCATCGGCATACTGAAAGTCGAACTCATACTGGCCGTTGGCATCCTCGTGATCGAAAGAGTAGAGATCCCAACCCAGGTCGTTGATGCTGCTGGCCATGCGGTCGAGCCAATTGAACTGATCGAGAAAGCTGCGTGCGTCATAACAGGGCTTGGTCAGGCGGTCGTCCGGATTGGGCACCGACAGCTTGCCCGCCTCATCCTGCTTCAGTACGAAGACCTCCGCTTCGATACCCAGGTTCATGCCGAAGCCCATCTCCGCCGCCTGTGCCAGCACATTCTTCAGCGCCACCCGGGTGTTGAGCGGATAGGGTTCGCCGTGAAAGGTGTTGTCGGCCGGCATCCAGGCGATCTCCGGCTGCCAGGGCATCTGGATGATATGCTCAAGATCAGGCACCGAGGCGATCTCGTCGTCGTTGGGACGCTGACCCAGGCCATCCAGGGCGTAGCCGGTGTAGAGTTCGGAGCCGTGGGCCATGTGCTCCAGGTGATCGATCGGCACCACTTTGCCTTTAGGCACGCCGTGGATATCGACGTAGGTACCCATGCAGTACTTCACGCCCTGCTCTTTCAAAGTCTGCTGGATCTGACGAATCTCTTCGCTGCTCTTGTTCATGCGTGGTTACTTCTCAGTGATGGATTGGTGATAGGAGTAAGGCAGAGGCGGTTGTTCCCGCATGCCACGCTCGATCAACGAGGAGAGGTCCTCCACCATCCAGGCGAAGAGCTCCGCTCCTGCTTCTCGTGTGGCATCGCTGGGGGTGCCGGTAACGCCATTAAGACTGGTGCGGTTGACCGGATGCGCAAAGACACTGTCGCCGGTGCGGTCGGGATCGTCCGCCTCGGCGATCTTCTCCTCGCGCACCAGCGCTGGCGCCACCGCTTGCATGAGCGCCGTCTCCGCCGCATTGGCATGCCAGTCGCCGGCATCCTCGAAATGTTTCTCGCGCACCCGCTGGCTGAGAGTGGCGCTGCCAAGCAGGGCAATCATCATGTCGTCGTGCTCGGCGCGCAGCATCTCCAGGGCGCAACGCAGCGGCGCCTGGTTGGTGACGTGGCTGTTGACGATAAACAGGCGCCGGATGCCCGAGGCATAGAGCCAGTCACCGATATCCTTCACCACATCGATCAGGGTCTTCGGCTGCAGCGCCAGGGTGCCGGGCCAGCGCTTGGAGTGGCCGATAGAGCAGCCGTAGGGCAGCGTCGGCAGCACAGGCACGCCGGTCACTTCAGCTGCTGCATGACAGAGCTTCTCGGCGATGGCCGCATCCATGCCGCAGCCCAGATGGGGGCCGTGCTGTTCGGTGGCGCCGACCGGCAGGATAGCGCCGTCGATGCCTTGCGCCACAAGATCGCCGACCTCTTCCCAGGTCAGGCAGTGCCATTCGTTGCCTTGCCTGCTCATCAGTAGACGTCACTCACTTCATCGTCCAGCGGCACCATGCGCACCATATTGAGATGCTCTTCGCTGAGACCCACCTCTTCCTCCTGGGGCGGATGGATCAGCGCTTCCAGGCGCGCCTTGGTGGCCAGGAATTCGGGACTGAGCAGCTGGGCCGGATTACGCGGATGGGGCACCGGCACCTCGATCAGCTCCTGCACCTCGCCGGGATGGGCCTTCAACACCAGGATGCGGTCGGCCAGGTAGATCGCCTCGTCCAGATCGTGGGTGATAAAGAGGATGGTCACATCGATGTTTTTCCAGATGTCGAGCAGGTAGCTCTGCATGCGCGCACGGGTCTGCGCATCAAGAGCGCCGAAGGGCTCGTCCATCAACAGGATTCGCGGCTGATTGGCCAGTGCACGAGCGATGGCCACGCGCTGCTTCATGCCGCCGGAGAGCTGGTGGGGATAGCTCTTCTCGAATTTCGACAGGCCCACC
>JARRNY010000039.1:0-24555 GCA_037384445.1 Candidatus Thiodiazotropha sp.
TGGCGGTGAGTTCATCACTGCAAAACCGACGCAACATACATTGACCAACATGGAGACCATCAATCACTTTTTGCCTGCTTGTCTTGATAGGGAAGAGACGGCTGATGGAATGACACGGATATTTCGCAGAAAAGAATGATGAAAACTGACACATCTCAGTTCGGCCAGTAGCGGACAGCTGGTTCGCTAGCATACGATGTTTGTGCCCGAACAGAAGTGGACTTAAAGAGGAGTTTGTTTTGACTACACAGGCAGCCACTGCAGGATTGACGATCTACCGCGTTGGCGGCTATGTGCGTGATCGAATCTTGGGAAGACACCCCAAGGACTGTGATTTCGTGGTTGTTGGAGCAACTGCCGACGAGATGATCCGCCGTCAGTTCAAACTGGTAGGCGCAGATTTCGGCGTATTCCTGCACCCGGAGACTGGCGATGAGTACGCTCTGGCTCGCACGGAACGCAAGACCGGACCTGGCTACAAGGGCTTTACGGTATATGCGGAGCCGGATGTTTCACTCGAAGAGGATCTGGCTCGCCGAGATCTGACCATCAACGCGATGGCCGAGGATTCAGACGGCAATGTGATCGATCCCTACAACGGTCAAGCAGACTTGAATGCCGGGGTGTTGCGTCATGTCGGTGAGGCCTTCAAGGAAGACCCGGTACGGATATTACGCGTTGCTCGCTTTGCTGCCCGCTATGGCTTCAGTATCGCCCCTGAGACTGCTGTCGTAATGAGTGAGATGGTTGAGTCAGGCGAAGTCGATGCACTGACCCCTGAGCGCATCTGGCAGGAGTTAGAGAAGGCGTTGGGGGAAGATACCCCTACACGCTTTTTTATGGTGCTCAAGGAGTGCGGTGCGCTGTCACGGCTGTTCCCGGAAATTGATGCGCTTTTCGGTATACCGCAGCCTGAAGAGCACCACCCAGAGATCGATACTGGCGTCCATACCATGATGGCACTGGAGGCAGCGGTTCGGTTATCGAGTGATCGCCAGGTTCGTTTCGCCGCATTGGTACATGACCTGGGTAAGGCGCTCACACCAAAGCCGGAGTGGCCGAAGCATATTGGCCATGAAGAGGCAGGTGCTACGTTAGTCGCAGCGCTGTGCAATCGCTACAAGGCCCCTGCGGCGTATCGGGACCTGGGTAAATTGGTTGCCCAGCATCACCTCCGGTGTCATCGTGCGCTGGAGCTGAAAGCGTCCTCAATCGTCAAACTGTTAGGTGTGCTTGATACCTTCCGCAGGCCTGAGAGGCTGCGCCAATTTGTACTGGCTTGCCATGCCGATGCCATTGGCAGAAAGGGGTTCGAGAATCGCTCCTATCCGCAGGCTGAGTTCCTGATTGCGGCACATGCAGCCGCGTCACAGGTCTCTGGCAAGGCGATTTCAGATCGAGGATTCACCGGCCCTCGGGTTGGTGAAATGATGCATGAGCAACGCACTAAGGCCGTCAAGAGTATTATCAAGGAGTGGAAGTAGGTCACTCTTCTTTTGTTGGCGGCGCTGGAAAACAGGCAAAGAGTACGACTCTCAAGGGGTGCTGTATTTTGGGGTTCGCGCTCATCGACTCGCTGATGCGGATTTGCAGTCTGTCCTGAACACAGGATCTCCACCTGCTGGCCGTCTTTAAACCTCATTGCTTGTGAGAGCGGGTTCCGCGAAACCTGAGCCAGGAATCAGGCCCCAGGATCAGGGCATCACTGTCGAACAGTGTTACCGATCGGTAACGCACCCAAACCAACTGTTACGAGCGGGTAACCATTTTCGATGGTCGGATACCCTAATACCGGGGTTTTGAATGATGGTTTAAATGTTGCATCCTGGTTTCAGGGTCAAAACAGAAGAACTAGCTCAATGAACCGGTATCAACCGCTCAATGACCGCTTTGGTCGACAAATCCGCTACCTCCGCCTTTCGGTCACCGACCGTTGCGATCTTCGCTGTCACTATTGCATGCCGAATGGGTTTGCAGATTTTGCAGAACCCGAAGGCTGGCTGACCACAGACGAGCTGGATCGGATTGTGACCGGGTTTGCCCGATTGGGTGTCACTCACCTGCGCTTGACCGGTGGCGAGCCGCTGGTCAGGCGCGACATCGTCGAACTGGTACATCGGCTTTCGGCCATACCCGGCATCAACGATCTGTCGATCTCGACCAATGGAGTCAAGCTGGCCCCTCTGGCGGAGCCGCTTCTGCGTGCCGGGGTGCGGCGTATCAACGTGAGTCTCGACAGCCTCAATCCGGCGACCTACAGGTCGATTACAGGAGGCGGGAAACTGGAAAAGGTATTACGTGGTCTGGAGGTGGCAAAAGAGGTTGGTTTCGCTCCCATCAAACTGAACACGGTCGTGATGCAAGGCGTGAATGAGGGAGATATCGAGGAGATCTTCGACTTTGCAGTCAATGGAGGGTATACCCTGCGACTGATCGAGACCATGCCGGTGGGCACAACGGGTCGGCATGCGTTAGCTCGCTTCGTCGATCTGGAAACGATACGAAAGCGCCTCTCATCGCGCTATGAGCTGATTCCCGATATTCTCCCCGGCGCAGGCCCGGCACGCTACTATCGTGTACATGGATCGAACGCACATATCGGATTCATTACACCCTTGTCTCAGCACTTTTGCGAAACCTGCAACCGTGTCCGTCTGTCTGTGGAGGGTGATCTCTTCGCCTGCCTGGGTGACGAACACCGTTATCCTTTGCGCGATTTCCTGCGTGCGGGTTGCAGTGACAATGAACTGTCGATCCACCTGCGCAGTGCCATCGCACTAAAGCCGGAACGTCACGAATTCAACGATCAGAAGACAAGGATTGTCCGTTTTATGTCCATGACCGGCGGTTGATCAAATGGCAACTTACAGTTTCAGTGAAGACCCCAAAGGTGGTATCGGCATGGAAGTCATCGCGCGGGACCACAATGAAATGTTCAACGCAGCTGCGGCCGCACTCTGCCTCTTCATGTGGGAACAGGAATCGGTAGAGGAGCTCGAAGAGATTCCTGTGGCCTGGTACGGTTTCGATATTCCCACCACGCTGGTCGGCCTACTTTCCGAACTACTCTATCAGATGGATAGTGGTTGGGTGTTCAAGCGTTTCGTCACTCACTCCCTCGAAGAGGTGGACGATCTCGACGAGCGCCACCGCAAGAAGCAATTGAAGATATCGGGTATCGCATATGGGGAACGCTACCGGCCCGAGCGCCACCGACAACGATTCCCGGTACATGCCGTTCTCCTGCCCCGCCTCAAAGTACGGGAGGTGGAGGAGGGGGTTCGTCTCTACTGTGTGTTGGACGCCTGATTTTCAGAATTGAAACTGGAGTCTTTGCTCACCTGATCCATCCAGCCTTTCACACCGCATTGGCTCTCTGCAGTGCGGCAACCGCTGCTCTGACCCCACGACAGCGATAGGCCATCGCCCAGGCGTTACCAGCCGGTAACATCCCACATACTATTTGTGGAATTTAAAAAATATCAATGAATACAAAACTTTACCCTATCGGTAGATATTCACAGGTTACTGATCGGTAACAGCGAAACACCACCTTACACACAGATAATTCAAGACATGAAACGGGTGATAACAAAAATATCCATAAAATACATAAGCATATAAATCTGACAAATTTACTGTGGTATAGGGCGTGCTTTGAATGAGCTGTATCGCGAGTCCAGCACTCGCGGCATCAAATTAAGAATCCGGATTTCCGGCAAAACTTTAGGAGGATATCCCATGCCCGTTGGTCTCCAGGCAGAACCATCCCTGGGCGTGCCCGGCAAGAAGCGCTGGGCCATGGTCATCGATCTGCGACGCTGTATCCACTGCGACAATCCACCCTGCGTCAGAAACTGTCCCACTGAAGCTACCTATAAGCACGAGGACGGCTTTGTTTTACAGCGTTACGATCGTTGCATCGCCTGCCGCACCTGCATCGCCGCCTGTCCCTACAACGCTCGCCATGTGCTACCCAAGAATCGGGACCGGGTGAGGATCGGTGGGGTTGTCGACAAGTGCACCTTCTGCAACCACCGGGTGGAACAAGGTCAGGTGCCCGCCTGTGTGCAGACCTGTCTGGGACGTTCGCGCATCTTCGGCGATCTCAACGATCCCAACAGCGAAGTCTCACGCCTGGTAGCCCGTCACAAGACCGTGGTGCTCAAGCCGGATAAGGGTACCCGCCCGCAGGTCTACTACATCAAACCCGACCGGGCCCAGACCGAGCAGCAATACAGCTCGCCGCAATCCTATGCCGCCCGTGCCGATGCCGAAGCTTTCTACCGGCACAATCGCGGCAGCAAGTTCTTCTCAGGTGTTCTATAGGGGTACCGTCATGTTCGAATACATGAATTACAATATCGCCCCCTGGGGGCACGAGATCATTATCTACTTCTTTCTCATTGGTGCTGCCGGTATGACCTTCGTCTATGCTGCGGCACCCTCGGTCTTCGGCAACGTCTTCGGCGGTGCCGCCAGATCGATGGAGCCGTTTCAGCGCACCGGCCTGATCGTGTCACTGGTTCTGCTGCTGATCTGCGGTCCCTTACTGATTATGGATCTGGGACAGCCGCAACGTTTCCTCTATCCGATCATCCATTTTCACTGGACCTCTCCGCTCTCCTGGGGCTCCCTGTTTCTGCCCCTGTTCGGCTTGTGCATCGTCGGTTTCCTGTTCGGTCACATGAAAGGCCATACGGGCTTGATGCGGTTGACCGGCATACTGGGATCGTTGCTCGCCTTGTCGATGCCGCTCTACACAGGGCTCGATCTGATGGTGCATCAAACCCGTGAGCTCTGGAGCAATGCCACAATACCGCTGCTGTTTGTCATCCTCTCCATGAGTTCGGGCACCGCAGTTGTGGCGGTCATACAGCTGCTGCGCGGTCAGCTCGATGCCCGGGCCAGTGAGTTCCTGCATGCCTTTCTCTACCTTTCACTGGGCGTGACCTTCGCCCTGTTTCTGGCGGAATGGGTGGTGCTGACCTACGGCAGCGAAGAGAAGCAGCAGGCCTGGACGCTGATCAACGAAAGCTTCGCCTTTCACTACTGGGGGCTCACCTTCCTCGTCGGCATCCTGATACCACTGCTGTTGGTCGCCATTCCCAGACTGGGACGCGATCCGCGTGTCCTCACCATGGCTGCGGTCATGAGCGCCGTGGGCGCCTATACCTTCCGTGAAGTGCTGATCTACGCGGGTCAGCTCACCCAGATCTACTACTGATGGAGACCGAGCAATGAGCGATAGTCTGAAATACACCCGCCGCGATTTCATGAAGATCGGCGGTGCTATGGGCGCGGCTGCCGGCGCCGCCGGTCTCGCCAGCCGCCGCTTGGTGGCGATGGAGAATGAGCTTGGGGGAACGGATTTCTCACCCACCACCGGCGCCGAGCGTCAGGCGGTGCCTTACACCTGTCTCGCCTGCAATATCGAGGATGGTGGCGTGGCCTATGTGGAGAACGGCCGCATCGTCAAGCTGGAAGGCAACATGGACCATCCCAACACCCGCGGCAAGCTCTGCGCCAAGGGCAACTCCGGATTCCTTCATGTCTACGATCCTGATCGCATCATGACGCCGCTGCTGCGCACCGGTAAACGGGGCGAGGGCAAATGGAAGCGCATCTCCTATGACGAGGCGACCACATTACTGGCGCAGAAACTGCGTGAAGTAATCGATCGCGCCAACACCGATCAGCGGCCGGAGATCCTCAACGAGATCGTCTTCAAGTGGGGGCGTGACCGCTCTGGCGGCGCAGTCGGCCGCTTCATGCATGCGCTGGGCTCCAACGCCATGCTCAACCACACCAATATCTGCGAGTCGTCCAAGAAGGTGGGGCTGGAGCCCTCCTGGGGGCCCGACATCGAATCCTGCGACTGGGCCAATACCAAGTACATACTCAACTTCGGCTCCAATGTCCTGGAGACCGCCTACTTCATGAACCCTAACTCGCAGCGGCTGGTCGACGGCGTGGTGGGCAACAAGGCCAAGCTGGTGAGCTTCGATGTGCGCATGTCCAACACCTCGGGATTCGCCGACGAGGCCTATTTCCCCTATCCGGGTACCGATGCGGCCATCGCCCTGGCGATCTGCCATGTGATCATGAACGAGGATCTGTACGACGCCGACTTCATCCGCGACTGGACCAATGTCACGGCCGAACAGCTGATCGAACATCTAAAGCCCTATACCCCGGAGTACGCTGAAGACGAGTCGGGGGTGCCGGCCAAGGACATCCGGCGCATCGCCCGGGAGTTCGCCACCACTAAGCCGGCTACCACCTTCTCCTACCGCGGCCCCTGCAAGCATGTCTGGGGCGCCTACCAGGAGGCGGCGATCCACATGATCAATGTCATCACCGGTAATGTGGAGAAGAAGGGTGGCTACTGCCTGCCCCGCGGTATGGGCTGGCCGCAGCCGGAACCGGTACCGCCCAAGGGCAAGACCGCCAGCGTCATCGCTGCACCGCCGCTCTATCCGCTGGCGTCCCATCATGTCTCGACCCACGCCCCCTACATGATCATGAAGGGCGAAGCCAAGGTATCGGTCTGGATGAGCTACTACGACAATCCGGTCTACACCTATCCCTCCAGCCATGTGTGGAAGGACTTTCTGACCGACGAGAACCTGGTGCCCTTCCTGGTCTCATTCAGTCCCTACATGTCTGAGACCACGGAACAGGCGGACCTCATCATTCCTGATGTGACGTATCTCGAGCGCCACGATCCCGAGTCAATGCCGAGCGGTCTCTATCCCTGCCTCTCGATCCGCCAGCCGGTCATCAAGCCGCTGGGCGGCACCCAGGAGTTCCGGCAGACTCTGATCGACGTGATCCGTAAAGTCGATCCGGATGGATCGTTGGGCATCAAGCAGTACTTCGCGTTCGACACGGTCGAGGATTGGATGAAGGCCCACTTCGACAACATCCCCGGCCTCAAGGAGGACGGTGGCTGGAACTTCATGAAGAAGAAGGGGGTGTGGCCAATCTATGGTGAGGTCGACAAAGAGACCGCCAAGATCGTCGACAAGAACGGCAACGAGGTCGATCCCGACTATGGCCTCTATACCAAGGAGGTCTCGGCCTCCGACATGGAGGGTGCGGAAGTCACGGCTGACGGCACCATCATGAAGGACGGCCATGCCATCGGCGTTCAGGTCGATGGCAGGAACAGGGTCGGCTTCGGTACCCCGTCGCGGCGTATCGAACTCTACAAGGAGAGCTATCGCAAATACGGCTTCAATCCACTGCCGGTCTACAAGCGGCTGCCCTCACGCGACAAGCAGCCCAACGAGCTGGTGCTGACCACCTACAAGGTCAACGTGCACACCCAGAGCCGAACCGCCTCCCTGAAGTACCTGGCCGAGCTGTATCACAAGAATCCGGCCTGGATCAATCCGAAAACGGCAGCGGCACGCGGCATCCGGGACGGCGAGCTAATCCGGGTGGCCTCCAAGCTGGGTCATATTGTCACCCGCGCCCACGTCACCGAGGGGATACATCCCGAGGTGGTGGCCATATCCACCGCCTGCGGCCACAGCGCCTACGGACGTCTTGCCCAACTCAAGCAACGCGAGAAGGCAGCCGAGTACGCGCAGGGTGGTGAGGCCGATATCGACAACAACGTCTGGTGGAACGACAAAGGTGTCCACCCCAATCCCATCATCCGTCTGGCGGTGGACCCCATCGGCGGCTCCCAGGGCTGGTTCGATACCGTGGTGACGGTGAGCAAGGCGCAACCCGGCGACAACTATGGCGACGTCGTATCCAGCATCGAGGAGTCTGTAAACGACTACGAAGAGACCTTGAGATACGCCTACACAGGTGATCTGCATCGAGCCAATCACAAGGAGGTGGATATCGATTGGGACAATCTGCCTGAGCCGGAACTGCATGCAAGCGGCCATTAACCTGTCTCTGCTCCCCAACGCCGGTTGGGGAGCTTTTTTTCATGAGGATTGAGATGCTAAATACAAGCACATCGAGAGAAGAGATGGGGAGCCAGACGGATATCTCCGAGCGGATGGCTGAAACGGATGCACTTGCCCATCTCTATAGATTTGTCGCCCGGGTACTTGAGGAGGAGGCCGATGACACGCTGCTCGATCTGATCCGTGGTGAGCTGCGTGGCCCGCTTGAAGCGCTTGGTCTGCACTTCGACGAGGAGTTTCACAACACCCCGCTCGAAGCGCTAAGGGAAACCCTGGCCGAGGAGTACACCTGCCTGTTCGTCGCGCCGGGCTGCATCAGCCCCTATGCCTCGGTCTTCGAGACCGGATGCATGTTCAAGGAGCCGGCGGATCGAGCCATCGAGGCGTATCGTGCAGCGGGCTGGGACTACCATCGGCGTATGAGTGGCGAGTTCCCCGACCATATCGGCACCATGCTGGGCTTTTGTGGCCTGCTGGCCGAGGCGGAGGCAGACGCACTGGCCATCACTGAGTTGGAACGCTCCGATGAGCTTAGAGACCGGCGGGAACGCTTTCTGCTCGACCAGTTAGGAAGCTGGGGACCGGGTTGGTGCCAGCGCGCCGCCGAGGCAGCGATGCACCCCTTTTACAAGACTGTCCTAAGCCTGACTGAGTCACTGCTCTGGAGCGAACTCTCCCAGTTTGTAGACCGCCGTCGCCTGCGTGATCTGGCCGAGCTGAACCGACGCGAACCCAAGCGTCTCGACTACGACGCCGACTTCCGCAAGGCCTCGGGGCTCTGATGCGCGTACTTCTGATAGAAGGCTCCGGCCGAGGTTTCCTCAGCCACTACTCCCATGCACTGGGCCTCGGCCTACAGCGGGCAGGCAGCGAGGTCAGCCTGTTGACTGGACGCTGGGACGAGCTCTGGAACTGGCCGGTTCCCTATACGAAGCGTGCCTGCCTGGAAATCGGCTGGCGGGCCTGGCGCTGCGTCCGGGCTTACATCAGGGAGATGAAACCAGATGTGGTCCACCTGCAATGGGTCGACAATCCGATTCATGCCTTACATTTTGTTCGTTGGGCACAAAAAAGGGGGGTACGAGTCGTTTATACCCCTCACAACATTCTGCCCCATGAGCGCCGCTGGCTGCTGATGCCGGTCTACCGGATGCTCTACCGCGCCATGGACCAGGTGGTGGCGCGTGACGTCCACATCGCCTGGGCCTTGGAAGAGTTGTTAGATACCCCCAGGGAACGGGTGGCACATCTCCCCGGCAGCCCTAATTTCCTCGCCATGCAGACTCAGGAACGTGATATAGACTCGCCCTTGCCACGCTTCTCCGGAGAGCAGCGACGGTTGCTCTTTTTCGGTCATGGCAGCCCCCGAAAGGGACTGAATGGCTTGCTTAAGGTCATTGCCGGGGAAGAGTGGCCCGAATCGATGCATCTCCTGATCGCCGGCGAGAATGTCATGCATGGCATATCAGGCGAAGCGGTTTCGAAGGCCAGAGCGGCGATGCGCATCAGCGTGCTCGACCGCTACGTGCCGCCCGACGAGGTCGCCGTTCTGTTCCGTGACGCCGATTTGCTGCTGATGCCCTACACCCGGCAATGCAAGAGCCCCTTACTTGATCTCGCCGCGGCTCTGCACCTGCCTGTTTTGAAATCCGATCAGGTGAAAGGGGCTGATTTCCGTGAAGGATTGCACGGCGTCACCTTCTGCCATGAGGATCCCTCGGCGATGATCGATCGACTGAAACAGACGGACTGGCTTAAGGCAGCGAAACAAGAGCTCGATGCGCGAGACGATCCCTTTGGTTCCCTGGACCGTCTGGCGGCCGGCCACCTGAGACTCTATAAGCAACTCATATCGGCGGACCAATCCCTAGCGGGTAGCGCCCTGGCGGTCGAGAATCCGCTCCATACAGCGAGGTAACCCGAATGGCAGGCGCCGGCAAGACCCTCATTCTCATCGCCCACGAACGCAAGTTACCCGAGCTAATCAAGCTCATGAAAAGCCAGCGGCCTGTCTTCGAGGCCTACCGGCTGCTGGCGACGACGGAAACCGGGGAGTTCATCGAGCGGGAACTTGGCCTGGAGGTGACCCATCTCTTCTCCGGACGCAAGGGTGGCGAGATCCAGCTCTGCGGCCTGGTCTGCACCCATACGGTGAGGGCGGTCTATTTCATTCGTGATGCGGAAAATCCGGCTTTCGACGAACCGGACATCACCCCCTACTACCGCGCCTGCGACCTCAACAACGTGCCTCTTGCCAGCAACATGGTCACCGCCGTGGCGCTAACCCATTGGCTGGGTCGCAAGCTACAGCCGAGCGGGATCGAAGAGCACACCACAGATGGAACCGCGCAGTGCAGTTGAGCGACCGCAAGCAAGCTGGAAATCTTCTCGGCCTCGCTGAGCTGATCGTAGAGGAGGAGCTCTGCCTCAACCTGCGAGGCAGGCTGATGCACTGCTCGGCCTGCCGCGACATCTGCCCGGCGGACGCATTGGAACTGACGCCGGACAGCGTGGATGTAGATGAAACACGCTGCACAGGCTGTAACAGCTGCCTGCCGAGCTGTTCCGCCGGCGCTCTGCGTTCAACTGCCTTCCTGCCTGAACGGTTCCTGCAGGCGTTGAGCGCAAGCGGACTGACAGATCTGCACTGCCGGATCAGCGAGGATGGTGGAGGAGGCGTCGTCATTCCCTGCCACACTGTGCTGGATGCCCGCTTATTGGCAGCTGCGCGAGGTGACGGAGTGACGCAACTGCGCCTGCATGGGTTGAATCGCTGCGCCGACTGCCGCCACGGTGACGCCCGCGCGCATATCCATTCGGTCATAGCCCGGTTGGCGCAGTGGCTCGGCGAAGAGGCGCCCAGCCTCGACCTCGATCCCCCCGCCGTCTGCGACAACGCTTCGGACCGGCGCGACTATCAGGATCAGCCGCACATGGACCGCCGCGCCTTTCTGCGTTTCGGCGGCGCCAAAGGCATGACCCAGGCGGCGGATTGGCTGCTACCCGGCCTCTCCCGCGAGGAGGAGGATGGAGAAGCATTGCCTTTTTATCAGACCAACGGCTATGCGCAAAGGGCATCGGCCTACCAGCAGGCGCTGATAGCGCGTGCAGAACATGTGCCCTGGCGGGCAAGCCAGCCGCTACCGTTTATGCGGCGCCAAGTCAGCGAAGATTGCAGCGCCTGCCTGAGCTGCGCCGAGCGCTGCCCCACCGGCGCCCTGCATGCCAGTGTCTCGGCGCAATATCGTCAGCTGAGCTTCGATCCCGCCGTCTGCACGGATTGCGGTCTATGCGAACGTATCTGCCCCGAACGAGCCGTGCTTCCCGAACCATTGCGCGACATTAAAGACCTGAAGGCGGGACGCGAGACGCTGTTCTCAGTCAGTCAGCAACCTTGCCGACAGTGCGGGAATCCATTTCTGCCCATGGATACAGAGAGCGATCTCTGTCCTGTCTGCAACAACGAACAGGAACTGGATGAAGCCTGGCTCGAGATGCTTTCAGGCTAGCCTGATTGGCATCGTCATATTGAGCGGCCTGCTGGTGTGGATCTGGTGGCGCCAGCCGCGTACGCCGGATGACCTGTTCCAGGTCCGCTGTTCGGGCTGCCACGAATTGCGTCGGCAGCGGCTTTGCGAGTTCGCCCCGTCGCTGCGACCCGCTATCGTTGGGGTCATGCGACGGGAGCACGGTGCTGACGAGGTGATCAGCGAACAGGAGGCGGTGATGATAGAAACTTATTTAAGAGAACGATTCGTATGTCCATAAATGCGTTGCAAGCCGAAATGGCGTCTCTGGAGGAGCAGGTTCTGGAGCGTCTGCGCCAGGTTCGCATTGGCGAGAACGGCCCCGACGTGGTCAGCGCGGGACAGGTCTTCAATGTGGTCGCCACCGGAGGCGCAGTACGGGTACTGCTCGACCCCGCGCGGATCCCGGAAGATGACCTGGACGTGCTGGCCGAAACCCTCACACCGTTGGTGGAGGGGCTGCCCGGGGTGGAGCGTGCGGTGGTCAAGCCGCGCCCGCGATCGACTGCCAGGCACGCCTCGTTGCCGGGCATCCGCCATGTGGTGGCAGTGCACAGCGGCAAGGGCGGGGTGGGTAAATCGACTTTGACCGCGAATCTGGCGGTCGCGCTCGCCGCGCAGGGATTTGCGGTGGGCCTGCTGGATGCCGACGTCTACGGCCCCTCTGCGCCGACCCTCCTGGGAACCGGCGGACGAGCCGAAACAACCGAAAGCGGAGACCAAATCCAGCCGAAAACGGCCCATGGGGTACGCATGATCTCCCTCGGTCTGCTGCTGCCCGAGGAGCAGGCTCTGATCTGGCGCGGTTCCCTCATCGACGAGGGACTGCCACAGCTGTTTCACGACGTGGCCTGGGGTGAGCTTGACCTGTTGCTGGTGGATCTGCCCCCGGGCACCTCGGATGTCCATCTGGCGGTAGCCAGCCAGGTGGCGCTCTCTGGGGTGATCGCTGTCACCGCACCCGGCCAGGTCTCGGTGGACGACGTACGCCGGGGGCTTGAGATGTTCGCCGACCTGGCGGTGCCCTGCCTAGGCCTGGTAGAGAACATGACCGGCTTCCAATGCCGTAAGTGTGGTCATACAGGCGCCCTGTTCGGCAGTGGAGGCGCGGCTGAACTGGCGGATCAGACCGGGCTGCCGCTACTGGCCAGTCTGCCGTTTATTCCTGAGGTTGCGGTGGGATCCGACAATGGCCAACCGGCAGCCCTACAGGAAACCGGCTCAGGAGCGCCTTTTCACCAACTGGCCAGACAACTCGCCTGCGCGTTGAAACTGGAAGCGGAGGCAGCAATCTCATGAAAGCACCCAGTGAATTCCCCATCCCAGTCAAGCTAGGCCAGCCCCCCGCACAGCCTTGGTATGCCGAACCCCAGGAGCCCGTCACGGGCATCGGCGATATCGTACTGGTGGCGAGCGGCAAGGGGGGAGTGGGCAAATCCACCGTCACCGTCAACCTGGCCTGTGCCCTGGAACGCCTCGGCAAGCGGGTCGGTATCCTGGACGCTGATCTCTATGGACCCTCCATCACCCGCATGCTGGGTACCGATGGCGAGCTGCCAGTCGACGCCGAAGGTCGCGCCATACCGGCACGCAACCATGGCGTCTGGGCTGTCTCCATCGGCAATGTGCTGCCACCGGAGGCGGGGCTGGTCTGGAAGGGTCCGCTGGTGGCCCAGGCCCTGGTGCAGATGTTCCGCGAGCTAGCCTGGCCTGAGCTGGATATCCTGCTGGTCGATATGCCACCGGGCACCGGTGACGTGGCGCTGACCATTCTCGAGCAGATTCCTCTCTCGGGGGCCCTGTTGGTGACCACCCCGCAGCAGATGTCGACCGTGGATGCCGCCCGCGGAGTTGCCCTGCTGCACGATCTCGACATTCCGGTGTTCGGTCTGATCGAGAACATGGAGCACTATATCTGCCCCTGTTGCGGCGAGGCTCAGAGGCTCTTCCCCCAGGGTGCCGTCGAGGCTCTCGCGGTACGCAAACATGTGAAATATCTCGGCGGTATTCCGCTTGATCCCGAGGGACAGAAGTGTGCCGATCGGGGAGAGCCCCTGGTCGTCTCACGCTCTGAGGGGGCGGCATCAGCGGCCTTCGCCACGCTCGCGGTGGAGGTCGAAGCTGCGCTCAAGCGGGAGCGGGCGTTCAGGCGGCGAGACGCAGATAAACGGGCCAGGGCGGAGCACGAGATGTTCTGGGAAAACCTTTTGCACGATTGAACCTAGGCTGAAGAGGTAGCAAGTATGAGTATTAACCAGCCCATCCAGCTCTACGTGGAGCAGCGGCAGACACCGGCCGATGACACCCCGGCATCCTTCGCCTGGCTGCAGGGTGCCGACGCACTGGTGCTGGACCCTGACCGATGCACGCCCCGTCAGTTCGAGTCCATGCCTGTGGAACGGGCGATATTACTGAACGGAGACCCTGAACGGGACCATCCCTGGGGGGAGATTCCCGGCCAATGGGTCTGCGACCGGGGGATCGAAACCACGGCCCGGTTACGGGATCTTCATCCACAACTCCACTGGATCCCGCGTTTGAGTGTCTCCCGCGCCCAGGTGAGCTACCGCTTTTCCGGACCTGCGGTGGGCGAGGGCTTTTCCTTCTATATGCCCGACACCACCGCCATCAAGGGTTGGCAGGTGGCGGGGATCTCTCTCGAAGCCGTTTTGGATCGGGTGACGGCGCTGGGTTTCGATGATCTGTGGCTCAACTCGCCCAAGGCGGCGTCCCGTGGTAAAGGTCTGGATCTGGATCTGTTGGAGAAGACAGAACGAGGTGATTTGGCTGTCTGGCTCTCCGGTGGTGTCGGCGATGCCGGTCATCTGCGCAATCTGGCCAGAGTGGGCGGCGCCTCGGCCGTGATCGTCGATGCCGCGGTGGCGCAGGCCTGCTCCCTCGCGACCTTGTCCGAGGCGCTGGTAGCGGAGCCGCCGCGCCCCGAAGCCGTCCCCATGACATTCACCCCTCGGAAGGTAGATCAGGAGGCGCCTTGAACCATATCGCTGGCGTCATGTTCCTCCTGTTAGCAGCGCCTGTGACCGCAGGCTCGCCGGCATCCAACACCATCAGTGCGCTGCAGCTGATGGCCTGGCTGGATTCGCCGGATCCGCCGCTGGTACTCGATGTGCGCGGGCGCCCAGCCTATCTGAAGGGAACCTTGCCGGGGGCATTCGATACCGGCAGCGATCCGATGGGCTATCTGCCGGATCACAGCAGGGATCCGGTGGTGTTGCTCACTCCGGATATCCTCGATCCCGAGCGGCTTGCGACCTGGATAGCCAGGCTCGCCGACGCGGGCCACCCGGTGTGGCTGCTGACGGGCGGCATGAGCGCCTGGAGCGAAGCGGGAGGCTCCATCGTGCAACCGGACGCCGCCTATGCGCAACCAGGACGGGTTCCCTTTCTGATCCCCAGAGGCCTGTGCGAAGGAGGTGAGCCCGCACAGGTTTTCGAATGAGGTGGTTACTGTGGCTGATATGGCTGATGTGGCTGCCGGGAGTGCTAGCCTCAGAACCGAACTCGGAGCCTCCCGGAGCGGGAGAGCCCTCACATTGTCCCGACTGCCATCAACAGGAACAGAAAAGCTTCCAGCGCAGCCGGATGGCCATTGCCGCGCGTACCCCCGACTTCCTTCAGGAGTGGGCGGACAAGGGGAGGGTGGAACGCTGTCTTGCATGCCACGCCCCGAGTGGTGGCAAGGGGGTGAATTGCCGCGACTGCCACGGCAACGCGGGCCATCCCTATCCCAAGCTCCAGACGCCGCAGGTTTGCGCCCGCTGCCATGACGCCCCGGGCGAGCTGACGGTGCGGAGCTATCGGCAGTCACCGGCTGCAAGGCGGGGTGAGCAGTGCCTGGATTGCCATCTTGCGCAAGCGGAGGACAGTCACGATTTCGCAGGGCCGCAGCGGCGCGGTTTTCTGCAGGGCGTCGCTCGTTTGCGCCTCTCCCTGAGACGGGATGAGGGGGGTGATACAGTCTTGATAGGGATCAACCATCGCGCGGGTCACGCTCTACCGGGCGGCACGACGGGCCGCTCTGTTTGGCTGCTGCTTGATACCTTCGCACAAGATGGGCGGCGGCTGGCAAGGTCAGTTTTCCGATTCGGCTGGTATCACGATCTCACACAGGGATGGCAGGATGAGACACTTCCCCCGGGCTCCGGCAAAGTGATCGAAATCCCGTTGCAGGATACAAGCGGGGTCAGGGTAATCGAGGCCAGATTGATCTATCGCTTCCGGCCCGGTCCGCTGGATGCGCCCGATCCCCGGCAGGTGGAACTGGATCGGAAGCGATTTGCACTCCCTGTTGAAATAGGGGAAAGTCGATGAGGCCTGGAGAGACTCAATTTGGATTCACCGGTGGGGCAAGCCCCGACTATCTGCCGATATTCAAGACAAACTCGATAAATGCTTAACCGCCGCAATCGGTCATTCGCTTTCAGCATCATCGCACTGATCCTGTTATTCATCGGAATGCGGTGCCTTGCTGCGCAAGCCGAGGTGAAGCCTGAGCGGGGTTACCGCATCGGTCTGACTCCGGTGATGCTTATCGACAGAACCTCTTTTCTGAAGACCTGGCAACTCTATTTCGAAGAGCAGCTCGGCGTCTCAGTCTCTTTCATTCAACGTCAAACCTACCGCGAGGTGATCGATCTGCTATTGACGGGAGAACTCGATGCAGCTTGGTTGTGCGGCTATCCCTATGTGGTACACCGGAAGGAGGTCGAACTGCTCGCGGTTCCGGTGTTTCACAGCGAACCCAAATACCAGTCCTACCTTATCGTTCCAGCGGGCGACGATCAGACCCAAAGTCTGCTCGATCTGAAACAGAAAGTGTTTGCCTATTCGGACCCGGACTCCAATTCCGGCTATCTCTATCCACAGGTCTGGCTGCTCAACGAGGGCGTTCAACTGCGGCACTTTTTCGCCAAGAGCTTCTTCACCTGGTCGCATCGTGAGGTGGTCAAGGCGGTTTCCGAGGGGGTTGCCGATGGTGGCGCTGTCGACGGTTACGTCTGGGAGACGCTGGCACTCAACGAACCCGAGTTGACGCGAAGAACCCGGGTTGTCTCCAAGTCACCATACTTCGGTTTTCCGCCACTGGTGGTGAAGAAAAATCTCGACGAGCTACAGGTTAAACAACTTCGCCAGGCTTTCCTGGGGATGGCTGAGGATAACGAGGGAAGAACGCTACTCAAGAAACTCAACCTGGACGGTTTTGTCCGCGGCAACGATGCCTTATTCGACAGCATCGCTGAATCCGTCAGGATAATGGAGGCATCCGGTGAAACTCGGTGATATCAGTTATCGCATCAAGGTACCGCTGACCCTGACAGCGGTTATCCTTCTCACGGTCAGTGTGGTGACCCTGGCCCTGACATGGCGGGCCTATGAAGATCTGAGGAAAGATGTCTTCCACAATGCCATAGAGATCGGCAATGTTCTGTCTAACAGCCTGCCCAATGCGATTCTGCATGACGATCTCTGGAGCGCCTATCGCCTGGTTCAGGCAGCGGAGGGCTGGCCGAGTGAATCCTCGTCAAGGTTGCTGGCGGTGATCGACGGGGACGGAAGAATCTATGTCTCCAACAAACCCAAAGAGCTGCAGGTGACAACACCCTTACGAGTCCATGGGGCGGAGCTCGCCCGGGTTGAGGCGGAGGTGCTCAAGTTGACGGGCGATCTCAAGCCACGGCCCTACGAACATGCGGGAGATCAGCGGCTCTACGTCATCTTGCCGATGATGAGCGACGGTGTGGCTATAGGCACGCTGATAGTCGGCTATGACCGAGCGCTTTTTCTGCCTCGGTTCTATTCCATCGTGAAGAGGGTCATTTACTCAGCGCTGGCAGTAACCGCCTTTCTACTGCCGTTGGGTTGGTATCTGGGCAACCGCATGGTGGCGCCCCTCGGGCAGTTGGCCAACTGCATGGGCAAGGTGGGGCGCGAGCAACCGGGAGAGATCGTCTGCACACTCCGCCAGGGCAAGGATGAGATAGGTCGTCTCGGTGTGAGCTTTCAGCAGATGCTGAAAGAGCTGGTCGAAAAAGATCAGATGGAAAAAAAGATGCTGGCCTCGGAACGCCTCGCTGCCGTCGGCAGACTGGCCGCAGGTGTCGCCCATGAAATCAACAATCCCCTGGGCGGCATGTTAAACGCGCTGAACACCTTCCGCCGCTACAGCGATACGGACGATCTTGGCAAGGAGACACTGGCGCTGCTTGAACGCGGATTACAGCAGATTCGTGAAACCGTATCCGCGCTGCTGGTTGAGGCCAATCCCCGCAGCCATCCACTCACACCGCAGGACATCGAGGATATCAGGAAACTGCTGTTGGTGGATGTCAATCGCAAGCGGATCGATCTCGAATGGTCCAACGGACTCACCCGATCCATGCCACTGCCCTCAACACCAATCAGACAGATCCTGATTAACCTGTCACTGAACGCTATCCAAGCGACTGAGGAGGAGGGCACCGTCGCCTGTCGGGTCGGGATCGACGGAGACACCTTTTCCATAGCTGTGCATAATGAAGGCACGGAGATCTCCCGTGATCGCCTGAACCGATTGTTCGAACCCTTTTCAGACGAAGCGCTCGGCAACGGTCTCGGGCTCTGGGTAACTTATCAACTGATACTACAGATGAACGGCAGCATCGACGTTCAATACATTGATGGCAAAACCACCTTTACGGTAGAGCTGCCGGTTCCAGTCGAAACAGGGGAGAAGTATGCAGCGTCTTTGTCTGGTTGAGGATGACGACATCATGCGTGCATCCCTATGCCAGCGCTTCAAGTTGGAAGAGATCGCCTGTGATTGCTTCGACAACGCGCTGGAAGCGCTGGCTTCCCTGGAAGATCAGTCCTATGCCGCGCTGATCTCCGATATCCGGATGCCGGAATTGAGCGGGGAGGAACTCTACAACCGCTTGCTGCAATCCAACAAGACACCGCCACCCACCATCTTCATTACCGGCTACGGCACCATCAATCAGGCGGTGAATCTGCTTAAGCTCGGCGCCAGCGACTACATTACGAAACCCTTCGACATTGACGAGTTGCTCTCAAAACTCAGACAGATCGCACCGCTCCTGTTCGGCATGGCGGAGTCTCATGAAACGGAACTCGGTGTCTCGCCGCAGATGCGTCAGATCAAGGCGCTACTGGACCGCCTGGCCGATCATGACGTGGACATCCTTATTACCGGTGAAACCGGCGTTGGAAAGGAGTATGCCGCACGCTATCTATCATCGAGAATCGACCGCAGTGGCAACCGTCCCTTCGTCGCTCTGAATTGTGCCGCGCTACCCGAAGACCTGCTGGAGACCGAACTCTTCGGCCATGAAAAAGGCGCTTTTACAGGCGCCATGCGCTCACGCCGGGGGGTATTCGAACAGGCCGATAGCGGCATACTTTTCCTCGATGAGATCGGCGAGATGTCGCCCCGCATGCAGGCGAAACTGTTGCGCACCATCCAGGAGCGGACCGTTCAACGAATCGGCAGCGAACGCACGATGCCGTTTAATACACGATTGATATACGCCACCAACCGCGATCTGAAAAAGATGGTCTCCGAGGGCACTTTCAGGGAAGACCTATACTTCAGAATCAATGTGGCGCATGTGCATATCCCGCCACTGCGCGAACGCAAGGAGGATATCGGCTGGCTGGCGTATCAAATCGTCAACCGTTTTACCCGCAAGCGAGGTGAACGCCGATTGTTGCTGCCGGTGACGGAGCGATATCTGGAACAACATCCCTGGAGCGGCAACCTGAGAGAGTTGGCAAACGCCGTTGAGCGCGCCTGCATTCTGTCAGCTCAGGAGGTCATCGGCCCCAAAGAGTTCGGGGCACTCAATGAGCAACCCCCAAGCGTGAATGAACAAGTGCTTCTAAAGGATGCCATTGAGCGTTATGAACGCACACTACTGGTTGAAACCCTCCAGCTGCACGAATGGCGTATCGCGGAAAGTGCGAACAGTCTTGGTATAAGTCGCAAGAGCCTGTGGGAGAAAATGCGCCGGTATGGGATTGAGGAAGAGAAGTAGATACTCCATGTATCATTCAGAGAATTCCGAGCCATCTGGTCTTCTCTACCGCATCACCGAAAAGATAACTATTCCTGGCGTCCCGTTCCAAAAAACGGCCGATTGACTCAATGGTAAATCCGACAGCAGAACGAAGATCCCGGCACGACCATCGTGATCCCGGGTGAAACATTCCGGCTAGCCGTGCCGTTTAACTTCTAACCGAAGCGCACAACAGCGAAGGCTCGCAAAAGAACTGCCACAAAGGAAAAACAAAAACACCGCGCTCCTCCTGCCTCACTTTACTACTCTCGAAGGTCCCGGTAGCACTACTTAGGTTTCCGGGATTTAAATGACTCAGGTCATTGAAAATAATTGTCAAACCTATCCCATATGTTTTGAGCGGTAGTCTGGTGGGGAGCAAATTATGAATATACTCAAACACGTATTTTATTCTGTGAATATCGTGGTGTTTTGCCTGATAGTCTCTGGTTGCTCCACCTCCATGACCCAAGCAGCCAAGGTTGGAAATCTGTCACAGATAAGATCATTCCTTAGCGATGGTGCTGATGTTAATGCAAGATACGAAAGAGGGGCGACCGCCTTAATTATTGCAGCGTACCACGGTAAGGCAGAAGCGGTAGGTGAACTGCTTCGAGCAGGCGCCGATCCTGATGTGAAGGCAAATGACGGCTCGACAGCGCTGATGTATGCCTCACGCAACGGCTATAGCGAGGTGGTGGATAGTCTTCTGCGCGTTGGAGCCGAAACTGACTTGATGACAAACAACGGCATTAATGCCCTAGCGCTGGCATCACTGAAAGGCCATAACGACATTGTAAAGGCGTTGCTGAACGCGGGTGCTAACGTCAATGTAAAGATTGTTGGTGAAGAGACAGCCTTGATAGTTGCATCAGATAAGGGGCATCTCGAAGTGGTTCTGACTCTTCTCAAGGCAGGAGCTGACCCTGATGCGCAAAAGCGCAATGGTTGGACGGCGCTTATGCTTGCTTCGAGAGGGGGCCACGAAGAGATTGTGAATAAGCTGATCCAGTCGGGAGCTGACGTTAACATGAGCGCTGACAAGGGAGTTACAGCTTTAATGTTGGCCTCATTGAAGGGGCATGGCAAGGTCATAGAAATCCTGCTGGCATCGGGGGCAGATGTAAATGCAACAGGGCCGTCAAATGAAACCGCCCTCATCGTTGCCGCAGATAAAGGTTACGATCAGATAGTTGCGACACTACTGGAGGCTGGCGCCAATGTTAAAGCAGAGACAATCAAAGGTGCGACCGCGTACATGCACGCCAAGAGTAAAGGACATACGACGGCGGCTAAATTATTGAAAGAAGCCGAATCAGTTGCAAATAAACATGAAAAATTACTGGAAGCTGTAGTGGATAGTGACCTGTCTCAAGTGTCTCAAGTACTTGCTTACGGGGTGGATGTCAACGCGACAACTGATGGAGAAAAAACTGCGCTGATGTTGGCATCGCATATTGGCAACGGAGACATAGTTCAAGCTCTTATAGATGCCGGTGCAGATGTGAATGCCATGAGTGTTAGGAAGGAAACATCATTGATGGTTGCTGCGAAAATGGGACATGTCACGGTTGTAAATAAACTGCTCGATGCTGGAGCGAACATTGACGCAAAAAGCGACGAAAATAACACAGCTTTGATGGTGGCTGCCGAATCAGGAGACATCGATGTGGTCAGTGTATTACTTGCGGCAGGGGCCAAGGCAGACATAAAGAACAAGCATAATGCAACCGCCTTGATGTACGCTTCGCAGAGGGGTAACAGTGATGTGGTTAAAGCTCTGATACTGGCAGGAGCGGACATAAATGCACAAAATGATGATGGCAGCACGGCACTGATGCTGGCATCAAAGGAAGGAAATATCGATGTGGCAGACCATTTGATTCGTGCGGGAGTGGACGTAAATGTAAGGAATAGTAGTGGTGCGACAGCACTGATCATCGCCGCCAAGAACGGGCATCGAAGTGTAGTAGGGCATTTAATTCGTGCTGGTGCAGATATCAATGCCAAAGCAACAAACGGCCATACTGCACTGAGAGAAGCCTCATATTATGAGCATAGTAACATTGTGGAATCATTGCTTGCCGCTGGTGCGGATAAAGGTTCACTATTCGACAAAATCCGATATGTACAACAGAGACTAACTGATCTGGGGTACAGTCCAGGGCCAGTGGATGGTCAAATAGGCGAGCAGACAAAGATAGCGATAGAAAAGTATGAAAAAGTAGTAGGCTTTAACCCTACGGGGCAGGTGTCAGAAAAATTGATCAGTGAACTGGGTTCGTTATGCAGAATGGAGATGATAGATTGGGTGGCGCACCAGCGCGGTGCGTGCCAAAAGCCACGGGAGCTTGCACCAGGGGTACAAATGATTAACTCGCCATTCGGCGGGTCTATCATTCTACCGAACAGGCATCATTAACCCGGCAACTAAATATGTCGTCTTCAGTCGAAGTGTACCTGCCTGCAGCAAAGCATCTGTATTGCCTGACTTTAGAGCGTTCACGAAAGTTGAGGGACTTGAGAAGCGAATTTCGTGCATGCCTTCTCCCACAGGGAGAAGGAGAGGATGAGGGGATCAGAAAATCAAAGCGTTAGCTTTTTCATACCCCCTCACTCCAACTAAGTGGGACAACAGTGAAGCAATCTACAAAGTGTAACCGACCCATGCTGATCAAGGCCTCGCATCGATCTCGTCGTCCAGTTGCGGTATTTACTCAATCAACAAAAGCTTGGCGATTGACTCAATGGTAAATCCGACAGCAGAACGAAGATCCCGGGTGAAACATTCCGGCTAGCCGTGCCGTTTAACTTCTAACTGAATGAAGCGCACGCAAAGGCAAGACCTGATCCCATGCTTGCGCTTGTCGACCTGAAGCAGGGGTTGGATTGTTCCAACCACCGCCGCTTGTTTCCGGATTCGGCTCCGGGTTCGGGGTATCACCTAACCTTTACAAAGGACCACCGTTGATTTGACCCACCCCACCATCCATAAAGCTTGATCTCGCCCCCCGCAGAGGTGTTCATTTCCCAAACGTCGATCACCTTATCGCTTAAGGCCGAGGTAATGGAATAGACGCCATCGCCGACATCATCAATACGCCAGCGTTGATTTTGACCACCGGTATAGGTCCCTTGACGCAATTCGGCTCCATCGTTGGCATTCCCTTGGGCTACCTCCACTGCCTTGCCGCTGTGGGCAGCGCGAATGGAATAAGTGCCGTCCCCCAGCGCTTCAATGTCAAACTGTTGGTTTGTTCCGCCGTTATTGGGGTATTGGATGACATTCGTACCATCGTCCATCCGTGCACCGTAAACATCCAAATAGAGACCACTTAACGAAGATACGATGTTGTATCTGCCGTTTTCAATTGCGAGAGCACTTGGAGGCGGATTCGGAGTCGAATCCTGATTTACATTAACAGTAAAATCCTGTGTGCTTTGCGTGCCGCAGGAATTGGTATAGGTGGCCGTAGCAGTACAGGAGCCTGTCGGAGAAATCGTTTGTTCGCGTGAGCTGCCGGATGTGCCGCACCCGCTCCAACTCCATGCACCGCTGCTGACCGGTTGCGGGCCGAACGTCACCTGATCTCCGGACGTTACGGTCACACTGGCGGATTTTTGCCAGCTGTCGCCCTTGACCTGTACATAGGGTGTGATGGCTGTGGGATTGCAGTCACCATCACATGGCATGATGGGATCGTCAGGACCGACGACATCAAGACCCAGGAAGGGAACCCAGAACACCGGTTTCCATGCATCCGAACCGTGGCCGCCACCGACCTCCGAATAGGCATCGATCAACGTATCACCACAGGTATTCTGCCAGACCTGATGAATGAACGTGTTCTGGACATTAAGAAGGTGTTCATCGGTCGTCGAGGTCGGAGTCTCGTTTAAGCCGAGGAGATTGCTGTATTGCTTTGCACTGTTCCCGAGGTTCTTATAACTGACAATGGGGTCCGCCGTACCGTGCCATAGCTGAATACGAGGATAGGGCCCGGAATATCCCGGAGAGATGGCGCGAACAATATCGCCCCATTGTTGCGGGATGAGATTCCTGCCATCCCACCACCCGTCGGCCCCGCACGTGACCCCGGCGAATCCGACGCCTGCCTTGAAGACCTCCGGATACACACCCAGCATGGTTTCCACCATCATGGCGCCGGACGAGCCTCCCAGTGCATAAACACGATTGGGGTTTGCGTGATAGGTGTCGAGCGTGTACTTCACCATCCGGATTACCGCTTCCGAGTCGGCGCGACCGTAGCGGGTAAGCGATTCGCGTGAGCCGTTGTCCCAACACCTGCCGAAGGTACCATCGGGATCCTGGGTTGAAGGGACGATGACAATGAAGCCGTACTGATCCGCCGACACATTACTTTGGCTATCGTAAAAGAAGAAGGGGCCGGTTCCGCCGCATTGGTGCAAGGCAACCAGGACAGGAGGATTTGCGACCACGTTGTCCGGCACGTAGATCTTCATCTCGACCGTTGTATTCAAACCGGCGCTGCCCCACTGGCTGCCGGGAACCACTTGGAGTGACGCAGCATTTGTCGGTGGTGCAGTAAGAAGCAGTAGTGCAAGCAGAAGAAAGCAGATGACGGTAGTAAGAGAAGCTGTCTCCACTTTTTCCTCTGACACCTTTTCCGGGTGTTGCCTGGTCTCTATTTGCATAAATATAACTTCTTTGTTGAATGCAAGCGTTGCGTTTCCATCAACCACAAATCCCTCCTTCAGAGGCGCTAAAGAATGAAAAGTTTAGGGCTTATCGACCTGAAGAAAGGTCTGAGTATTGCAGCACCCGGCGCCTTGTTTCTGGGTTCGGCAACTGAACCGAACGGGGTGTGAACCGAATGGGGTCAGAGTAAATTCACTCTGACCCCATCAAGGTCTCAGGCGTCAACGCATCTGATTCATCGCGTTAACACCGTTCTGGTGACGCTTTAAAATTGCGTGAAGAAATTCCACACCTCTCCCTTGGTCCAGGTGACATCGCCGCCACCGTAGCCTGAGGCGGACCCA
>JARRNY010000040.1:0-6864 GCA_037384445.1 Candidatus Thiodiazotropha sp.
CCGAAACCATATTTCAGCCGGGTCACACCACCCACTGCATCCCGCTCGATCCAAGCGGCATGGAGATTACCCTGAGGGTCGAGAACTATGGTCGGATTGCTCTGCTGAGCAGCCCCCGATGCGACCGGCAGTGGCCAATCGTCACTCCAGCCATCTTCCTCATACCAACTCAACATCAGATCCGTATTGCCTTCCCGTTCGTCATCCCAGGCTACTACAAGCGCCCCTCCCCTATGACCGGCAACCGCTGCATGCCGCTGTTTTGCAAGACCGCCAAAATCGTCCTGCACCCGCTCGTTGGCGCCGAAGCCGTCAGCGTCGGATCTGTAGTGAGATCCCCATACGTCGTAGCCATTGCGAAAATCACGCTTGTCGGCCCAAGCAGCAAAGAGTGTTTTATCGCCGACACTATCCATCGCGACCCGCGAGACACCGTGCCCAGTGCCGTAGGGCAGGTTTCTGCCTTTTGGTTTCTCGCTGATGCGAGTGGGTTCACTGAATTGACAGGCGCCCGGTTTCACTTCCGCTGCCGCCATGATGATCGTGTGCTTTGGACGCCGGTCCTCCCAGGCCACTACCAGTCTGCCTTGCATAACTGCTGCTGAGGGATAGAGCTGTTCATCGCTGGGTGCTTCCGCATCGATAGGACAATCCGCTGCAGCAGATACATTCACTCCCTTCACCCTGAGATATTGTGCCCGGATGCGTCCGTAGCGCGCCTCTCGCTCCGACCAGAGAACGATAACCTGATCGTCGTTGCGCGTGATATTGGCCTGTGCGCCCTGTCGATGGCTGATCTTCAGCGGGGGACCGAGTCGCGGCTCGTCGGCAATCTCTATCAGGCGCAGCCAGACCGCATCCGCCTCTTCCCAGGCGATAGCGAATCGCTCACCGCTGAGAGCGATGAGGCTTGGTTCATAGGCCTCCTCAGTGCCACTGACCTGAAGCTCCCGGGTGAACCGCTCTTCAGCATAGCCTTTGTAGGCGAGATAGATACGCGGGGCGCCATCACGATCATCCTCCCAGGCAACCGCAACACCGGCTTCAGCCGCTGCAATATTACGTCGCCCTGATGAGTCGAGATGATGAAAAATCTTACCTGGTAGCGCTGCTGTGACATCGATAGCCTGGCTAAAGGCCCAGGGCGCTGCAACAGCCAACGACAATGGCAGACAAGCCAACACCACCACCCAAAGGAGACGTATCATGGCTGACTCGCCTGAGAGAGCCCGGCCTGAACTTTATTATCAGCCTCAAGCAGGTCTTCAATACGCTGCACCCCGACCATGCGATAGAGGGGGTCACCCTTGGATGTCATAAAGGTAAATATCGGTGTTACCAGCGCATTGTAGCGGGTACCCAGTTCACGCTCGGGTATGCGCTCTCCACTCGGCAGACGCAGACGCTTACCGCTCTCCGAGTCTACATAGGCGAGCACATAGTGATCCATATAGCGGCGTTTCACCTCGGGATCGATAAAGGCCTCACGATTGGTCTTTTCGCAGTAACCACAGCCATAGCGGCCAAAATAGACGAACATCGGTCTCTTTTCCGCCTGTGACCGGCTCATGGCCTCATCGAAGGGTAGAAAAGGATAACCCTCCGGTGCATCGGCCCAAAGCGCAGTCGGCGCAATCAGTACAATTAGCAGCAAACAGGGTGGAAAGCATTTCAACATACTGTGTTCTCTTGTTCGAATAGGGAATCTATTACGGCCCGTTGACAGGCCCTAGTAGAATGAAGCATAGAAATTTGTCGCATGAAAGCCAAGAATGATGTGGCCTGTCCAGTACCATTATCGAAACAATATCCGCAGGCCTACTTAAAACCGAATAGCGTGCCGATCGTTACGGGGCGATATTCACACGAAGTTCCTTGCTTACTCACCCGCATGAGTGTATTGTTGCAGCCCTGCACGACCTAAGTCCTCTCTATACCGCGTTACGTTCACTGTTTCCTCTGAGTTACATCTGAATAAAACCTCTCATAGTGTTTACCTAGTTCGCGTTGGTTGTCCGTTCACCAACGGGCTTTATTCTCTATTTACACAGGTATCGTAACGATGTCAGAAAGACAAACAGGAACCGTCAAATGGTTCGACAGCGCTAAAGGTTTTGGTTTTATCGAGCGCGAGAGCGGCAAGGATCTCTTCGTCCACTACCGCTCTATCTCAGGTGAAGGTCACCGCTCTCTTGAAGACGGCCAGCGGGTCGAATTCACCGAGACCGCAGGGCAGAAAGGCCCTCAGGCAGACAACGTCACCCCGTTGTAAGTCAAAAATGCTCTCGACCTTCAAGCATCTCCATGTCTGAGGGTCGTCGCTGTCGCTTCGGCTGCAATTCCTGCAGCCGAAGTGCCAAGCACCCATCTTCTCCGCCACTTCAAACCCAGGTTTAATCCATTGATTACACTTTCAGTTCGTGGTCTCCCAAGATCGACCACGGAAGAGGCCCTCAAGGCGCTCTTCTCTCAATACGGCGTCGTCCGTGCATTCACCATGTCACGGGATATTTTCAGTGGTGACTGCCGCGGCTTTGCAACCATCGATATGGAAGGGCATGAAGCCCGCGCCGCCATCTCCGCATTGGACAACAGCGATTACAACGGCAGCATGATTCGTGTCGGTCCCGATCGGCCTAAAAAGGGCCGCGGTGGCAAAAGGCGCTGATCAGAAAGAAATTCCAATATCTGATCTTGTGACACCTGTCTGACACGACCGTCACACTTGATCCCACAGGCGGGGGTGTGACCCATCCGCCCGTTTCCCTGCACGGTCACCATAAAAAGGTGACCCATGCCTCCACTCCGCCTTCGCTACCAAACACTTGAATTTGGTGACACGGACATACACGTCCGTACCCTGAGGGACAGGCAGCAGTTCCAGGATGTGGAGGGCATTGCAGAAAGCCTTGGCATCTCTTCCGCCACCTGGCCACTGTTCGGCATCATATGGGAGTCGGGCAGAATACTGGCCGATCTGATGCATGGCTATGCAGTGGGCGGCAAGCGGATATTGGAGGTCGGTTGCGGTATAGGTCTCGCGAGTCTGGTACTCAATGCCCGGCATGCCGATATCACCGCCACCGATCAGCACCCGGAAGCTGAAGGCTTCCTCTCCGAGAACGTCAAACTCAACCGCGGAGAGATCATCCCTTTCGAACGCACCGGCTGGGGCGATGACAGCGACACCCTCGGTCGCTTTGACCTGATCATCGGCAGTGATCTTCTCTACGAGCGGGAACATGCTGTGCAGCTTTCCAGCTTTATCGATGAGCATGCCAACGAGCAGTGTGAGGTGATCATCGTCGATCCGGGACGCGGTCAGAGTAGCCGGTTTACGCGACAGATGACTGAGCTGGGTTACATCCATGTGGCCAGTGAGGCCGAAAATAGCGATCCACTACAGCCTGTGTTCAAAGGTCGAATTCTGCACTACGTCCGTCGGGTGACGAACTCATCATAGTTCACAAGCCTGAACCCTATGCCCAGATCTGGCATAGGGTCCAGCATTCAGTGATTTCTTTCGCTTAGTGGAAATCGTGCTCCACTTTGAAGGCATTAAGCATGATATCCCCTGCCACCTGATAGGCCCCTTGCGCCATGGCGTCGAAAATTTCCCGCTCACTGCAGCCGTGCTGCTTCACACCCTCAATATCCTCTGCCGTGATGCTGTTGGAGTCGCCAATCCCCTTCATCACGAACTCTAACAGTGCCCGTTCCTTCTCATCCAGAGGTGCTTGCTTCACGGAGTGTTTGACCTGTTCGATCTCTTCGGCACTCATACCGTGCGCCTGCATCAAAATGCCGGCATTAAGTCCCACGCAGTATTCACAATTCGTCGCCTCCGAGACCAGCAGGCGGATCAGGGTAAATAGCTTTGCTGACAGGGTTTCGTGCGCGATCGTCTCCTGAATGCTTTGCCAATGACGTGCCATGTGGTTCGGATTGATACTGTCGAGCTGGATGGCATTCGGAATAAAACCGAATTTGCTTTCAATCTCCTGATAGATCTCCGCTATCTTGCCCTCGGCCTGTTGCGGGAGGGTGGTCGTGATTAAAGCCATGCGTTTCTCCTCGGGCCTCTCTGGCCCACTTCTTTGGTAAGGACTGCCCCTGACTGATCAGCTTCAGGCATGGAGCAGAAAGAATCAGTGTCAGATCCAGCGTCGAGTCTGGCTCAGATAGGCCTTGTAGGGCTCGCCGAATTGATCTGTCAGACGGCGCTCTTCCGGCAGGATATTGCAGCGATTGATTACAAACACGAAGAGTGGTGTCAGCAGCAGGGCCGAGAGGCTCTGCAACCACAAGCCCATTGCGATCAGCGTCAGCAGCAAGCCCAGGTACATAGGATTGCGACTAATGCGATAGGGACCACCTGTGACCAGGGCGCTGGCTACTGCGTAGGGATGGGCCGTGGTCTGGCGGCGCCTGAACAGCAGCGCAGCCCAGAGCGCCAGCACACCGCCACTCGCTGCCAGTAGAAATGAGAAGTTGTGGATGAATGAGGGCAACGCAATCGACAGCGGCCACAGCCACGCCAAGACCAGCGCCATTGCGGCAAATAGCAGAAACCAGATGGGAGGATAGAGACGCAAGGGAAATCTGTCTGTTTTTAAAACTGTAGCATCCCGATTCATGGTAGCACGCTCCTCGATATCTAATGGGCCACTCTTCTGTGCCGTGAACAGCCAACTCGCCGCCTTGATCGAGCCGGTCATCAACTCGAAGAGATCTGACTTATCCCGGCCGTCAAACCGGTCATCGGTTGACTCACCTCTCCACGCCGATACAACTGCCGTTATTGGAGTGTGATTATAGTTGACCGGTCAGTCTAGTCAAGCCCGCGAGCATTCATGTCGATCCAGCACATTAGAGATCGTTAATCTTCGGGGATTGCTGTATACTTGTCCGGCTTTTCCCTCTCGAAGAAACGGGCCTACCGTTTCCTCATACACTCCAGGCTCTCTGATGACCGTTTCCAACACTTCCGAATCCTTTGCCGGCCTCGATCTGGCTCCTGATCTATTGCACACCGTGATTGAAATGGGGTACGAAGCCCCTACACCGATCCAGGCTGAAGCTATCCCTCACCTGCTGGCAGGCCGCGACCTGCTTGGCCAGGCGCAGACCGGCACCGGCAAGACTGCCGCCTTTGCCCTGCCTCTGCTGAGTCGTCTCGACATGCAGGCACGCCTGCCCCAGGTGCTGGTACTGACACCGACCCGTGAACTGGCGCTGCAGGTCGCCGAGGCTTTCAAGAGCTACGCCAACCGGCTTCGCTCGTTTCATGTATTGCCCCTCTATGGCGGCCAAAGCATGAGCCTGCAGCTGCGGCAGCTGGAACGGCGTCCGCAAGTGATCGTCGGTACCCCGGGCAGAGTGATGGACCATCTGCGCCGCAAGTCCCTCAACCTGGAGGGGCTGAAGTCACTGGTCCTGGATGAGGCCGATGAGATGCTCAACATGGGCTTCGTCGAAGACATCGAATGGATTTTCGAGCAGGCCCCGGCGGAGCGCCAGGTCGCCCTCTTCTCCGCCACCATGCCGGCCGCCATTAAACGCATCGCCCGCAAACAGCTACAGGAGCCGGTGGAGATCAAGGTCAAATCCAAGACCGAGACAGTGACTGCCATTGCACAGTCCCACTGCGTTGTGACCCGTCACCACAAGATGGATGCCCTGACCCGGCTGCTGGAGGTGGAACCCTTCGACGGCATGATCATCTTCGTACGCACCAAGACCGCCACGGTGGAGGTTGCCGATAAACTCGAGGCCCACGGCTTTGCCGCCGAGGCTCTTAACGGCGACATGAACCAGGCGATGCGTGAGCGTACTGTGAGCCGGCTCAAATCGGGACAGCTCGACATCATCGTCGCCACGGATGTGGCTGCACGCGGTCTCGACGTGCAACGCATCAGCCATGTGGTCAACTTCGATATTCCCAACGACCCGGAGTCCTATGTACATCGCATCGGCCGCACGGGTCGAGCCGGGCGAGAAGGCAAGGCACTGCTCTTCGTGCAACCTCGGGAACGGGGACTGCTAAAAGCCATCGAGCGCACCACCCGCCAGCCGATACCAGCCATCGATCTACCCTCGGCAGATGATCTCAGCGAGCACCGCATCGATCGCTTTGTGCAAATGGTGCGCGAAACCCTAAGCGAACAGGATCTGGATTTTTACTACCGATTAGTCAGCCGCATCGAAAAGGAACAGGAGACCAGCCCACTCGACATCGCTGCCGCACTGACCTTTCTGAGTCAGAAATCCCGACCGTTCATCGTTAGCGAGCTGGACTCACCGGCAAAAAGCACTCGGCGTGACAGCAAGGATACATTCAGCGAAAAGCCGCAACAATCTGGGCGAAAGCCGAAAGATCGGCCTCGAAAGAGTGATTCTTTCCCCATCGAGCGTTACCGGTTAGAGGTTGGTTCCCAGCATGAGGCCACACCTCGCGAGATCGTCGGCGCCATCGCCAATGAGGCCGGCCTCGACGGCAATTTAATCGGTCGCATAGAGATCTTCGAAGATCACAGCACCGTTGAACTACCCGCAGGTATGCCGAAGGATGTCTACCAACACCTGCGGCGGGTATTCGTCAGGGGACAAAAATTAGATCTCTCCCTACTCTCTCCAGCAGACTCGCAGCCCACCAGAAAACCTGGCAAAAAGAGAGCCAAAAAGAAATAGAATCCCTGATTGTCTCGATATGCCCGGGATCCTTAGCTGCCGATAGAGGCCTGGCCCGGGAACGCGATGATCGTGCCGGGATCGTTGTTCAGATGCGGATTGGCGATTGAGTCAATAGCCCAGCTATTGATGATTGAGCCAATACCGCAGCTGGACGACGAGATCGGTGCGAGG